>NZ_JBHXDQ010000047.1:0-75936 GCF_042725875.1 Streptomyces sp. NPDC127038 | reverse complement strand
GCAGTCTCCTACAGGGACGTCAGATGGCCCGGACTGGGCTGCCGGGGCAGCAGCGAGGGCTCGTACGCCGCCGGTCCTGACTCCAGCGCGAGCACCGCGGCGACCGGGTGGCCGTCGTCGTCCGCGAGGCCGGCCGGCCTCGCGTCCGCCGGTGCCGCGGGCGGCTCGGGTGCCGAACGGGACAGCGCCACCACACCCCACGCGGCGACCGCCGCCCCCACGAGCGCGAGCAGCAGACCCGGCGCGCCGCCCTGGAGGCGTTCACCGAGCAGGGTCAGTCCGATCACCGCGGCGGCCAGCGGGTTGGCGAGTGTCACGACGGCCAGCGGAGCGCCGAGCCCGCCCTGGTAGGCGGTCTGCGACAGCAGCAGCCCGCCCGCGGCGAAGGCCGCCACGAGCAGGGACACCACGACGATCTGCGCGACCGGCGTCGGCTCCGAACGGTCCGTCGCGGCCACCGTCACGGTCTGGGTGAGCGCCGAGGCCACGCCCGAGGCGAACCCGGAGCCGGTCGCGTGCCGCAGTCCCGGCCGGGCGCCGCGCGCCAGGACGCCGATGACTGCGGCCGTCGTCCCCGCGACGGCGAGCGCCTGCGGCAGACTCAGCACCTCGTCGGGAGCGGCCCCCGACGCGGTGACGAGCAGGGCGCCGAGACCGATCAGGGTCAGGGCCGTACCGCGCCACTCGACCACGGTGACCCGGCGTCCGGCCATCCGCGCGCCCAGCGGTACAGCGGCCACCAGGGTGAGCGCCCCGAGCGGCTGGACCAGGGTGAGCGTTCCGTATCGGAGGGCCGCCACGTGCAGCAGCGCCGCCGCGGCGTTCAGGGTCACCGACCACCACCAGGCGCCCCGGGCCAGCAGCCGCAGCGTGCCGGAGCCGGCCGACCGGGCGGCGAGCCGCTCCTGGGCGACGGCCGCGGAGGCGTAGGCGACGGCGGAGAAGAGGGACAGGCCGACGGCGACGAGTGTCGGGTTCATCGTCCGGCTCCCACGAGTCCGTGCAGCTCGGGTCCGTGCCGCTCGGGTACGGAGATCCCGGCCGGCTCGGGGGCCGGGGGCAGGCCCTGGTCCGTCGCCGTCCGGTGGGGCGGGGGGATCACGGCGAGGGCGATGCACAGCAGCGCGGTCGCGACGATCGCGTCGAGCCAGTAGTGGTTCGCGGTGCCGACGATCACCAGCAGGGTGAGCAGGGGATGCAGCAGCCACAGGGCGCGCAGCCGTGAGCGGGTCGCGGCGATCAGGCCGATCGCGACCATCAGGGCCCAGCCGAAGTGCAGCGAGGGCATCGCTGCGAACTGGTTCGCCAGGGCGTCGGCCGCCGGGTGGGCGCCGTACACCGTGGGCCCGTAGACCCGGCCGGTGTCGACCAGTCCCGTCTCGGCGAGCAGCCGTGGCGGCGCGAGCGGGAACAGCAGATGCCCGGCCAGGGCCGCGGCGGTGAGCAGGGCGAGGACCCGGCGGGCCCACAGGTAGTGCGCGGGGCGCCGCACGTACAGCCAGACCAGGAAGGCGATCGTGGCCGGGAAGTGGACGGTCGCGTAATAGGTGTTGGCGAGGTGGACGAGCATGTCGCTGTGCAGCAGCGGGGCCTGCACGGCGCCCTCGCCCGGCAGGTGCAGGGACCGCTCCCAGCCCCAGACGCGGTGCGCGTCGGCGAAGGCCTCGCCGGTGCGGCCGTCGGCCAGCAGCCGGCCGGCCTTGTAGACGACGAAGAGCCCGACGACGAGCAGCAGCTCCCGCACCAGCGGCGGGCGCCCGGCGGACGCTCCGGGGCTCGTGGGCGCGGGTGTGCGCGGGCGCGCGGGGGCGGCCGCGTCGGGTGACGCGGCCGCGGGTATGCCCGCGGGCGTGCCCGTGTCCGGTGGTTCCGGTTCCGGCGCGGAGTCGGAAGCGGGTCGTGCAGGCTCGGTTCGGGATTCCATCCCCCGGCCCCCTTGCTGACGGTCTGAATGTCGTGCGAAGCGCGGTGAGCCCAGGACAGGATCCACTCGGTCTTCCCGGTGGGGGAGGAGTGGATCCTGTCCGAGGCCCATCGATACGGCAGTGTACCGATACGGCTGAGTACCGATACGCGAGTGTACCGATACGGATGCGTACCGGTACCCTTGCGTATCGATTACACTTGCCGCAAGACCGCACCGGCACCGTCCGGATCGAGCGAGGAGAAGCGCCATGACGTCGCAGGCCGCGGACGGACCGGACTCGGTCGTCGCCTCGCGCCGCTCCAAGATCACGCCCGAGCGTGAGCAGGAGTTCTACGACGCCGTGCTGGAACAGATCCGTGAATGCGGGTACGAGGCGTTCACCATGGAGGGCGTCGCGGCGAGCACGCGGTGCAGCAAGTCCACGCTCTACCGGCAGTGGAAGACGAAGCCCCAGTTCGTGGCCGCGGCGCTGCGCAACAACCGCTGTCCCCGGTTCACCGGGATCGACACCGGCTCGCTCGCGGGGGACCTGCGCGCGGCGGCGAAGGCCGCGGGCGACTGGTCGGCCCGGGACAGCACGCAGCTGCTCCAGGGTCTCGGCAACGCCGTGATGCAGGACAAGGAGCTCCAGCAGGCGCTCCGCGAGGCGCTCGTCGAACCCGAGGTCGCCGAGCTGCGGCAGATGATCGGCCGCGGTGTCGAGCGCGGCGAGGTCGAGGCGGGCCATCCGGCGCTGGAGTTCATTCCGGCCCAGATGCTCGGGGTGCCGAGGGTGCGCCCGCTGCTCGACGGCCAGTACGCGGACGCGGCGTATCTCACACGGTTCGTGGAGGCCGTCGTGCTGCCGACGCTCGGCCTCACCTGAGTCTCAGGCCTTTGTCCGTGGGATGACCGGACGTCGGCCTGTATCGCGCCGCACCGTGGGGACGGGGGCGGCGCACACCCCCGGCCGGGTGGGATGCCCCTTGAGCGGAGGGGCACCCCACCCGGCCGATCCAGTTCCGCCGGGCGGACGGGAAATCGTCGGACGGGCTCTCAGACGTTCTGCCCGCTGCCGCCGGTCCCCGAAGCGACCTTGATGCCCTTGGTGATCGTGTCGATGACCGTCTGCCGGGGGGCCTTGGAACTCGCGTCGACGCCGAAGCGGACGACGACCAGCGAGGAGGGGTCGGCGGGGGAGGGGAACACCAGCGACTCGACGTAACCGTCGTCGCCCTTGCTGGTCACGACCTTCCAGCGGACCAGATAGCCCTTCTCGCCGGCCACCGTGACCGCCTTCGAGGCCAGTTCCTGGTGCGAGGTGATCGAGCCGTAGCCCGTGCCGTACGACTCGGCCGCGTTCTTCGGGATGTCCTCCTTGGCCGCCGCCTCGGCCGTCGTGGCCTTCAGCTTCTGCGCGCTCGCGGGCGCCGAGTAGGCGCCGCCCCGCTGGCAGTCCTGCGAGGTGTCGCCGGGGCACTTGTAGGTGTCCTTGGTGGCCACCGAGGCCGAGCCGTTCGCGCTGCTCCGGCCGGTCCAGCCGTCCGGGACCGGGATGCTGATGCCGTTGTACGCATCCGTGGCGAAGCCGGGGTCGGTCTGCGGCGCGCCGGACTCGCCCGGAGCCGGGGTCTGCCCGCCGGAGCCCCCGGAGCCGTCCGGGCCGCCCGAACCGCCGGGAACTCCGTTCGGTCCGCCCTCCAGGCCGCCGCCGGGTCCCCCCGATCCGCCCTGGCCGCCCGGCCCGGCGGGGTTCGCGGAGGCGGCGCTCCCGCCGTTTCCGCTGTTGTGCGTGAGCGCGTACACGCCCCCGCCGATGCCCGCGAGGACGGCGACCGCCGCCGCGACGGCTATGCCCGTGCGCACTCCGCGCCGGGGGCCGGCCGGGGCGTACGCCGGATAGGGACCCGCCCCCGCCGCATGGGCGGGGGGACCCCAGGCGGCCGCCGACCCGACGGGGCGGACCTGGTCCGTCCATGTCTTACCGTCCCACCAGCGCTCGGTGGCGGGAGCGTCATTCGTCTGCCCGGGGTCGGGGTACCAGCCGGGGGGAGTCACCTGCGTCATGGGTCCACCGTAAGAGCCGAGGGTGAAAGGCGGATGAGAGGGTTCCCCCGGGAGCCCCCCGGGAGCCCCCCGGGAGCCCCCCGGGAGCCCCCCCGGAGCCGTCCGGGAGCCCCCCGGAGCCGTCCGGGAGCCGCCCGCGAGGGGTCCGAAAGCTGCCCGAGAGCCGTCCGAAAGTCGTCCGAGAGGTCTCCGAGGGGTCTCCGGACGTCTTCGCGGGCCGCCCCGCGAAGCCTCCGATCGTTGACGCGAGCACGTCCGCGGCAAGGACCGGCGGACACGGGGTGTCACCGGACGGATGAAGAACGTCAGTGCCAAGGCGTGCGAGAACCTCGCGTACGGCCCGGGCCGGCCGGCCCCGTCCGGGGGTGGGGCCGCGGGGAGGGGCATGGCCGTCGCGGCCGGCTCCGACGGTCCCGGCGAGACGATCACGCCGTCGGCGAGGACGGCCCGCCGGAGCCGGGAACGCGGAGGGCGTGCAGGTCACGGTCGCACGCGGGGGCGCTCGTGCCGGTTTCTCCCGAGGGCGCCCGCCCGTCGCCGGGCCGCGGCCCGCCACCGTCGGCGGAGACGGAAAATTACCTTCATTTTCCCCATGGTTGACTGTCCGTCACTTCCCTTCTCCCGCGCCCGGTGTTCGGCCCCGGCGCGCTCGCGAGAACGCCGTCACCCGTCCCGGCAACTGGTGCCGGGTCCCGCCTCCGCCACGGCTTCCAGGAGGCTAGGCTCAGGGGAGTTACGTCGTTCGGGCGACCTGGGGAGGTATCGGGATGACGGAGGTACGGCCCGGAACGGTCGCCTCGGCTTCCCTGTGGGAGCGCGACGAGGAGCTCGCCGCCCTCGAAGAAGCGATCACCGCGCTGCGCGCGGACTCCGCGACCCCGGGCAGCCTGCTGGTGATCGGCGGAGAGGCGGGACTCGGCAAGACCGCCCTCCTCGCCGAGGCACGCAGGATCGCGGAGGGCCAGGGCTGTGCCGTGTGGTCGGCGCGCGGCGGCGAGACCGTCACGTCCGTCCCCTTCAACGTCGTACGGCAGCTGCTCCAGCCGGCCCTCGTCTCGCTGCTCCAGGAGGAGGCACGCGAATACCTGGGGGACTGGTACGACGTCGCCGGTCCCGCCCTCGGCATAGCGGAACCCAACACCCGCCAGCCCGACCCGCAGGGCGTCTGCGACGGTCTGGTCGCCGCGGTGCGCCGGCTCGCCAAGCGTGACTGGCCGCTCGTCCTGCTCGTCGACGACGCGCACTGGGCCGACCAGGAGACCCTGCGCTGGCTCGCCGCGTTCGCCGAACGCCTGGACGACCTGTCCGTCCTCGTCGTGGTGGCCCGCAGGCCCGGCGGCGTCAGCGGCGAGAGCGCCCGGCTGCTGGACGCGATCACGGCCGCGGGCCGTCCCCTCGCCACCCTGACCGCGCTGACCCCGGCCGCGGCCGAGGGGCTCACCCGCGCCACGCTCGGCGAACACGCCGACGCGCCCTTCTGCCGCGAGGTGTGGGCGGTCACCGGCGGCAACCCGTACGAGACCGTCGAACTCCTCGCCAAGGTCCAGGACAGCGAACTCGATCCGGTCGAGGCCTCGGCCGCCGAACTGCGCGACCTGAACCGCTCCGCCCGCGGCCGCGGACTCGTCGCCCGCCTTGAGGGACTCGGCATCGACGCCACGCGGTTCGCCTGGGCGGCCGCCATCCTCGGCACCGGGATCTCCCTTGACCTCGCCGCCCAACTCGCCGGAATGCCGGACGAGGAGGCCTCCCGCTGCGCCGAACTCCTGGGCGCCGCACGCATCCTGACCTCCGTGGGCTCCACCAACGGCCACCACCGGCCGGACGGCGAGCTGGAGTTCGTGCACCCGCTCATCGCGACCGCCGTCTACCGCTCGATCCCCGACGCCCTGCGCACCGCCATGCACGGCCAGGCGGCCTGGGCGGTCACCGAGTCAGGACGCGGAGCCGCCGCGGCCTCCCGCCATCTCCTCGAAGTGCATCCGGACGACGACCCCGAACTCGTCGAGCAGATGCGGGAAGCGGCCCGCGAGCACCTCGCCGTCGGCGCCCCCGACGCGGCCAGGCGCTGCCTCGAACGCGCTCTGAAGGAGCCCCCGCTCCCCGAGGTGCACGCACGGGTGCTCTACGAACTGGGCTGCGCCACGCTCCTGACCGCGCCGTCCACCACCATCGCCCATCTCCGTGCCGCCCTGGAGCGGCCCGGACTGACGGACACCGAACGGGTCGACGCCGTCTTCCGGCTCTCCCAGGCATTGCTCCACAACGACCAGCTGGACGAGGCCGTCCGCACGGTCGACGCCGAGGTCGAGCGGCTGGCGCCGGGACCCGCCCGGATGCGGCTCCAGGCCGTGCACTACATGTGGGAGGGCATCCACGCGGGCGAGGAGCGCGCCGGACACTCCAGCGGCCTCGCCGAACTCGTCACCACCTGCACCGGACGCGACAACTCCGAGCGCGCGCTGCTCATACTGCGCGGCTTCGACGCCATGACCCGCGGCGAGAACGCCGAGGAGGTCGCGGAACTCTGCGACCGGGCCCTCGTCAACGGCCGTCTCGCACCCGGACTCGCCTGGACCGACACCGAGTGGGGCGTCGAACTCCTGTTGATGCTGGGCAGCGCGTACGCCTACACGGACCGGCTCGACCGGGCCGAGAGCCTGTTCAGCGAGGCCCTGCACGCCTACGTCAAGGCGGGCTGGAGCGGCGGCCACCTCTCCCTGGCCAACGCCTACCTCGGACTCGCCCACCGCAGGCGGGGCCGCCTCGCGGACGCGGAGCACTACCAGCGTGAGTCGCTGCGCCTCGCCGAGCGGGTCGGACGCGGACTGCCGCTGTACTGGTCGGCGACCTGCGGCCTCATCGACACCCTGCTGGCCCGCGGGCACGTCCAGCAGGCCGCGGAGATCGCCGAGCGCTACGGCTTCGCGCCTCCGTACCCGACCACGATCGTCCTTCCCGACACCCGCTCCGTGCGCGGCCGGCTGCTGCTCGCCATGGGCCGCACCAAGGAGGGCATCAACGAGCTGGAGGCGGCGGAGAAGGCCGCCGCCGCCCGTGGCCACCACAACACGGTGCTCGCTCCCTGGGCCGTCGACCTCGCGCGGGCGCTCGCCAACGAGGACCCGTCCCGCGCCGCCTCCCTGGCCGGCGACGCCCGCCGCCAGGCCGAGCGGTTCGGCACCGACACGGCGATCGGCGAGGCGCTGCGGTGCGCCGCCGCTCTGGAGACGGGCCAGCGCGCCGTCCGGCTGGCGGCGCAGGCGGTCACCTACCTGGAGGCCTCTCCCTGCCAGTACGAACACGCGGCGGCCCGCGTCGAGTACGGCATCGCCTCCCGGTCGGCGATGGAACTGAACAAGGGCCTGACCCTGGCCCGCGCCTGCGGAGCGGACGGCCTGGCGGCCAAGGCGGAAGCGGCCCTGACGGGTTTGTGACGATCGCGGCGGACCTGGCGGAAGCGGCCACGAGGGGCCTGTGACGTGCGCGGCGACCCGGTGAGGCACTCGGACCGCCGGGCCTGTGACGAGCGCGGCGACCCGGCGAGGCACTCGGACCGCCGGGCCTCAGTCCGGGTCCTCCGCCAGCACCCGCTGGGCCACCGCGAACGCCGCGTTGGCGGCCGGGACACCGCAGTAGACCGCCGTCTGGAGCAGCACCGCGCCGATCTCCTCGGGGGCCAGGCCGTTGCGCAGGGCCGCCCGGACGTGCAGGGCCAGTTCGTCGTGGTGGCCGTGCGCCACCAGCGCGGTCAGCGTGATCATGCTGCGTTCGCGCCGGGACAGCGTCGTGTCGGTCCAGATCTCCCCCCAGGCGTAGCGGGAGATGAAGTCCTGGAACCGGGCCGTGAGCGGGCTCTGACGGGCCTGCGCACGGTCCACGTGCTCGTCCCCCAGAACCTCGCGGCGCACCCGCATGCCGAGTCGGGCGGCTCCCCCCGGGAAGTGCGTGCGCAGTGCCGTCAGCACGGCCTCCGGGCACTGCGCGGGCGCCAGGTGCGAGGCGCCGGGGATCTCCACGAGCGCCGCGCCCGGCACCGCGTCCGCGATCTCCCGCAGATGCGCGGGCGGCGTCGCGGGGTCCTCGCGCCCGGCGATCAGCAAGGTCGGCGCGGTGACCGACCCCAGCCGGTCGCGGATGTCGAACGCGGCCAGGGCGTCGCAACAGGCCGCGTACGCGCCGGGGTCGGCGTCACGGTGGTCCCGTACCAGCTCCGGCACGGTGAAACCGGCCGTGAACCAGCGGGCGTCGGCGGTCGCGACGACGGGTCCGAGGCCCTCCCGTCGTACCAGAGCCGCCCGTTCCTCCCACGGCTTCGCCCCGTTGAAGTGGGCCGAGGAGCAGATCACGGCGAGCGACGAGACCCGCTCCGGGTGGTGGACGGCCAGGTGCAGGCCCACGGCGCCGCCCAGCGACACACCGGCGTAGGCGAACCGCCCGACGCCGAGCGAGTCGGCCAGCTCCAGCACGAGCGCGGCCAGGTCGGCGACCGTCGCTCCGGGGCCGATCGCGTCGGCCGGCGCCCCGCCGTGCCCGGGGAGGTTCCAGCGCACCACCCGGTGGCCGGTGGACAGTTCGGGCGCGACCTTGTCCCACAGGGCGTACGAGGTCCCGAGCGAGGGCCCGAGGAGCAGCGGGGGAGCGGAAGGTGACCCCTCCACGCGATGGGCGAGCAGGTTCGTGGTCAACGTCGCTCCAGGGCGCGGTCGGTGAGGACTCCGGCGGAGCCCGTGTAACGGGTCGGGTCGGTCAGCTCGGCCAGGTCGGCATCCGGCAGGTCCTTCAGGGCGGGCTCCTCGCCGAGCACCTCCGCGAGGGGGCGCCGCTCACCGGCGGCCCGCGCGGCGGCCCGCGTCAGCAGGTCCCTGGCGCGGTCCCGGCCCAGGACCGGGGCGAGTTCGGCGGCAAGGCGTTCGGAGACGATCAACCCGTGCGTGAGGTCGAGGTGTTGGCGCATGGCGTCGGCGTCGACCCGTAGATCCGCGGTCAGTTCGGCCGTGTCGCGGGCCGCGCCTCCGGTCAGCCGGAGCAGATCGCGCAGGGGCTCCCACTCGGCGTGCCAGGCCCCGGCCGGGCGTTCGTCCTCGGCCGCCATCGCCCCGTACAGCGCGGCGGCGAGCAGGGGTGCGCGCCGGGCGGCCGAGGCGACGAGGGTGGCCCGCACCGGGTTCGCCTTGTGCGGCATCGCGGAGGAACCGCCGCCCGCCCCCTCGGCCAGCTCGGCGATCTCCGTGCGGGAGAGGGTGAGCACGTCGACGGCCGTCTTGCCGAGCGCGCCGGCCGTGAAGGCCAGCGCCCCCGCCAGGTCGGCGACCGGGGTCCGCAGGGTGTGCCAGGGCAACACGGGCTCGGCGAGGCCCAGTTCACGGGCGTAGGTGGCGACGAGGGCCCGGGTGTCGTCCGCGCCGAAGGCGGTGAAGGCGGCCAAGGTACCCGCGGCACCGCCCAGTTGGGCGGGCAGCGAGGCCCGTACGGCGCGCAGCCGGTCTCTGGCGTCGAGCACCAGGGACCGCCACCCGGCCGCCTTCAGTCCGAAGGTCGTCGGCACCGCGTGCTGGGTGAGGGTGCGGCCCGGCAGGACGGTGTCCCGGTGCCGGGCCGCGAGCCGGGCGAGGTTGTCCCCGGTCCGCTCCAGATCGTCCAGGACCAGGTCCAGGGTGCGGGCCGCGACGAGCATGGCGGCCGAGTCCAGGATGTCCTGGCTCGTCGCGCCCCGGTGGACGTACGGGCCGAACTCGGCGGGGACGGCCGCCGTCAGGTCCGCCACCAGGGGGATGACCGGGTTGCCGCCGCCGCGGGCGCGCAGCGCGATCGAGGCGAGGTCGAAGTCGGTGTCCCGGACCGCTCGGTCCACGGCCGTGGCGGCCCCGGCCGGGGCCAGCCCCAGGGACGCCTGGGCCCGGGTCAGCGCGGCCTCCGCGTCGAGCAGGGCCCGCAGATACGCGGAATCGCTCGTCGCGGCCGACGCCGGGGAGCCGGCCCGGCCGGGAGCGAGCAGACCGAGGTCGGTCGCGACGGGGTCGGAGGCTGTCACGGGAACTCCAGGAAGACCGTCTCGCCCTCGCCCTGAAGGCGGATGTCGAAACGGTACGCCCGCGGCGCGTACTCGGCCGCGACCAGCGTGGCGCGGCGCGCGTCCGGCAGCGCGTCGAGCATCGGGTCCCGGCCGTCGGCCAGATAGGCGCGGGTGAACAGGTGGTGCGTGAGTCCGCGCGCGAACACGCACACGGCGATGTACGGGAGTCCGGTGTTCCCCGGCGGCAGCGTGCGCAGCGCGTAGTGGCCGTCGGCGTCGGTGGCGGCCCGGCCGAAGCCGGTGAAGTCGACGCCGTTGCGGCCGAGGAAGCCGCCCGTGGACGGGTCGCGCCGCAGGGAGCCGGGGACACCCGTCAGGGAGCCGTCGGGCGCGGCCTGCCAGAAGTCGAGCAGGGCGTCGGGGACCGGGGCGCCCGCCCCGTCGTACACGTGGCCGCGCAGGGTGATCGTGCCGGGATGGCCCTGGGGCGCGATGTCACCGCCGCCCGGGAAGGGCAGCGCGTGGCCGTAGAAGGGGCCGATGGTGTGGGCGGGGGTGGGGAGCAACCGCTCGGTCATGCTCAACGGCCTTCCTCGATCCAGGTGGCAGAGGGACCGTCGAGGACGATGTCCCACGCGTAGCCCAGGGAGAACCCGGGCCGCGACAGATCGTGGTCGTAGGCGGCGACCAGCCGGTTGCGGGCCGCCGCGTCCGTCACGGACCGCAGGATCGGGTCGAAGCGGAAGAGCGGGTCCCCCGGGAAGTACATCTGGGTCACCAGCCGCTGCGTGAACGCCGTGCCGAAGACCGAGAAGTGGATGTGCGCGGGCCGCCACGCGTTGGTGTGATTGCCCCAGGGGTACGGTCCCGGTCTGACCGTGGTGAACAGGTACCGTCCCTGATCGTCCGTCAGGGTCCGTCCCACGCCGGTGAAGTTGGGGTCGAGCGGGGCCGGGTGCTGCTCGCGCAGATGGGCGTACCGTCCGGCGGCGTTGGCCTGCCAGATCTCGATGAGCTGCCCGCGTACGGGGCGGCCCTCGCGGTCGAGCAGACGGCCCGAGACGGTGATCCGCTCGCCGATCGGCTCGCCCCGGTGCTGGAGGGTGAGGTCGTTGTCGATCTCGGTGACGTCCGTGACGCCGAAGACCGGGCCCGACAGTTCGACCGTCTCCGGGTCGGCGCCGCTCACCGCGACCAACGGCTGCTTGGGGTGGCGGAGTTGTGAGCTGCGGTACGGCGGGTAGTCGCGCGCGGGATGGTGCCGTACGGGCGCCCCGCCGGCCACCGCCTTGTCGTACGCGTCCTGGAGATCCTTGATCTCGGCGTCGATCTCCGGCTGAGTGGGAGCCATGGCCTTCCTAGCGTTCGGGGGCGGGGGCGGGGGCGAAGGTGAGGGCGGAGACGACGGCCTGATCGGGTGCGTCACGGCCGGACTCCTTCCCCGACACGGATCCCGGCGGCGGTCCTCGCGGCGACCTCCGCGGCCGTGACACCCGGCGCGGTCTCGGTCAGCAGCAGTCCGTCGGGGGTGACGTCGAGGACGCCCAGGTCGGTGATGATCCGGTTCACACAGGCCTTCCCGGTGAGCGGCAGCTCGCACACGGGGAGAATCTTGGGCGAGCCGTCCTTGGCGGTGTGCGTCATCACGACGATGACGGTCCGGGCCCCGTGGACCAGGTCCATCGCACCGCCGATGCCGGTGATCATCTTGCCGGGGACGGCCCAGTTGGCGAGGTCGCCGCCGGCCGACACCTGCATCGCGCCCAGCACCGCGACGTCGATGTGCCCGCCGCGGATCATGCCGAAGGACAGCGCGGAGTCGAAGTACGAGGCGCCCGGCAGGACGGTCACGGTCTCCTTGCCGGCGTTGATGAGGTCGGGGTCGACCTGGTCCTCGGCCGGGTAGGGGCCGGTGCCCAGGATGCCGTTCTCCGACTCCAGGATCACCTCGACGCCCGGGGGGAGGTGATTGGGGATCAGCGTCGGCAGGCCGATGCCGAGGTTCACGTACTGGCCGTCCGTCAGCTCGCGCGCGGCCCGCGCGGCCATCTCGTCCCTGCTCCAGGCCATCACGCCTCCACCGTTCCGTCGGCCGTGCCCGTCGATCCGCCGCTGCCGCTGCTGCTGCCGCCGCCGTCCGCCGCGCCGACCCCGCCCGCTCCCGGTCCCGTGCCCGCCGCGGTCACCCTCGCTTCCGTGGTCGCCGTGACGGTCCGCTTCTCGATCATCTTCGCGTCGGCCTGCTCCCGGGTGAGGGCCACGACGCGCTGGACGAAGATGCCCGGCAGATGCACCGCGTCCGGGTCGATCCCGCCCGGCTCCACGAGCTCCTCGACCTCGGCGATCGTCACCCGGCCCGCCATCGCGGCGAGCGGGTTGAAGTTCCGGGAGGACTTGTTGAAGACGAGGTTGCCGTGCCGGTCGCCCTTCGCGGCCCGTACGAGCGCGAAGTCGGTGCGGATGCCGAGCTCCAGCACGTACGCGGTGCCGTCGAACTCGCGCACCTCCTTCGGCGGGGAGGCCACGGTGACGCCGCCCCTGCCGTCGTACCGCCAGGGCAGCCCGCCCTCGGCGACCTGGGTGCCGACCCCGGCGGGCGTGTAGAAGGCGGGGATCCCCGCGCCGCCCGCGCGCAGCCGTTCGGCCAGCGTGCCCTGCGGGATCATCTCGACCTCCAGTTCGCCGGCCAGGTACTGCCGGGCGAACTCCTTGTTCGCGCCGATGTACGAGCCGGTGACCCGGGCGATCCGTCCGGCGGCGAGCAGCGTGGCGAGCCCGGAGTCCATGGCCCCGCAGTTGTTGGAGACGACCCCGAGCCCCTGGACCCCACGCTCGTGGAGGGCCTGGATCAGCACGTTCGGGACACCGCTGAGGCCGAACCCGCCGACCGCCAGTGTCGCGCCGTCCGGTACATCGGCCACCGCCTCCAGTGCCGTGGCGACCACCTTGTCCATCCGTGAAGCCCCATCTCTCCCGAGTGCCCGGCGCCTCGAATCAATCATGGCAAATTAATCAGGGCACTGACTAATTCGTCGAGGTGGCCAACACGCTGTCACCCGGACTTCGGTCCGTCAAGACTCCAGATAGGGGACGTGATGCGAGGGGCCAGCAAGGTCGCCTTCGGTGGGACAGAGGACGATGCCGCCCGCTATTGTTCAGTGCACCAACGAGTTCGAACGCATCGGCGCACGCCGGACCCGAGGAGCGCACATGGCCGCGGTGGACCTCTCCACCCACCCCGGGCACCTGGCCCGGAGACTCCAGCAGGCGCACCATCTGCTGTGGAACACGATGGTCTCCGAGGAGATCACCTCGCCGCAGTTCGCGGTCCTGAACGCGCTCGTCGCCGAACCCGGCCTCGACCAGCGCACGGTGGGGGAGCGGGTGGGGCTCGACCGGTCCACGATCGCGGAGGTCGTCAGCAGGCTCGGGCGGCGCGCGCTGCTCGACAAGGTGCGCGATCCGCAGGACGGGCGGCGCTTCCTGCTCCGCCTGACGGAGGACGGGGTGCGTGTGCACCGGAAGCTGGCCGTGCGCACCGCCCGGATGAACCAGGTCTTCCTGGCACCGCTCTCCGCCGGGGAGCAGGGGCTGTTCCTCGACCTGATCCAACGGGTGTCGGACGCGGCGGAGGGCCTCCGCAACCCGGCGGAACCCCTCCCCGTGGAACCGCTCCGCGCGGAGCGCTGAGGACCGCTGCCCCTGCTGTCCCCGCTGTCCCGGTCTCCTCGCGTGCGGTCCCGCCGCCCCGTCCTCCTCGCGCACGCTCACGCCTGGGCGAGGACCACCCACACCTGTCCCGGGGCGAAGTTCATCGGCGCGCCGTCCTGAGTGGTGAACCGGGTGCCGCCGTTCGCCTCCGGGCGGCTCCAGTTCGCGTCGAAGGAGCGGCCGTCGCGCAGCACCTGGGCCCTGCCCGTGCCGACGGACTGCGAGAACGGCGAGTTGTTGCCGAGCACGTCGTGGTACTTCGACCTGCTCACCTTGACGTACTGGACGACCACCGTCGCCGGGGCCACCGTCTTGCCGTCGGTCGTCACCGTCGGGGTGCCGTCCATGGCCACCAGCCAGCGTCCTCGGCCGGGTGACCAGGTGAAGGTGAACCGGGCGGACGGGAAGCGGACCGTGCGGGAGGTCTCGGGCGTGCCGCCCGCGGGCGCGGCCCCGAAACGGAAGCCCGTGGTCAGTGCGGCTTCGCCGGGCGCGGAGTCCATCAGCCGCCGCGGGCGCAGAAACAGATTGTGCGGCGCGGCCTTGCCCGTTCCCCGGTACCAGGCGTCGGGCACCTTCCCGGCGGGCTCGGGAACCAGCGGGGCGTCGTTTATCAGCGGCAGCAGTTTGCGCTGCGCCCCGGAGAACGCGAGCGTCGGCTCGTGGAACTGTCTCAGCAGTTCGAGATCCGACTCGCGGGCACTGCGTACGGGCCCCACGGCGGCGGGAAGCGTGCTCGCGAAGACCGCCATCAGCCGGCTCAGACCGCCCTCGACCTGCTCCGCGTAGATCACGTCCGCCGCGTCGAGCCCCGTCTGGGGGCGTGCGTCGGGCGCGTTGTCTATCTTCACGGCGAGCACCGGGCCGGCTATCGCCGTGGCGCTGCTGCTCTCGCTCGGGCTCCGGCTCGGTGTCCGGTGGTCGTCGGCCCGTCCGCCCCCCGAGGTGCAGCCCGTCAGCAGGCTGCCCGTCACCGTGACGGCCAGCACCGCCGCCGTCCATGCGCCCCGAGCGCTCCGCACCATCTTCCGCATGCCCACCGTGCCACCCGTCCCGTGCCATCGATTGTGCGTTCAACAGTTCATCGGTGGTCATACCCGATCGTTTCTGATGAAGCGCTGGGAGTGAGGTGATCGGCTCGGCGGGACGATCCGTGCAGGGGTCGACGGGGTCGCGGACGACATGGTTCCGTGCCCGGTGTGTCAGCTCCGCGGCCCCAGGATCTCCGCCAGGTCGTAGCCGACCGGTTCCTCCAGTTGTCCGTACGTGCAGCTCTCGGCGGTGCGGTCGGGGCGCCATCGACGGAAGCGGGCCGTGTGGCGGAACCGTACGCCGTTCTCCATGTGGTCGTACGCCACCTCGGCCACCCGCTCGGGCCGGACCGGGATCCAGGACAGGTCCTTCTTCGCCGACCAGCGGCTCGGCGCGCCGGGCAGCCGTGCCGTCTCGTGCGCCGACTCCTGTGCCCAGGCGGCCCACGGATGTCCGGACACGTCCTCCAGCCGCAGCGGCTCCAGCTCCTCCACCAGCTCGGCCCGCCGTTTCATTGTGAACGCGGCGCTCACGCCCACGTGCTGGAGCGTGCCGCCGGTGTCGTACAGCCCCAGCAGCAGCGACCCGACGACGGGCCCGCTCTTGTGGAAGCGGTAGCCCGCGACCACCACATCGGCCGTCCGCTCGTGCTTGATCTTGTACATGGCGCGCTCGTCCCGCAGATACGGCAGCGTGAGCGGCTTCGCCACGACCCCGTCGAGCCCGGCGCCCTCGTACTGCTCGAACCAGCGCTGCGCCACCTCGCGGTCCGTGGTCGCAGGCGCCACGTGCACCGGCGCCGTCACCCCGGTCAGCGCCTTCACCAGCAGCGCGCGCCGGTCGCCCAGCGGAACGTCGAGCAGGGAGGCGTCCGCCAGGGCCAGCAGGTCGAAGGCGACGAAGGACGCGGGGGTCTTCTCGGCCAGCATCCGCACCCGGGAGTCGGCGGGGTGGATCCGCTCGGTGAGCGCGTCGAAGTCGAGCCGCCCGTCCCTGGCGATCACGATCTCCCCGTCCATCACGCAACGCTCAGGCAACCGCTCCGTCAAGGCCGCCACCAGCTCCGGAAAGTACCTGGTCAACGTCTTGCCGGTACGGCTGCCGATCTCGATCTCGTCCCCGTCCCTGAACACGATCGCCCGGAACCCGTCCCACTTCGCCTCGTAGTGCATGTCCGCCGGGATCTTCGCCACGGCCTTGGCGAGCATCGGCTTCACGGGGGGCATCACGGGCAGATCCATACTTCGACTCTAAGAGCCGTCCATGGTGTCCGCCTGTCGCGTCTGCCGTCCGGCAGGGTCCGGCTGTCCTGCGGTTTTACCGCCGCTTCGCGACCGGGCTGTGAGACGAGTGTGAGACGGCGTCGCGGTCCTCAGGCGCCGGCGGCCGGGTCCTGCTTCGGCCGGCCGCCCTTGCGCGACCGGCGCTCCGCGAGCTCCAAGTCGGCCTTCTCCAGGTCGGCCTTGTCCTCGTCGGTGCCGTGCTCCAGAACGCGAGCCCTCATGTGGTCGAGGACGTCGTTCGTGCGATCCGTCCCGAGCTGCTCGCACACCCGGCCGTATGCCTGCCACAGCGGATCCGGCACCCGGATCGGTCGGGGCGTCGTGTGCCGCTTCGGCGCCGCGGCGGACTGCTCTGCCATCTCTCTCCCATTCCTTGTAGACACACGGATCGTCTCACGGGTCTTGTGTATCTACAAGGTTCCGACTACTGTGTAGATACAAGGTTAGCCACTCCGGAAACGGAACGGCCCTCGGCGGTGCGTCAACACCGGCCGAGGGCCTACGGAACCCACCTGATGCAACAGGGAGAACCGATGCTCCACCTTCTCATGACGCCCCGCACTGCTCGGACAGTCCGCGGCCTGATCGGCGCCGTTGTCGAGACCGCCACTGACGCCATCCGCTCCGTCGTCGCTCCCGCCACCCTCGTCGCCAAGCAGGTGACGCCAGCCGTCGAGGTCGAGGCGCCCGCCGTCGTCGAGGCCCCGGACCCGACCGACCTCTTCACCGCCGACGAACTGCCCGCCGTCGAGGACATCGAGCGCGCCGCACTCGGCTACGACCTCGCCGCCGACTCCGCCCGCTCCGCCGACCGCGCCAAGAGGAAGCACCGCAAGCTCCTCGACCGCCTGCCCGCCGGCACCTACGGCGCCTGGCTCGTCCGTCGCGTCGCCTCGAACCGGCAGACCGTCGACCTCGACAAGGTCCGCGCCATCTTCGAGGAGCACGGTCTCGGCGAGGTCCCGATGCGCGACACCGCCCCGTCCCTCCGAGTTGAGCGTGTCCAGGTTGCCGCGGCCGACGTCGAGGTCCTGGCCGGGGTGGCTGCCTGATGGGCGCCGTCCTCGACCTCGACAAGGCCATCCCCGCCACACCCGCCGCCGTCCACCAGGCGCTGCGCCAGGCCATGCCCGGCAGGTACACGCCCGAGCTGGCCGACCGGATCGCCGCCGACATCGTCGCCCGCTTCGAACTGCTCCGGCCGCCCGCCGGACAGACCGGCGGTGCCCAGTGACGAACCAGACCGAGACGGCCCGCCCCGCGCGGGCCGTCCCCGGCCGGCGCCTCATCGCCGCCGGGTTCATCTCCCACAGGGTCGACGTCCGCGTCACCGAGGTTGGCGTCACCGGCGCCATCCGACGGAGGGCCGGACGATGACCGACGCTCACATCCCCGAGCCCGTCCGCCAGCTGCTCGCCGCGATCAGCGAGACGCTCACCTTCCCCGACCCGGGAAGCGACCGGGCCGACCTCGCCCGCTACGAGGCCTGCGTCTGCGAGCGCGTCCACCTGATCCGGCTCGCCATCCGCGACGTACTCGACGGCACCGCCACGAACGGCGTGCAGTGGGAGGCCGACTACCTGCGCACGAAGATCGCAGAGCGGCCGCCCCGCTACCGGACATCCGAGGAGTACATCGCCCACCTCGCCGCGCTCGCCAACGGTGGTGAGGGCCAGTGAGCACCGAGCCCCGCACCGTCACGCTGGCCACGGCCGACCATGGCGACGTCACCCTCCCCGAACCGTCCTGGTGCGCCGGCCACGCCCACCACGACCCCGAAAGCCTGCGCGTCGACCTCATCCACGCTGGCCCCGCCGTCGACCTCGACCACCGCGGCCGCACGCTGCTGTCCGCCGAGCTCGTCCAGTCCCCGCACGCCAGCCCCGGCCCACGCCACCTCGGCGGCCGGACGCCCGGAGTCTCCGTCCACCCGCTCGGCCAGACCCTCAACCCCGTCGAGCTGTACGGCCTGGCCGCCGACCTCGACCGGTACGCCGACCAACTCCGGGCCCTCGCCGACCAGCTCGACGCCACCCTCGGCGGTGGCCAGTGAGCGCCCGATCCCGTATCTCCCGCCCGACCGAGGTGGCCGCCATCCGCGCGGCCGCCCGGTCGGCCCGGCCCCTCCCGCCTGTCCCCGCCCTCATGGCTGCGCTGCTCGACGCGAACGCGCGCAGCGACCGCGAGGGCACCACCCTGGCCGCGCACCGCGTGGTGCGCGCCGCCGCCCCGGAGGTGGGCGAATGACCCCCGTACTCGACTGGGCCCCCGCCCACCCGACGGCCGTCGTCGGCGCCACGGTGACGCTCCTCGTCGCCGTCACGCTCGCGGCCCGCGCCGTCCGTAAGACCACGACCCGCCCGCCGGCCGCCGTCCTCGTTGCCGCGCTCGGCGCCCTCGTCTGCACCGCCTACTCCGGCGACACCTCGTGGGGGTTCGCCCGGGACCGCCTCGGCATGACGGCTGTCGAGGAGCGGTCCGTGATGTTCCTCGCCGCCGAGCTGGCCCTGTTCTCCTGCGCGCTGATGGCCCGACAGAACCTGCGCACCCAGGGCGCCCCGGGCACACCGGGGATGCTCGTCTGGTTCATCACCGCGGTGCAGGTCATCCCGGCCTACGCCGAGTCCGGCATCGTCGGGGGCACGGTCCGCGCCGTCGTCGGACCGGTCATGGCCGCACTGCTGTGGCACCTCGCCATGGGCATCGAACTGCGGCACGCCAAGCCCGGCGCCGACTCGGGCAGCCTGCCCGCCCTCCTCGCCCGAGAGCTGCGCGAGCGGCTGCTGTCCCGCCTCGGCCTCGCCGTCCGCGACCGCACCGCCGAGCAGATCAGCCGTGACCGGTGGACGGTGAAGGCCGTTGCCCTGGCCGCGAAGCTCGCCGACACCCCGCCCGATGGCCGCGGCCGTGCCCGCCTGTCCCGGCGCCTGTCGGTGGCGGTGGGCAAGGCGCAGGCCGGCGCGAGCGCAGAGCAGCGGGCGAAGCTCCTCGACCTGCTCGCCGCCCGCCGCCACGCTGCCTCCCTCGCGACCATCGACCTCGCCTCGCCGTGGGAGGACGCCGTCGAGGTGACCGTCAAGCAGGTGCCGGAGGAGCGGAAGGAACTGCCGCCCGCTCGACCGCCGGTCGTCCCGCCCGGTGTCCGCCTGCTGCCGCTCACGGCCCGGCCCGTCACCAACTCGGATCCGTCGCCGTACCGGTGGGACCGGATCCGCGGACGCCTGGTCACCGACCCGAAGGTGGTCATCCCCGAGTCGGTGCCCTGGCACTGGAAGGACGTCAGCGCCGGGACCGGCCTGGAGCCGGGCGACGCTTCGAAGGTGCCCGCCGCCGTGCCCGCGCAGCCCGCCCGTCAGGTGGTCACCGAGGTGGTCACGATCACCCCGAGCGAGCTGCTGAAAAGGGCGCAGCGCCTCGACCGCGACCGGTCATCTACTCCCGGCCGCCGGGTGACCATCGGCCAGTTGCAGGACGAGTTCGGGCTCAGCCGTCGCGAGGCGACCGAGCTACGTCGCCAAGTGGTCACGAACGAAGGGCGGTAGTGGTCATGAAGATGCTTCTCCTCGGCGCCCTGCTCGGGCTCCTGATCGCGTTCCCGCCGCTCCTCGCCCTGGTCCTCGCGGCCGCCGTGGCGATCCTGGCCAAGCCGGTCGCGGTGGCATTCGGCCTCGGCCTCGCCGCCCAGCCGGTCATCTCCCGCCGTGTGCGGAGGTGGACGTCGTGACCGAGCCCAACCCACTGGCCAAGGCAGAGGCCGCCGTCGCGGAGGCCGCCGACAACACGGACATCGTCCGGATCGTCGCCGCAGTGCTCGCCGCGCAGCAGGCCACCCAGCAGCAGACCGCGCCGCCGGCCCCGGCCCGCCCGGAGTTCGACGCGCGGAAGTGGCTGACGATCGGCGGCCTCGGCATCGCCGGGGGCCTGGTCGCCTCCCTGTTCGCCATCGCTGTCGCGATCGGCGCCGTGTCCGTGGCGATTCTCGCCCTCGTCCTCCGCGCCATCTGGGGCGATCTCCAGCGCAAGGGCAGCTGACCCTTCCGTCCTCCGCCAGTTGTGAGGGACAGCCTGTCCTCGGCAACTGCGGGGGCGCGGTGGGGCCGGACCGTCCAGCCCGCGACCAGGAGGAACCCGTGAACCGAGAAGCACACGTGAAGCTCGCGGACGAAGCAGTCACCAAGGCGGAGAGGCTCGCCGGATGGGCCGAGAACGCAGCCCGCGGCGACGGCCCGCACAAGGCCGCCCCCTACGCCGCCGCCGGCACCCTGTGGGACTCGATCGCCCGCACCCACCTGCTCATCGCCGAAGCAACGCCCGCCGACGACACCACCCCGGAGGTCTGACCCATGGCGTTCACCGACAAGGACCCCCACTCCGCGGGCGAGATCCTCCGCGTCGTCGCCCTCGGCCTCCGCATCGAGCGCCGCAGGGCCCGCGGCAAGCCCGTCAAGCGCCTGGAGAACCGCGTCGACCGCATCGCCGAGAAGGCGCAGCAGCGCGAGAACCAGCGCGGCAAGGGCCGCAAGAAGTAGATCCACCCCGGGGACGGCGTCACGCCGGCAAGCAGACCGCCGTCCCCGGGCCCGGACCGCCCATCAGAACGACCGGAGAGCACAGCATGACGGACACCATCGTCCCTGCCCAGCCTGCCGCCGCCGAGGTCGTGTCTGGCATGCCAGACACCGACGTCCCGGCGCAGCCCGTCCCCGTCGACAACCCGAAGCTGCCCGACCCCGGTGTCACTACCGAGAAGCGGCGCCCCGTCGTCGCCCCGTGGCTGCGGTCCCGCCGTGATCTGCTCGCCACCGTCGAGCGCGCGGCCGGGCACGCCGGATACGCCACCGCCTTCCACGGGCTGCGCGCCCCCTGGTACGGCATGCAGCTCGCCCTCATGGCGCCGCGCGGCACCGCCCGCCTGGTCACCGGCACCAGCCGGTGGGTGTGGGACCGGGAGGCCGCACCCCTGCGGGACTACGCCGTGCGCACCGAGGACGTCGAGGAGTACATGCGCCTCGCCCGCCTGCGCGCCGGCCGCGTCCGCCTGCGCGGCCTGGTCACCGTCGTCGCCTGCACGTTCGGCCTCGGCTTCGCGATCTGGCTGTACGTCATGGCCCCCGCGTTCCTGTACGTCTTCGCCGCCGGCGGGGTGATGACGCTCGGCTTCTTCGGCCAGCAGCCCGACGCCCCGGTCATCGGCCCGGCCGTCATGCGCACCGAACTCCAGAAGCTCACCGGCACGATCGTGCTCCGCGCCCTCGACGCCATCGGCAACGCCAAGATCAGTGCGGCGGTGAAGCGGGGCGGCGACATGAACGGCATGCGCTTCACCAGCGAGATCACGCGCGACGGCCCCGGCTACCGCGCCGACCTCGACCTCCCGTATGGCGTCGTCCCCGAGGACGTCATGGAGGAGCGCCAGGCCCTCGCCTCCGGCCTGCGCCGCAAGCTCGGCTGCGTTTGGCCCTCCGGCGACCCCGACGAGCACGAGGGCCGCCTGATCCTGTGGGTCGGCGACAAGCCCATGAACGAGACCACGAAGCCGCCGTGGCCGCTGCTCCGCGAGGGCGAGGTCGACCTGTTCAAGCCCGTCGTGTTCGGCAACGACCAGCGGATGCGGGACATCGTCGTCTGCCTGATGTTCGTCTCCGTCGTCATCGGCTCCGTCCCCCGCATGGGCAAGACGTTCCTGCTCCGCCTGCTGCTCCTGATCGCCTCTCTCGACCCCCGGGCTGCCCTGCTCGCGTTCGACTTCAAGGGCACCGGCGACCTCGGCCCGCTGGAGCCGGTCTGCCACCGTTACCGGTCCGGCGAGGAGGACGAGGACCTGCTGTACGTCCTGCACGCCATGCGCGAGCTGAAGGACGAACTGCGCCGCCGGGCCAAGGTGATCCGCTCCCTGCCCAAGTCCCGCTGCCCCGAGTCGAAGGTCACCCCGGCCCTGGCCAGCGACAAGGCCCTCGGTCTCCACCCGATCGTCGTCGGCTTCGACGAGTGCCAGGTCCCCTTCGAGCACGAGAAGTACGGCGCCGAGCTGGAGTCCATCTGCACCGACGTCGCCAAGCGCGGCCCCGCCCTCGGCATCATCGGGATCTTCGCGACCCAGCGCCCGGACGCCAAGAGCCTGCCGCCCGGGATCAGCGCCAACGCGATCCTGCGGTTCTGTCTCAAGGTCATGAGCCACACCGCGAACGACATGGTGCTGGGCACCGGCGCGTACAAGGCCGGCATCCGCGCCACCATGTTCAGTCGCTCCGACCGCGGCATCTGCTGGATGTCTGGCGAGGGCGACGACCCGGTCATCGCCGCGTCCGCGTTTGTCGACGGGCCGGCCGCCGAGCTGGTCGTCGTCCGCGCGCGCGAGCTGCGCGAGGCCTACGGCAACGTGACCGGGCACGCGATCGGCCAGGGCCCGTCGGAGTCGCGCGGGATGGACGTCCTCGGCGACGTCGCCAAGGTGTTCCGGCCGGACGAGGAGCAGCTGTGGTGCGAGCGGATTGCCGCCCGTCTCGCCGAGTCCTGGCCGGACGTCTACGGGGAGTGGACCACCGCGCGGATCGCCCCGGCGCTGAAGCCGTGGGGTCTCGCGACGGCCGACGTGTGGTCGGCCGGGGAGGACGGCAAGGGCACCACGAAGCGGGGCATCAGGCGGGCCGACGTGCACGCCGCGATCACTCGCCGTGACGCGGACCGGGTCGCGGCGTAGCACCAGAACGGCAGCTAGGCCTAGCACCCCGCACTGCTAGGCCTAGCACCTCCGCTAGCACCAGAACATGCCCCTGACCTGTTACCTAGCGCCTAGCAGTAGGGGCCACCGTGAGCGGGATTCACCAGGATTCGAAGGGGAGGACATCCCATGTGGCTTGCTATGGCTGCGGTCGTCGGCTGGCTCGGCGGCTACGCAGTGTTGTGCGCAGCGCGACCGTTCGGGGCATGCCGCCGGTGCCGCGGCGCGGGTGAGGTCGAACGGTTCGGGAAGCCGCGGACGTGCCCGCGCTGCCATGGGAAGAAGCTCCGGCTGCGTCTCGGTCGGCGAGCCCACAACGCATGGCGCCGAACCCATGACGATGGCACCCGCTGAACGGGAAGATGCCCCATGCCCTCACGCCAGCCCTCACCCACCGGGCCGAGCCTGCTCGTTGCCCTGTGGTGGCTGTTCCTCGCCGCCTGCGCCGCCGTGATGTTCCTCGGGGGCATCAACTTCCTGTTCCTGGATAGCCCCGACGACGGGCCCAGGCCGACGCCGACCGTCACGGTCACCGAGATCCGGCCCGAGCAACCTGAGGTATCAACCGACCTCCCGGACACGGCTGTCGACGACGGCCTGACGGACATACCCACGCCCGCCGTCTGCACTGATGCGGACGCCCGAGGCGTGGTCCCCCGGGACCGGTGGACGCCCTGCGGCCAGCTCCTCGGCTACTTCGACGACTCGGCCACGCCGCCACCTGGTGCCCCTGTCGCACCGTGAGAGCAACGAACGCCCCGCTCGGGCTGATAGCGGGGCGGGGCGCTCGTCATGTCGTCCAGACCTCGGGCCCGCCGCCCCGCCACTCGATCAGCTCGGACCTGACGACATCCATCTCGTCCCAGCCTTGGAGACCTGCCTCCTGAAGGAACGCGACGATGTCCCGGACCGAGAACGCGCGGCCGAGGATCACGCCGTCCGCGCGGACACGCCGGCCACCGTCCTCGTCGGGCGGGTACACGATGACGGGCGTCGCAGCGTTCATGATCACAGCGTCACCCGTGTCCGTCGCGGGCGCATGTCGTAGCGGCGGGGAGTCGCGGGCCGCCACTCAATCCGAAGCGCGCTTGCTGCCCATCTTGCGGGCCATCTGGGCTGCCTGCTCCGGGGTCACCAGTTCCACCCGACGGCGGAAAGCGCCCTTCACCACGAAGAAGCCGGAGAACTTCCCGAGCAGCCCGATCTCCCGGCATTCGTACAAGCCATTTCCGGGCAGCGGCCACCCGTAAGGCGGTCCGCTGCGATTGAGGAACGTCCGCGCGTACACGTACTTCTTGTTGGTGCCTCGGATCTTGGCGACCCAGCCGATCGGGCTGTCGCTGATCACCCGCTTCGGAGTGATCGACACCATGGGAAACACGCATGCCGGGTCCGCGGTGGCGATGTTCACGGGGACGTCCAGGGCCGCTTCCGATGCCGCCTTCTGCTCCGGGGTGGCGTGCCGCTGGCAGACCTGCGGGTGAGGGCCGATGCCGTGCCAGACCATGAGCGAGAAGCTACAGCGGGTCCCCTTCTGCGTTGTAGCCGTGCACTGACTCACGCTGCCCCATTCCTTGCGGTCTTACCTGCTCAGCGAGCACTTCGGCAGGACAGTACTTCGCGAGACCTCGATCTCAGCAAGCCGGGCCGACCGAGACCTGGACCCCCTTGAGGCGCCTGGCTGGCGTGGCGTCGGGGTCGTACCCCGGGTTGTCACTCGCCCACGCCGCTTCGGTGCAGGCCCCGGCCACGTTCGGCGATGTCCGCTGCACCGTGTCAAAAGTGGACTCGCAGTTCGGGTATCCATTGCCACCCAACAGCTGGGCGCTGTCGGGGACCCCAGGCACCCTCATCCACACGACGATGTCCCCCACGTCCGGGCATTCCTTCACGGAAGTCGACGGGGTCGGCTTCGCCTTGGACGCGGGAGACGGGCTGTGGACTGGCGCAGCCGCGGAATGGCTGCGCGTCATGGACGGCTTGACCGAGGTGTGCGTCGGTCCCGATGCAGAGTCCACGGCACCGGAGCCGCAGCCGGCAGTCAGCAGAACGGCAGTGATGGGCAGGATGAAGCGGCGCACGAGGCCCCCATGGTGGTGCGGCAGTTGAATGCGGCCACCGTGGCAGGTGCGCGCGGAGCGTGCGCGAGTGTTTCCGGACCGTGACATCCGATCGGCAGCAGAGCAGTCAGCCCCTGTGCCTCTCTTGCGCGCAATCGGCTCGCGCCCCGCTCTCCCCGCAATCCTGAGCAATCCACCAGCGCGCACGCGGAATGCCGCGCATCCTGGGATCTTCAACCCGGCCAGACGGAGGATGAGATGACGCTCAGGTTCCTCGGCACCACCAGCGACGGCGGCGACTGCCCGACCCTGTACGAGGTCGAGGAGACGGGCGACATCGTCGTCCAGGGCGACAAGCTCACCGACCCCGAACACCTCGCCCAACTGCGCGACGTGAAGGACTCCGAGACGTTCGTCGTCATCCCGCGCGAGCTGCTCACCCGCTTCGCACCGAAGGAGTAGCCCGTGCCCGAGGTGATCCCCTTCAAGGAGATCGCGCACGTCTTCAGGACCTTCGAGCACACCGCGTGGAGGTTGGAAACCCGGCGCGGCTACGCCACGGACCGGAACAGTGAGACGTGGGCGCGATGGCAGGCCGGTGAGGACGTTGCCCTTGAGCCACCGGACGGCTGGCGCCGCAACGTCGCCGAGCAGACCGCGCTCGGCAAACGGTTCGGCCGCGTCCGTATCATCGACCAGCCGCTCACTGAGGGGCAGAAGTTCCTCCTGGCCCGCGCGCCGAGCAATGTGGCCGCGGGCGACGAGGTCCGCTACCTGACCCGCACAGACGCGGACCGGCTCGGCCTGCCGGACTTCGACTTCTGGCTCCTCGACTCGCGCACCCTGCTGCGGTTCGTCTTCGACGAGCAGGACACCACCCTCGGGGTGACCGTGTCGCAGGAGCCGACCGACGTCCTCGCCGCGTGCCAGGCCCGGGATGCGGCCTGGCATCACGCGATCCGTACCGCCGAATTCGCGCGGCGGGTAGCTTCCACAGTGTGAGCACCGACTACCAGTCCGCCCGGGTCGCCCTCGGTGCGCGCCTTCGGGAGCTGCGCACTGAGGCCGGGTTGGACGGCAAGGGCATCGCCGAGCGCCTCGGCTGGCAACGCTCCAAGGTGAGCCGGCTAGAGAACGGGAAGCAGACCCCGAGCAGCGACGACCTGCGGCTGTGGGCCGAGGCCGTCGAGCGCCCGGACGTCACGGCCGAACTGTCCGGACGGCTCACCGGTCTTGAGACGCGGTACCGGTCGATGCGCCGGCAGTTGGCCAACGGGCACCGAGCCCGCCAGGAGCAGGCCGTCGCCGAGACCGAGCAGACGCAGATGATCCGCGGCATGGAAGTCGTGCGAATCCCGGGCCTGTTCCAGACCGCCGAGTACGCGCGGCACGTGTTCGCCGCGAACGCTGCCTTCCGGCAGGTCCCCGACATGGACATCGAGGACGCCGTCCGGGCCCGCATCCGCCGCCAGGGCGCCTTGTACGAGCCGGGCCGCTCCTTCCGCATGCTGATCTGGGAAGGCGCCCTGTACGCCCTCACGTGCCCGCGCGAGGTGATGGCGGCCCAACTGGACCGGCTCGTCTCCCTGATCGGCCTGGACACCGTGGAGCTCGGCATCGTGCCCTTCTCGGCGCAGCTGCGACGCAGCCCCTCACACGGCTTCTGGATCTACGACCGTCGATTGGTCATCGTCGAGACCCTCAGCACGGAGATGTGGCTCGACGACGAGGAGAACCTCGCCCTGTACGGGCGGGCGTGGGAATGGCTCGCCGAGTCCGCGGTCCACGGAGCACCAGCGCACCGGCTGATCGGGCGGGCCCGGGCCGCGCTGAACCTGTCGTGAGCAACCCTCGGCAACACCGCGTGTAGCGCGAGCAATCCGGCGCAATCGGCGCGCGGGCGCGCAATCGCAGTCCCTACGGTCCTGGTCATGGCCTTACAACCTGCCCTGTACGAACGGCAGGCGGGACAGGATTGGCTCCTGTCCTGCGCCGACATCCCCGCCGAAATACGGTCCCTCTGGGACGCCGACGAACTCGGCCCGTTCCCCTCCGGCGGCCACTGGATGGTCGCCGAGACCACTCTCGCGCGGACCATGGACGCCCTCCGGCGCATCGACCAGCCGCGCCGCGGCCCGGTCCTGAGCGACGTCACCACGGGCCTCGCCTGGTGGCTGCTCCCGGCCACGCTCGGCGAGGAGCTGGACGACGTCCGCACCATCACCATCCACCCCCGCGGCTGGGTACTGCGCTGCCCGCCGGTGCTGTACCCGGTGCGTGGCCGGGTCTGGCTGGAGCGCCCGGACGGCACCGGACGGCTCACTGACCCTGTCCTGCTCGGTGCCGCGCTCGGTCCCGGTGGCGGGCCCCGACTCCCCACGGAGGCATTCGCATGACCGTCACCTCAGCCCAGACCGCGGACGGCGCGCTGCTCGACGAGCCAGCGAAGCGCCTGCTCGCCTCGGCGAAGACAGCCGGGGACCGGGCCGCCGCGCAGGCGCTCGTCGAGGAGGAGACGATCCTCGCCCACCGCAGCGTGCTGAGCGTGCTCGGTCTCCTGGATACGCCGGCTTGGTCGCCGGTCCGCTGGGAAGGGCTGACGGGCCGGGTCTACAGCCTCGGCCTGGACGAGGAGCAGCGGGCGTTCCTCGGCCTGACGCTGTCGATGGTGGGCATCGGGCAAGTCACCCTGGCCGCAGTGACCGATCTAGGCGAGCGTCGCCTGGCGGTCATGCTGCGTGCGATCGCCCGTCTCGCGGGCAACGACACCCTCGCGGTGGGCACCCGCGTCTGAACTCTCGCGGCCGGCCCCGTGGTCGGCGGCGAGTAGGGGCCGACCCGCCCCGGCTGTACACGGGACGGGTCGGCGACGGCTGTCCGCCCGCCCTCAGCACCCCAGGCGACATGAGGGCGGGCGGGCTCGGCTACATCCCTCGCGGCGGGTTGATGACCTGCTGGACGTTGCCGCCGCGCGCACGGACCATTCGCCGAATCTCGGTCAGCAGAAACTCCTCGTACCGAGAATTGGTGGTCCCCTGAATCTCCAGCACCACCTTCACCTCCTGCGCGCGACCACCGACCCCGCCGGCAGCAGTGGGCGCCCGGCGGGGGGTGTTGAGCATCGACGCCCACGGAGCCTGAGCCGCCGCCAGCCGCCGCATGCTGTCCGGGTTCGACAGCACCCGCGACCCCACCGGCAACTCCGCCAGCTCAGGGCCCTGCTCGCCGACCAGCGTCAGCCCCGACCGGATACCGCCCGTCGCAGCCGCACCGACGATCCCACCGCTGGCCTTGCCCTTGAGCGCCTTCTCGATCATCTTCTCCATGGACTTGGCCAGCCGGTCCATGCTCTTCTTCAAGTTGTTCTGCGACGTCGTCAGCGTCTTCACGACCGCCGTCTGAGCCTTGATCGCAGCCCCATACACGGAGTCCGCAGTGGTCTGGCCAGCCGAACCAGCAGCGGACTCGATCTGCGACTGCGTGGAATTGAACGACGACACCTCAGACGACGACGCCTCCAGCAGGGCGCCAGCCGTCTCCAGGCCACCGCCGTCGATACCCGCCTCGGCAACCTGCTGAATGATCGACTTGCTGTAGCCCTTGGCACGCAGCTGCTTCAACGCACTGGCGAAGGCGACGACCTTGTCCCGCGACATGACCATCTGCCCGCGGATCGACCCCAACGTCACCGTCTGATCGCCGCCGGCCCCCTTGGTGATGTTCGCCGAGCTGATGAGACTCGACTTCACCGAGTCCTTCAGCTGCGAGGCAGCGTCCTTCAGGCCGTTGAGCTTGTCCTTCGCCTTGTCCAGCGATGCAGTGACGCTCGTCAGCTTCTTCTCGTAGTTGATCAGGCTCTTGCCCACCGAGTTGAGGTGCTTCAGCAGGTTCGACTCGGTGCGTCCATGGAACGCCGCCTTGATCTTCCCCGCCGCCTCGTTCAGCGACGACACCAGCGCGTTCACATCCGACGGCGCACCCAGATTGTGCTCGAACGGCGTCCGCGTGTAGCCCGCCGCCCGGCCGAAGTAGCTGATCCCGAACTCGCCGTGCAGTTCGTGACGCGCGTCGGCCTCGGCCTTCGCAGCAGCCTTCGCCTTGGCCTGCGCCGCCCTCTGCGACTTACTCAGATGCCCGCCCTTCGCGAAGTGCGGCACCCGGTCCTCGTTGATCGCCTCCAACAGTGCCCGATACTTCGACGTCTGCCGCTTGTTGACGATGAACTCGCCGCCCATCGCCAGCAGCGGCACATCATCCTGCGTGCCCGAACCGCCCTCGATACCACCACCGTCCGCGTAGCGGCGCACCATGCCGCCGGCCGCGTACTTGCCGCCCTCGTGGAACACGGAGCCCGCGTTCGACGTGGACGTCTTGGTGATGACGTAGGTCGTGGCCGTCTTCCCGTCCAGGGCGTTCATCGCCCCATTCACATCCGCGATCTGGCCCAGCGCCTGGCCATCCTTCGCGAAGATCTGCACCGTGCCGTTCTTCAGGTGCTTCACCTTGAATCCGAAGGACTCCAGCACCTTCTCAGCCCCCGAGGACAGGGCCTTCAGCGTCACGCTCTTCGCACCGGGCGACTTCTTGACCGCGGCGTTGAACGACTTGAGGTCCGCCTCCGCCGCCTTCTTGTCGACCTTGAGCTTTGTGGCCTGCGCCTTCGGGGGATTGAGGAGCAGCTTGGCCAGCTTCTCTGCTTCCTTGCGGGTGTCGCCCATCGCCATCGCCGTGTCGATGAACGCCTTCCGGCCCTTGGCGTAGGCCTTGTCGACCTGGTCAGCAGCGAAGTGCTGCTTGTTCATCTTGTCGATGTAGTCCTCGGTCTTGGCCGCGAGATCCGACAGCACAGCGCGGTTCTTCCGGCCCGCGTCCGTGTGGATGTTGAGGGTCCGTCCGTTCTCCTTCACAGCCTTCGAGGAGTCGGAGATCGCCTGCTCGAACGCGGTCTCTGCGTCGAACGCGGCGCGGTGTACTGCGTTGAGCGCCATGATCGACTGCTCCAGGCCCTTGGCGCTCATCGCCTCAGCGTCAAGGTTCTTCTGCGTCGACACTGCCGCCGCGCCGAAGATGCCCATGGCTTTGGCCGTCAGCTCCGACTCGGCCCCCGCATCCGCCACAGCCAGCGAGTACTTCGGGAACAGGGCGTTGATGTCCTTCTGAGTGCGCCCTGACGACAGCATCGCAGCCTCGTACCCCCTGAAGGCGTCCGCGGCCTCCTTGGCATGGCCGCCCTGCGCCAGCTGCGCCAGCCCTTCGTCGAAGGCCTTGAAGTCGTCCTTCGCGGCGCCCATCGACTTAGTACCGTGGAGCAGGTCGTCGATCTTCGGCACGACATTGTCGATGATCGGCCCCATGGCCAGGTACTTCTTCGACCAGCCGAGCCCTTTGTCGAGACCCGCCTCCTCGCCCTTCAGCCGGTTCAGCTTCGCGACGAACTGGTCCACGCTGCCGATCGACGACTTCAACTCGCCCGTCGTCTTGCCCGTCGCGGCAAGGGTCTTCAGGCTCGTCGTCAGCTTGTCGACGTCCGGCGGCGCACCCCGGGCCATCGTTGCCAGCTTCTGAATCCCCACAGCCGCAAGCGCCAGGCCAGTGATGATGATGCTGCCCTTGCCAACAGCGCTCAGCGATGCGAACGCCGCTTTCAGCCCGGCAATGCCGCCGCCGGCAGCGGAGAACGCCTCCCGCATGTACATCGCCTTCAGGGCGACCGTCTCGAAGACGCCCTTGATCGCTGCCACGCCCCGGGTAGCGCCGGACCACAGCATCGTTGCGGCGGCTGCGGCCTTCATCGCGGCGGAGACAGCAACTGTGACGGTGAGGAGTCCCGCGAGAGCACCGGCCACCGCGACCGTCGCACCCTTGTGCGCGAGCATCACCCCGACCACCGACTGCAACGGTGGCATGAGCTTCGTCCCGACAGTGATCGCGAGCGCGTCGAACCCGGCCTGCAAGGCCTTCATCTGGAACGCGAAGGTCTTCTGCGTAGTGGCCCACGCACCCCCGAACTTGTTCGCCCCTGCGATCCCCGCCGGGTACTTGGACTCCAGCTTCTCGAATTCCCTGACCAGGATGTTCAGGCCCGAACCGGCCTTCTTCCCGAAGGCGTCCGTGATCACCCCGCCCTGCTCCTTGGCGGAGATCCCGGCCTTCTTCATCCGGCCGACCAAGTCCTCCATCGCCAGCTTCAGGCCACCCTTCTGCATGTCGTTCTTGAGGGTGTCCTGCGTCAGGCCGAGTCGCTTCAGCGCCTCCCCGGCCGTCGCGACCGGATGGGCGAGCGCCTGAACGGACATGCGGAGCTGAGTACCCGCGTTCGCACCGCGGATGTTGTTGTCACCGAACACGGCCAACGCCGCTCCGACGTCCTGGATATTGAGGCCGAAGCCGGCCACCGTGGCGACCATGCCGGACCCGAACGCGCTTGCCAGGTCCTGCATTTTCATGTCGCCGGTGCCGACGGTCGCGTTGAGGACACCCATCGCCTTGTCGAAGTTCTGAACGCCCGGAATGCCGGAAGCCACAGCTGCGGTCAGCGCGTTGGTGACGTCGACGAGGTCCGCGTGACCGAGCGTGGCGCCCTTTGCCGCGGTCTCGACGAGGGACAGGGCCTTCTTACCGGAGATGCCCGTCGACTCGAAGTTCGACTCGACGTGGTACAGCGACTCGGCGAGGCTGTCGGGGTCCTGCCCGACCTTCCCCGCCAGCGCGAGAACGCCCTGCTTCAGCCCGGCGATCTTGTTCTGAGAGACGCCCGCCTGCGTATGAAGCTGCGTCATGGAGGCGTCGAACTTGGCGGCCATCTTCACCGACTCGTAGCCGAACGCCGCCAGGCCCACGCCAGCCAGCGCGGTTGCCTTGTGGAAGCCGCGCATCACGCCGCCGGCCTTGTTCACCTCGGCGTTGACACCGGCCATCGCGGGGCCGGTGAGGTTCTTCGCTGTGACGAGGATTTCAACAACGTTCGCCATCACTCACCACCCCCACTCGCAGAAGGTTCGAGCGAGGTCGCCCGCTGGCCCTCGTCCAGCACCCGCCGAGCGCAGCCAAGACACACAGCCGAGACCACGACCCACGACGCCATCTCCACCACGACCGGCCGCGCCCCCGCCATCAGGTCACCCGGGCAGCAACCGCACTGCGCCGTCACGCCCGCCGGGATGCCGGTCGCTGTCCGCTCCAGGTGGCAGGCCAGACAGCGGGCGTAGCCTTCCGTCGCGAACAGGTAGCCCCGGCCCGGTCGGCGCCGAAGATGTCTGCACCGCGGCAGATCCTCAGTGAGGACCCGCTCGACCATCCCGTCGAGCAACTCAGAATCCCCGCGGACGTAGTCGGAAACGATCAGCGCCTTCACACCGTCCGGCGCCACGTGCGCGAACAGCACAGGCAGCAGCGCAGGCCTGCCCGCCGCGCCCTTTGCCGTCCGCCAGCGCGTCCGACCTCCCGCCCGGCTCACCGCTGCTGTCCGAACGTCACAGTGGCCACGGCCCCGTCCAGCAGGCGGAGCCGCACCCTGCTGATGTCCGCCCGCATCTCCGGACGGGCCCGCCAGCGGCGCACCGTCCGCCCGGACACCCCGACCTCGGGGCCGATCTCCTCCGTCGGCCGACCCAAAGCCAGCAGCACCGCCGCCCGCATCCGCGCGGGCATCTCCACATGTCCAACAGCGTCCATTGTTGTCCACCTCCTACAAGGAGATTACGGCTGAACGCGGCTATTCATGCGCCTGTCGACCATCGAAATTGGAGAGTTCCTACAACATGACGGCGCCCGGCCTCCCCTCTCAGGAAGACCGGGCGCCGCGCCCCGCGAGACCCCTCAGCGGCGCCTCTCCGCCCGCACCAGCGCGAGCACCTCATCCCGGCCCCGCGCCGCCGTCACACCCCCGTAGGGAGGCGCAGCGAACCGAGCCAGCGGGTGCCGCGGCTGCACCGCCGCCACCACGTCGGCGAGCACCTGGCCGAGCACCGCCCCGCCGTCGACGAGCGGCCACAACTGGCCGCGCACCCACGCAGATCCGTCGAGGCCGGCGCCCGTCTCCTCACCGTCGGCACACCGCAGCCCACGCGCCGCGAGCTTCGCACCCACCACACGAACCCGGTCGTCGTGTTCCGCGAGCGAGCGCGCCGCCGCCTTCATCGCCTCCGCAGCGGCAACGGCCGCCGCCACAGCCGCCGCCCGCGACGCGGCCAGGCCCTCGACATCCCGGCCCATCTCCTGCGCCGCCGCCTCGCCCTCGGCCGCCCGCCGCTGCCGCGCCTCCTCCTGCACCTCCCAGTCCTCGCGCATCAGACGCGCCCGCACCGCCGCATGGTCCGCAGCGTCATACGCGTCCTTGTGCCTGTCGTAAGCGGCCGGCGAGGCGCGGTTGGTGGCGTACTCCCGCTCCGCCTCCCGCAGCTCCTCCGCGGCCCGCCGAGCCAACGCCTCGGCCTGCTCCAACTGCTCCGTCGTCACCGTGATCACGGCACTCCTCCTCAAGAACTCGTCTACCTGACCGGTCACTTCGACGCCTGCATCGCCTGAAACGCGTTCACCAGCCGCGGCGGCTCGGGGTGCTTCACGACCGGCACCGCCGGCACCCCCGACATCAGGCCGTCCCCCCGCTGCTCCCACGCCCGATAGCCGAGCAGACCCGCCAGCGACGCCCGCACCGGACTCATATGCGGCAGCCTCGCCTCCGCCACCCGGTCCGCCACCCAAAGCAACGCCCCCGCCGGCGCCAGACCCTCATACGACGCACCCCGCACCCGAACCGTGGTGGTGAACAGCCCACGATTCCCGCCGGTCTCCCCGTCCAGCCCGAGCCCGGCCGCCGCCAGCGCGTCCGCGTGCCGGCCCACCAGCCCGTCGTAGGCCTCCGCGGCCGTCATCAGCGCCACGAGCGCCCGCTGTGCCACCTCGGCCGACTGCTCCAGCTCCTTGCGGGCCGCGGCCATCTCCTTCCCCGCCGCCGTGATCTCCTTCCCTGCCGCCTTCTCCCGCTCCTCCCGCGTCGCCGCTGCCCGCTCCGCCACCACCTGCTCGTCGTACCTCTCCCGCAGCTCCCGTGCGCTGGCCCGCAGCCGGGCCGCCAGCTGCGAAGCCTCCGTCAACTCCAGCGCTGCCACCTCGCTGTAGGGCGCCGACTCCAACCGGGCCGCCGCCGTCTCGCGCGCCTGCTCCTGCTCGGCCGCCCGCTCCTCCGCCTTCTCCACCTGCCGTGCCGTGATCTTCATGACGCCTCCGTTACCTTCCGACTCGATCTACCGGTAACCGGGTGGGCACACGCCCGCCCGGAAGTCCTCCGCCATCCCAGGGGTTCGGGCTACCCCGGGACCACGGCAGCGGCTCGGCGCCGCAACGACGCCCGCTCCAGCCGCGTCGTCCCGCCCCACACCCCCCACACCGCAGGCCGCTCCAACGCCCACGCCCGGCAGGCCTCGACGTAGCCGCAGCCCGCACACAACGCCCGCGCCCCAGCCGCCCGCACCCCGTCCTCGAAGTACGCATCCGGATCCGCCCGACACCGCACCTCCGGGCCGACCGCCGTCACGAACTCCGGCACCCCCAACCGCACAGCAGGCCGAGCCCCACTCACCCGCCACCCTCCATACGCCAGTTCAACGCCAGCACCCCCAGCCCGGCGGCAACGAACCCAGCCGTCACCGACCACGTAAACGCAGCCACCGCCAGCAGACCGAGCCCGATCGCGTCCAGCAGCGCCGGCCGCACAGCCACCAGGCCAGCCCGCACCCTGCGCGCCGTCACAACCCCACCCCCTGCGACTCCCGCCACCGCTCCGCCGCCAACACGAGCGCTGCCTGCCGCCGCGGATCCGACGGCTCCAGCCCCAGCCACGCCGCCGTCCCGTATTCAGGGACCCCAGCCAGCACCGCGATCTCCTCCCGAGCCCACGAAGCGGCCTCACCCTCGCCGCTCACCACTGACCCCGGCCCTCACGCCGCGCACGCTCGGCCGCCGCCTCGATGCCCTTCCGCAACGCCGCCTGCCGCTCCTCGCTGTCCCTCTGCGACGCCTCGGGCCGTTCACCCCCCGACACCACCGACTCCGCCGCGCTCACCGAGCCCGCCCGCTGCCCCGCCCGAACCATCGCCCACAGCAGTACGACGATCACCACCGTCACGCACACGACGACTACCGCCGCCAGCCCATACCCGTTCACCACCGGTCTCCCTCACTCCGCTCCAGCACCCGGGCAATCCCGGCCGCCAACAACCGCCGACGCCGAGCCGGAGACGCACCCGCCGGAATCACCACCGTCACCGGACCCCGGTCCCGGCCATCCAGCCGGGCCTCCGCCTGAGCCACCGCAGCCATCACCCGCTCCGCATCCAGCGGCTTCACCGCCACCGCGGCACGCACCCGCTCCAACTCCGCCACGAACACCGGATCCCGCAGCCACGAGCGCACCGTGCTCGGATGCACACCCACCTCATCCGCCGTCGCCCGCTGCGACTTACCCGCAGCCAACGGCCACAGCGCCTCCACCCGCTTCCGCGGATCACGCCTGCTCATACGTCGCCTCCTCGATGTAGCGGCCCACCCGGGCCATCCAGCTCCTCGATGAACGGCCGCCCCCGCGGACACCTCCGCGTCCCCCGCATCGGCGGCAACCGCCCCGCCCTCACCCCCCACCGCTCCGGCAGCGTGAAGTCCATGAACCAGTGGTAGCGGCGCCACGCAGTCGTCGCCGACAACCCCAACGCCGCCCCCGCCGCCCGAAACGTCAACCCCCGCCCCAACACCAACTCCGCCACCGCCAACCCCTGGTCAGCCTTCACCGCCAAACCCAGCCGAAGCCGCGGATACGGACCCCCCTGCCCCACCCGCCCAACCAACGGAGAAGGTGAAACAGCCTGGCCCTTCAACCGCATCGACACCCGACCCCGCGGCCCCCCGGTCACAGCGCCACACCCTCGTCGGATACGGCCGACTCCTCGTCGGCCTGGCGGCGCTGCTCGGCCTCGGCGAGGTTCCGCAGCTTGCGGGCGTGCCGGTGGGCGAGGCCACGCCGGCGGGCGGCGGCAAGGTCGTCCCGGCGCTCCTTCGCTGCTTGGATCCGGGCGCGGGCCGCGGCGATGCGAGCCTGCACCTGCTGCTCGACGTGCGAGACAAGCTCAGTCATGACGTCCTCCGGGCCGAGTTGCGGACGGGGTCAAGCCGCATGGGCGTAGCTGTCCAGCCGGGCCGATGCCTGCTGCACCGCCTGAAGGTCCGAGACCTCCCCGGCTGTCGCGCCAGGGGGCACCGGGATCCTCTTGAAGCGGCAGTAGTTCAACTGCTTCACCGACGGCGGGCGCTGCCGCCACCCTGCGCCCCGGGTCGCGAGAGACCGGGCGGAGCGCTGCGCGTACAGCTCCGCCCACTGCATCGCGAACTCCAGCGGATACTCGGGGTCCGGTGAGGGGGCGCGGACACCTTCTGCCTGCGTCGAGCGGCGGATGCGGTACGAGCCCGGTTCTTCGCCCGATACGAGGAAGTACAGGGTGTCTCCGGCGGGGACGAACCAGGTGCCGCCGCTGGTGCGCAGCCATCGCACGGCCGAGTCGTCGAAGAGGCTGATGTCCTGCCAGTCGACGGCGACCGCACGCAGTCCCGGCAGGGCGTCAGGGTCGTCGTCGAGGGCGGCCGCGGCGAGAGACTCCCCGTCGTCCACGACGAGATCCCGTTCGGTGAGATCGGCGAGGGTGGCCAGCTTGTGCCGGGTCGAGGCGCCCATGACGTCGAGGACCAGGGCGTCACGCTTCCCATGCCAGGGGCGCAGCACCCGGCCGACCATCTGTACGTACAGGCTGGCCGACTTCGTAGGGCGCGCGATCACCGCGCACGACGCCCACGGGGCGTCAAAGCCTTCGGTGAGCACCATGCAGTTGGAGAGGACTTGGATGCTGCCGTCTGTGTACGCCTTGAGGGTGGCCGTCCGCTCGTCCCGGGGCATGTCTCCCCACACCGTGGCGGTGCGGATGCCGCGGGCGTTCAATACGTCGGCCATGGACTTGGCGGTGTCGACGGTCGGGGTGAAGACGACGCCCGGCCGGTCCGCGGCGTACTCGGTGTAGGCGTCCGCGACGACCGCAGCGGCGTTGGAGTCGTCCAGGGCGCGGGCGAGCTGGCCGTCCTGGAGGTCGCCGTGCCGGGTCTTGACCGAGTCGAGGTCGAGGCCGCCGACTCGGACGGCCTTGCCGCGGACGTTGACGAGGTGCCGGTCCGCGATCATCTCCAGGATGTCGCGGGTGTAGACGATGCGTTCCCAGACGTCGGCGAGGCCGCCGTCTTCGCGGTGCATGGTCGCGGTGAACCCGGCGGCCGGCGTGGAGTCGAAGCATCCGAAGTGCTTGAGGACGTCGATGTACGTGGGCGCGGCAGCGTGGTGCGCCTCGTCGACGATGACCAGGCCGATCCCGCGGATGGCTTCGCGGCGGCGGGGGTTGGCGAGGGTCTGCACGCTGGCGACGACGACGTCCACGTCCTGGTGCTCGTCGCACTCGGCCTTGACGATCCCGACTCGCAGGTGGGGAGCGACGGCGCGGATCTTGCCTGCGGCCTGCTGGATGAGTTCGTCTCGGTGGGCGAGGACGAGGGTGCGGACGCCGCGGGCGTGCTGTTCTGCGGCGAGGTGGGAGAAGACGACGGTCTTGCCGCTGCCTGTGGGGAGCAGCACGGCCAGGCGGAGGCCGCCGGCCTGCCATCCGGTGCGGAGTGCATCGATGGCTGCCCGCTGGTACGGGCGGAGAGGAAGCGCTTCGGGCACGGGGATCACCTCGGCTCTGCGGGGTTCTGCGGGGAAGTTGCGGGGATGTCTGCGGGGAAGTTGCGGCAGGGCCGCATGACCGCTGACCTGCTGTTCTGCGGGGTTTGCGGGGTTGTGCGGAATGTTTCTCTAGGCCGCCATATAGGGAGCGCTTCACCGTTGCTGCGCCGCATGCAGATGTGTGTTGCATGTGAGGTCTGCGTGACGCTCCCGTATGCCCGGGGATAGCGGGCAACTCCGCACATCCCCGCATCCCCGCATCCCCGCAGGTCAGAGGCGGTGCGGGATCCCCGCAACTTCCCCGCGGTCTGCGGGGTTGTGCGGGTCATCGGCCGCCCTCGTACTTCTCGACGCGCCACAGGTTCTGCTTCCGGTGGGTGTCGTAGACGAGGCTGATCTTCAAGTCCTCGAAGTACCGGCCCTGCCTCGCCTTGAGCCAGTGGCCGAGCTGCTTGGGGGACGGCGGGTCGCCGTTCTGGAGGCGGGGGACGGCGTCCTTGAGGGCGAGGAGTTCCTTCGTGGTGACGGTCCGGGCGCTGAGATCAGGCGTGCCGTACCAGGCCGTCAGGAACGCAGCCCACTCCAGGGCCTCTTCGTCCATCGTGGCCGTCGCCGCGTCTCGGTTGGCCAGCCAGCCGGGTACGTCGAGGTAGTCGAGGATGCCCGCCACCGTTGACGCCCATCGCGAGTAGTCACCCATGCGGGTGGTGATGGTCTTGCCGCCGGCCGCGAGCCACCCGCGGACCATGGTCACGAGGGCGGCGACGACAGTGGAGGCGTTCTCCTCCAGCCACTGCCGGAGGTCGCCGACGGTGAAGTCGTCGCGCTGGTCAGGGTTGGGACAGTTGGGGTCAAGGCGTACCCACAGGGTGCGGCGCGCGTTGTCCCCGCCGGTGCTCAAGTTGTTGCCGGTGAGAACCCACAGTCTGTCGTTCGGGATGCTGACCGAGCTGGTGCTCCCGAGCAGGCGGTCGCTCCACGTTGCCGACGTCGCCAGGGACGACAGGATCGGCGACTTGATGACGTGCCCGTTCGGCAGGTTGTCCATGGCGATGACGGGGTCGCCGCAGTCCCAGAGCTTGGCGGTGACGGCCTTCCGTAGCTCGGCGTCGTTCTCGGGCCACTGGGTTACGGCGAGGCCGTAGATGTAGCCGAAGGCGTCCATCAGCAGGGTCTTGCCGGAGCCCTGCGAGGTGCTGGTGATGACCAGGAGCGGGGTCGGGCCGGGGACGTAGTGGCGGATGATCGGCGAGAGCAGGGCCCCCAGGTACTGCGCCCGGTCGGATGCGGCCACGAAAGGGAAGTCCGCGAGCATCTGGCCAAGGACGACCTTCTTGGCCCGCTCGACGGACTCCTCCGTCACCTCTGCCTGAAGGCGGCGGAGCGGCACCTTGGGGTGCATGTACAGGCCTGTCAGGCGGTCGTACCCGACGGCCTGAACGATGGTGCCGTCCGGGCGCACGACGGGTGCCGTGACGATCCCGCGCAGAGGCATGAGAGGCCAGTCCCGTCGGCCGAGGATGGTGCCGCACGTCTTCGGCATCACCAGGGCGCGCTCCTCCTTCAAGCCCTGGGTGATCGGGTCGGGGACGACGGCGTAGGTGAGGACGTACTCGGCGAGGTAGGCGCGGAGGTTGTCGGTACCCAGCTGCTTGACGAGCGGGTTGCCCTGGTCATCCTGGTAGACCCAGCAGGGGCCGCTGGACCGCTTGTAGAGGCCGGGTAGTTGCTCCGCGGCCATGACGGCGAGGATCCCCTCGATGGCTTCGGCCTCGTTCGTGATGTCCAGCTCCGGGCGCTGGCCGGCCACCCGCAGCCGGGCGCCCTGGTCCTCGGTCTCGTCGGGCGCGAGGTCGGGGTCGAGCGCGGAGGACCCGTCGCTGAACTGCGAGGACACGACGGTCAGTCGGCGCCGCGTGGGCTCGGACCCGTATCCGCGGCGGCGGAGTTCTCCGGCTGCCTGCTTGAACGCGGAGGCTGTAGTGGTGCCCTGGGTGAGCAGGGTGTAGGCCGCGAACTTGTCGTAGGGCGTCTCGGCTTCGAAGGCGGTCGAGGTGCTGAAGACGTACAGCCGGTCGCGGTCCTTGGCGTAGCCGGTCGTCGCGGAGATGCCCCGGCTCTTGCCCTTGCGCCGCCAGAAGGTGACCTGGCCGCGCGTGAAGATGGGGTCGAAGTCGTCGCCGATGATCTCGGGCCAGTCGGCCTTGGCCTCGAAGTCGTCACCGGGACGGACGGCGCCGGGCGGTAGCTCGCGCTTGGGACGCGGCGCGGTCTTCGCCTTCTCCTCCTTCGGCATGGCGTCGACCGCCCGGCACAGGGCATAGACCGCGTCGAGGTCGTCGGGGCCGAGCACAGGCATGGTCGAGGGCCCGCCGGAGATCCGGAGGTACGGCTTGCCGCTCGGGTGTACAGATCCGTGCGACGGGGCGATCACGACGAAGCCGCCCTCGCCACGGGTCTCGATCAGCACCCGCACGATCTTCGAGTTGGGCTTCTCCCGGAGCCGCTGCCGCTCCTGGTCGGTGTACTCGTCTTCACGGGCCAGCCGGGAGGCGAGCTTCTGGTTCCCGGCGGCGGGCCGCCCGTCGACGACAACCTTGAGGTGGACACCTTCGGAGGGCGACTTTTCTGCCCAGCCCGTGGTGACGGCCTGCCACAGTTCGCCGAGCCCGGAATTCTCGGCCAGCTCGGTGACCTCGTCGAGCAGGCCCTCCGCCACGGCACGGCCCTCGAATTCGATCAGCTCGATGTTGCCGGAGACGGCGCCGGTAACGATGCCGATACCGGTACGGCGGCCGTCTCCAAACCAGCGGTCGTGTTCCTCGGGGGTGGATCGGGTGGTCTTGTACGGCGTCCATGAACGGACGTCAGGAGCCTTGCTGCCGTCCTGCTTCACGGGAAGGGGGCAGAGGCCAGCGGCGTCCAGTTCGCGGGCCACCTCGCGCAGGCTGAGTGCCCCAGTCGCCTGGCCGGCGGCGGGGTTCTCTGCGGTCGTGCGGTCGTTCACGCTGAAGTCCTCGCGGGAGAGGCGGCCGTGACGGCTCGGTCGCGCGGCGTTCTGGGGAAGGTCAAGCCAGTGATGCGCCCCGCTGCACCCCGCCCGACCGTGATGGTCAGGCGAGGTGCGCGGCGGCCGGGGCGGGACGTCACGGACGGGCGTCCGCGTGCTCGGCGAGGTGGGCACGGAGCTGGTCGAGCGCCTCGTGCGCGCTCATGCTGTGCGGGACCAGGACGAGCCCGGACTCGCGCCAGACGATGAGCTGTCCGCCGAACTGGTCGTCTGCGCTCGCGTTCGCCCGCGCCAACCGCAGGTTGTTCTCCGCCGCGATCTGGTTGGCCATCGCCTGGAAGATGGCTTCGAGGACGGTGTCGACGTCGTTGGCCTCGATGAGCATCTCGCCGAAGGTGCTCAGGACCCGCTCGTACTGGGCGTCCCAGAGGCCGGCGTCCTTCGCGGCCTGCTTGTCGAGTTCGATCTGCGCGAGCGCGCGGGTCACCTCGGGGGACTGCTCGGGCTGGCTGAGTTCGGCCGTCATAGCGGCGGCGATCTGGTCGGCCTGCTCCGGCGTGCAGAGCCCGGTCGTCTCGGCGGCCTGCCGTACCGAGTCGTGCAGGACGGCGAGGACCTTGTCGCGTTCCGTCTCGGACTGCGGGGCAGTGCTGACATCGGTCCGGCTGGTCGTAGCATGGTTCATGGCGCTAGTCCGTTCTGGTTGTGCAGGGCCCCGCTCGGCTGTGGTGGTTGAGGCGGGGTCTTGCTGTTGCTCGGGTTGGTGCTGAGGCCCGGTCGCTGGTGGTGATGACACCGACGGCCGGGCCGCCCGCATCTCAGGCGGCTTCGAGCAGTGCCACGAGAGATGCGGTGATCACGACGTGACGACTGCCGAACGAGAGGATTCGGACAGGCGCTTCGCCACGCTTGATCAGTTCGTAGAGCTGCGACCGGCTACAGCCGAGAGCGAGCGCAGCACGCGGGACGTTGACCGTCGCGGGCCACTTCTTCACCTCGGCGAGCGTCGGCGACTCCGCCTTCTTCGCGGCCATCAGGCGGCGCTCCGGAGCGTGCGGATCGCAGTGACGTACCGCTCAAGGTGCCCGCCCTTCGGCGTGCGGATTCCGCTCTCCCAGTTGCTGATGGCCTGCCGGGTCACACCGATGGCCTCGGCCAGTTCCCCCTGCGAGAGTCCCGCCGCCAGGCGGATCGCCCGCCGCTCCGCCGGGGCCGGAAGGTCCTGGTGCAGGAGCAGGCGAGCCCTAACGCGTAGCGCTGTGGCTGTCATGTGGCCAGCTTGGCAGACCTGGTGGGTTCAGGTCAACCATGTCTGCCGACATGGTGAGCCACGTCTGCCGGGCTGGTGTGTTGACCTACCGTTGCGTTTCTTGCCATGCTCGTGAGGTGACTACACCGACTCCCCCCACCGCCGATGGGCCCGACGAGGTCTTCATCAGTGCCATCGCCGACCGCGACGCCGCCGCCGACCAGGCAGAAGGGAAGGTCGTGGCCACGTTCGAGGCGCGCCCCGCCTCGGGAGAGTGGCTTGCCGAGGGCGACATCACCCGGGGCTCTCAAGGCCTGGTGATCTCCCGGGTGGAACTGACGGCCGTCGACCCGACCGGCAGCGGCATCACCGGCAGTCTCCTGCGGCGCATCCAAGTTGGCGACATCCTGCATCTGGCCCGAGCCACTACAGCGCGCGCCGCGCAGTCGTCCGAGGCGCCGAAGTTGGTGGACTACCCGCCGAACTCGCCACGCTACGGCGGGAGGGGTGCCTTGAGCGACGAACTCCTGCGCAGTGTGGCTGTCTCCTACCTGGCAGAGACCGCGCCCGGTCGCCCATCGGGAGCTGTGAAGCGGATGGCCCAGGAGTTCGATCGGCCCGAAGAGACAGTGCGCTCATGGATTTCGCGCGCGAGGAAGGCGGGATGGCTTGGTCCGAGCGTCAAGGGTCGCGCCGGCGCCGAACCGGGACCGTTGCTGCGTGACCTGACTCCGGATGAGTTCGGCCGGATCTTCACGGAGGGATACGACAGCCCCCCGGAGAACCTTGCCGAGCTCGCGGCCGGCTTCGGCGCGATGTCCCCGGAACGCCAGAAGGCGGCCTCGGCAGCGTGGTTCACGCGGGAACGGGTGGCGGAGCAGAACCGGGCGACTCTCGAATGGGAGCGCAGGCAGCGGGGGGAAACGGCTGACGGGGAAGCAGAGGGTTCGACAGGTGGCGATGCGGACGGAGAGGAGGCCGACCAGGAGTGAAGCAGTGCCTGGAACGTCACGCCCTTGTCGCCAGCCCTCCCGGTAGTGCTTCGCGAATCGAATAGGGGAGGACATGGCCGAGATCAAAAAGATCACGCTGAAGAACGGCAAGACCCGGTACCGGTTCGTGGTCGACGTAGGCCGCGACGCGACCGGCAAGCGCAAGCAACTCACGATCACCAAGGACACGAAGCGCGAGGCCGAGGCCGAGTACAACCGGCTCCGCCACCAGCGCGACGCGGGCACGCTCATCGTCCCCAACAAAATCACGGTGGGGGAGTGGGTCGACGAGTGGTTCGCCAAGAAGAAGGAAGACCTGGAGCCCACCACGATCCCCAGCTACGAGACCCAGCTCGGCTACATCAAGAACCGGCTGGGAGAGACCCGTCTCCAGGCGCTCACCGAGGACGACTGCATCGACTTCGTGCAGTGGCTCCTCACCCAAGGGCGCCGGCGCCCCATCATCGTGCAGACCGGAAACCCCGAGCAGCCTGTCGAGACCCTGACCGGGCTGCGACCCACCAGCGTCGACACGATCCTCTCCCGACTCAAGGAGATCCTCGGCCGCGCCTTCGTCCGGCAGATGGTCCGGGCGAACGTCGCCGAATACGTTCACGTCCCCAAACAGGCCCGCAAGCAGGACAAGCGGCGCAGCACCAAGGTCCAGCCGTGGAACGTCGCGGAGGTGCAGCAGTACGTCTCCGGTATCCGCAACGATCGGCTGTGCGCTCCGCTCATGGAGTCGCTGATGGGCATGCGCCCGGCCGAAGTCGCGGGCCAGCGCTGGGAGCCGGACGTCGACCTGGTGGGCGGCACCGTGTCGGTGCTCAACACCCGCACCATGGTCCGCAACCACTACACCGTCGAGAAGGACACCAAGACCACCAGCGGCGAACGCACCCTGCCGCTCCCGCGGTTGGTCTGGGACTCCCTCAAGAGCTTCAAGAAGTTGCAGGCCCGCGAGCGCCTCGCGGCCGGCGAGGCGTACACCGTCTCCGGGTACGTGCTCGTCGATGAACTCGGGGTGCCACTCGACACGCGGAACCTTCGGGACCACGCGTGCGGGCTGATGGAGCAACTCGGCCTGAGGCGGGTCCGCTTGTACGACGCGCGGCACGCCGTCCTCAAGTACCTCGCTGTGAACGGGGTCGCGGATGTCGTCCTGGCGGCATGGGCGGGGCACACCAACGCGGCCTTCACGAAGGCCAAGTACGTCGCTCCGGACGCCGAGGATCTTCGTTCGGCAGCCGCCGCGCTCGATGGTCTACACGGGCTCGGGTGAGAGATTGTGAGAGAACAGCGTGAGAGGGTCGGTCAATATGGCGTCTGACCTGCACCTATCGAAAATCTCGCAGAACCATACTTCGATTCTGCGCGGTCACGTGCCCGTCCGCCCGGTGTGCGGGCCCCGCGAGCTGCGCCTACCGTGGCTCGCATGGGCGATGCGGTGGAACTCGAAGCGGCGGGGCGGAGCGTTCGTCTGTCCAGTCCGGACAAGATCTTCTTTCCGGAGCGGGGCTTCACCAAGCTGGATCTGGCCCAGTACTACCTCGCCGTCGGCGAGGGCATCCTGCGCGCCCTGCGCAACCGTCCGACCACGCTGGAGCGCTATCCGGACGGGGTGACCGGCGAGTCCTTCTTCCAGAAGCGGGCGCCCAAGAACATGCCCGACTGGATCCCGACCGCCCACATCACCTTCCCCAGCGGCCGCAGCGCCGACGAGATGTGCCCCACCGAGCCCGCCGCCGTGCTCTGGGCCGCGCAGTTCGGCACGCTCACCTTCCACCCCTGGCCGGTCCGCCGCGACGACGTCGACAGTCCCGACGAACTGCGCATCGACCTCGACCCGCAGCCCGGCACGGACTACGCCGACGCGGTGCGCGCCGCCCACGAACTGCGCGAGGTCCTGCACGAGTACGGCGGCCTGCGGGGCTGGCCCAAGACCTCAGGGGGCCGCGGGCTGCACGTCTTCGTGCCGATCCAGCCGCGCTGGACCTTCACCCAGGTGCGCCGGGCCGCCATCGCCGTCGGACGTGAACTGGAACGCCGTATGCCGGACCAGGTCACCACCGCGTGGTGGAAGGAGGAGAGGGGCGAGAAGATCTTCGTGGACTACAACCAGACCGCCCGCGACCGCACCATCGCCTCCGCCTACTCCGTACGGCCCCGCCCGCACGCCCCGGTCTCCGCGCCGCTGCGCTGGGACGAGGTGCAGGACGCCCGGCCCCGGGACTTCGACCTGGCGACCATGCCGAAGCGCTTCGCCGAACTCGGCGACGTGCACGCCGACATGGACGAGCACGCCTTCTCGCTGGAGGCCCTGCTGGAACTCGCCAGCCGCGACGAGCACGACCACGGCCTGGGCGACCTCCCGTACCCGCCCGAGTACCCGAAGATGCCGGGCGAGCCCAAGCGGGTGCAGCCGAGCCGCGCGAAGCACGCGGACGCGAAGCAGGGGGACGCCTAGTACGAGGGTCCCGGCCCCGTCGGGCAGGTCGGTTCGAGTCTTTCTCGGTGATCGGGAAGCACTTCCCCGGAGCGGGCGCTCCCGCGGCTATCCTGATCCGCATCCGCCGAGGAGGTGCCCTGAGGTGACCGAGACAGCGTCGCGCCCCACGCTGGAGGCCGTGGCCGCGCGGGCCGGGGTCTCCCGGGCCACCGCGTCCAGGGTCGTGAACGGCGGGGACGGGGTCCGTGAACCGCTCGTCGAGCGCGTGCGCCGGGCCGTGGAAGAACTCGGATACGTTCCGAACCAGGCCGCCCGCAGCCTCGTCACCCGGCGCCACGACGCCGTCGCCGTCGTCATCGCCGAGCCCGAGACCAGGGTCTTCGCCGACCCCTTCTTCGCCCTCCAGCTCCGCGGCATCAGCAAGGAACTCGCCGCCAACGACTCACAGTTGGTGCTGCTCCTCACCGAGGGCCGCGACGACCACGCCCGCGTCGCCCGCTATCTCGCCGGCGGTCACGTCGACGGCGCGCTCGTCTTCTCGCTGCACCTCGACGACCCGCTGCCGGGCCTGATCCACGGCGCGGGGGTGCCGACCGTGTTCGGCGGACGGCCCGGCTGGGGCGACGGCGACCGGGAAGCGGTCTACGTCGACTGCGACAACCGCGGCGGAGCCCGTCAGGCCGTACGCCATCTCCTCGGCCTGGGGCGGACCCGCATCGCCCACATCACCGGTGCCCTCGACCAGACGTCCGCGGTCGACCGGCTGGACGGCTACCGGGACGTCATGGCCGACGCCGACCCGGCGCTCGTCGCGACCGGCGACTTCACCCCGGCCGGCGGCGAGCGCGCGATGCGGGAACTGCTGGAGCGCCGCCCCGACGTGGACGCGGTGTTCGTGGCGAACGACCTGTCGGCCCTCGGCGTGCTGCGGGTGCTGCGCGAGCACGGACGACGGGTCCCCGAGGACGTCGCCGTGATCGGCTTCGACGACATGCTGCCGATCGCCGAGCAGACGGACCCGCCGCTGACGACGGTGCGTCAGGACATCGAGGAGATGGGCCGGTTGATGACCCGTCTGCTCATCGGCGGACTGGAGAGCCGGACCGGGGTGACCGGGCCGGTGTCCGAGCCCGCCGGGATCGTCCTGCCGACGACGGTGGTACGACGGGCGTCGGCGTAGAACCGAGACCGGGACGCGGACGCGGGCGCACACCTCGAAGGGAGCCCGCCGCAGGGACGAGGGCACCCGCGCCGGGCGCGAGCCCGCCGTCAGGACGCTCGCCCGCCCCGCGAGGGGTCAGCCCTGCCGGGGCGTGCTCTTGATCACCGCGAGGTGCGCCCCGTACGGATCCGCGATCCTGGCCATGCGGCCGACGCCCTCCATGTCCGTGGCCGGCATCCGGACCGTGCCGCCGAGTTCCTGGGCCCTCGCGACCACGGCGTCGGCGTCGCGGACCTCGATGTACGGCAGCCAGTACGCGCCGGTCCTCGCCTCGACCGGGTCGTCGGCCAGCGGTACCAGACCGCCGAACATGGCCTCCTCCTCCGTTCCCGCCGGGTTGACGCAGGTGTAGGTCCCGCCGGGGAACTGGGCCGCCGAGGTCTCCCATCCGAAGACCGAGTTGTAGAACGCGGCGGCCGCCGCGATGTCCGGGGTGACGAGCTCGACCCAGCACAGGGAGTTCGGGTCGCCCGCCATGCCCAGGCCCTTGGTCCGGCCCGGCTGCCAGATGCCGAAGGTCACGCCCGCACGGTCGGCGAGCATGGCCATGTGCCCCTCGCCCATCACGTCCATGGGCGGCATCAGCACCGTGCCCTTGGCCTGCTCGACGGCCTTCGCTGTGGCTTCCGCGTCCTCGGCCTGGAAGTAGACGTGCCAGGCCGGCGGGCCCTGCTCGGCGGTGATCTGCATGCCCCCGGCCACGGTCCTGCCGTCGACCTGGAAGAAGCCGTAACCGCCGGCGTCCGGCCCCGCCGACAGGAACCGCCAGCCGAAGAGGCCGTCGTAGAAGGCGATGGCGCCGTCGAGGTCGGACGTGCCGACATCCAGCCAGTTCGGGGAGCCGTTGACGAAGCGCGTGGTGAGCATGATTGTCCTCCTTCGAGGGGTCCCGTTGCCTTGGTGTCCACTCTTCCACCGCCCACTGACAATCGCCGTCGCCGCGCGCGAGCGGACGGGAGCGACCGCCTCCCGGCGACCCCGTCACTCCGGGTGTCCGCGCGAATTCCCGTTGTCGCCGATTTCTTCCGCGCGCCGCCGTGCCCGGCACCGGCCGGCGGGCCATCATCGAGGCCGCCGGCAGCCTGGGTGCCCGGCGTTGATCCCGCGTTGAGCGAACGTTTTTCGCGGCGCGGCACGCTCGTCCGCATGTACTCGCAAACCATCACTCCGTCCGACCTCGCCTGGCAGGAGCAGGCGTTGTGCGCGCAGACGGGGGCGGACTTCTTCTTTCCCGAGCCGGGCAGCTCGGTCCGTGACGCCAAGCGCATCTGCGGGATGTGCGCGATGCGTCCCGCGTGTCTGGAATACGCGCTGAGCAACGACGAGCGCTTCGGTGTGTGGGGCGGACTCTCCGAGAAGGAGCGCCTCGGCCTGCGCCGCGCCCAGGAGTGACGCGCGTTCCGGCGGTCGGCCGGGGAGCGTGGTGCATCGGAGTGAGCCCATTGTCATATGCGCATGGACCATGCCAAATGTGCGCATGACGTCCTCTGACGTTGTCACCGACATCGAAAGGGACGTCATGGCAGACAGCAAGGCCGGCAGAGCGAGGAAGGCCGCCGGGTCGATGGGACTCGTGGCGCCGATGGAGAGGCCCGCGCCCGCGCAGGCTCCCCGGCCCGACGAGGAATGGCAGCTGCCGCACGGCAGAGCGGTGGTGTACTACGGGGAGGGCCGGCAGGGCGTGGTCCGCCCGGTGGTCCTCGCCGACGGATTCAACCTCGGGCCGTCCGACTTCGACTGGCTGTGGGACGGGCTGGAGAACGGCAGGTTCCCGTTCATCAGCGAACTGCGCCGCCGGGGCCGCACCCTGGTCCTCGTCGGGTTCGACGAGCGCAGCGAGTCGATCCTGCGCAACGCCGAGACGATGACCGCCGCGATCATGCGGACCATCGCGGAGCAGCTCGACGACACCCGCCTGTTCGTCGGCGGGTTCAGCATGGGCGGCATCGTCGCCCGCTACGCGCTGGCCAAGATGGAGACGCAGCGCATGGACCACCGGGTCGGGGTCTACGCGTCGTTCGACAGCCCGCACCGGGGAGCGTGGGTGCCGATCGGGCTCCAGGCGCTCGCCCACTACCTCGCCGACGCCGGCGACGACACCTATCTGCGGCAGATCGGCAGCCCGGCCTCGCAGCAGATGCTCTGGCGCCACCTGGACGCTCTTGACGGCACGCCGAAGGAGAGCCCGCTGCGCAAGGAGTTCAAGGAACAGCTGGAGCGGGTGGGCGGCTGGCCGCAGATCCCGCACCTGATCGGGGTGTCCAGCGGGCGAGGTGACGGCGTGGGCAACGGGGTGCGTGCCGGGGCCAAGGCGCTGACCTGCGCCGGGCCGCTGTTCGACGGTACGTACTTCCTCGCCCAGAGCAAGGGCGAGGCCGCGGAGGTGGCCGTGCTCGACGGCGTCCTCGGCGGCCCGTACACGATCACCACCAGCGGGTTCCCCGAACTGGACGGCGCGCCCGGCGGGACGCTCGAGTCCTTCGGCATCGTCGGGGACACGCTCAAGGCGTTCGGCGAGGACGTCGACATGGTCCACCGGTCCGTGTGCTTCGTCCCGTCGGTCAGCGCGGTCGCCGTCCGCGACCTGGACCGGCAGGAGAACCTGTACGTCAACATCGACGGGCTGCCCCCGGAGGAGTCGGATCTCAACGACTTCCTGCTCTCGGGGGACAACGACCCGCACGCGATCATGACGCCGGAGATCGGGGAGTGGGTCCTGGACCGGCTGCCCGACTAGTCGGCGCCCGGCCCGCCCGGCCGCAAGGACCGGCTCGGGCCGGTTCGGCGGGCCCGGCGGGCGGGACCGAGGGTGTGGGGGGGCCCGGGGGCCCCGCCACACCCGTCGGACGGGGTCACGCGCTCGCGCGGGCCGCCATCCGCGCCTTGCGCGCGGCGAGCTTCTCGTCGAACTTCGAGGCTTCGGCGTCCAGGCCGCCCATGAAGAAGCCGAGCTCCTCCTGGGCCTTGAGGCCCTCGGGGCCCAGGCCGTCGATCTCCAGGACCTTGAGGTGGCGCAGCACCGGCTGGAGCACGTCGTCGTGGTGGATGCGCATGTTGTAGACCTCGCCGATGGCCATCTGGGCCGCCATGCGCTCGAAGCCGGGCATGCCGTGACCGGGCATGCGGAAGTTGACGACGACGTCCCGCACGGCCTGCATGGTCAGGTCGGGGGCGAGCTCGAACGCGGCCTTCAGCAGGTTGCGGTAGAAGACCATGTGCAGGTTCTCGTCGGTCGCGATGCGCGCCAGCATGCGGTCGCAGACCGGGTCGCCGGACTGGTGGCCGGTGTTGCGGTGCGAGATGCGGGTCGCCAGCTCCTGGAAGGCGACGTACGCGACGGAGTGCAGCATCGAGTGACGGTTGTCCGACTCGAAGCCCTCGCTCATGTGCTGCATCCGGAAGGCCTCGAGCTTGTCCGGGTCCACCGCGCGCGAGGCGAGCAGGTAGTCGCGCATCACGATGCCGTGCCGGCCCTCCTCCGCCGTCCAGCGGTGCACCCAGGTGCCCCAGGCGCCGTCACGGCCGAACAGGGACGCGATCTCGTGGTGGTAGCTCGGGAGGTTGTCCTCGGTGAGCAGGTTGACCACGAGGGCGATCCGGCCGATCTCGGTGACCTTGGACTGCTCCTTCTCCCAGGCCTCGCCGTCCTCGAAGATGCCGGGGAAGTTGCGGGCGTCGCTGAACGGCACGTACTCGTGCGGCATCCAGTCCTTGGCGACCTTCAGGTGACGGTTGAGCTCCGTCTCGACCACTTCCTCCAGCGCGTACAGCAGGCGGGCGTCGGTCCAGGCGGCCGACGAGGTGCCGAGGTCGGGAGAAGTGATCGTCACGGGTGCTCCAGGGAGGGACGGGACAACGAGCGGAAAAGCTAACCTACGGCATCGTAGGCTACGTATCCGTAGGTTACGTCTCCGTAGGTTAAGAAGCCTGTAAAGGTCTCTGATCAGCGATGATGCGGGCCGCGGTACCGGCGGATCCGGTCCATGACGGAGCGACCCGGGGCGTCCGGAGCCCGGGTCCGTACGGATGGCCCGCTCACCCGTTCAGACGTACAGCTCCCGCAGCCTCACCGAGAGACAGGTCACACAGCCCTCGAGCTTCTCGAACTCGCCGATGTCCACGACGACCGGTTCGTGACCGAGCCCGGCGAGCAGTTCCGCGGTCTTCGGGGCGGACGCCGCCATCAGCAGCCGGTCGCCGCCCAGGAGCACCACGTGCGCCCCGGACTCCTCCGGTACCGGCAGGAAGCGCGGGAACAGCGAGGGGGTGTCGACGAGCGCCTCGTGTCCGATCACCGTGCCGTCGGGCAGCGCGGTGACCGCCGACTTCAGATGCAGCACCTTGCTGACCGGGACCGCGACGACCCGCGCCCCGAGCGGTTCGAAGACCGCCCGCAGCTGCTGGACCCCGGCCGCGTTCGTCCGGCCGCCGCGGCCCACGTAGATCGTGTCGCCGACCTTCAGGACGTCGCCGCCGTCGAGGGTGCCGGGATTCCGGATCCGGTTCACCGAGCAGCCGAGGCGCTCCACCGCCTCCTCCACCCCGCGGGTCTCGCCGCGCCGGGACTCGGCTCCGGGACGGGTGACGAGGGCGACGTTGCGGAAGACGACGACGGCGTCCTCGACGAACACCGCGTCCGGGCAGTCCTCGGCCGGGTCCACCTCCACGGTCTCCCAGCCGTGCGCGCGCAGCGCCCCGGTGTACGCCTCCCACTGCTCGACGGCGAGGCCGACGTCCACCGCCGTGCGTTCCACGTGCGTCACCAGCCCCTCGGCGAGGCGGGGGCCGGGCCTGCGGACGAGCGCTTTCCTACTGGGCACGGGAGGGTCTCCGAATCGGCCGGGGGTGTCGGCGCGCCATCATGCGGCGCGGGTCACGCGCGCAAAGGTCCCCGGCCTGACGCCGGGGCACCGCCCACCCCCGACGCTAGGCCGCCCCGGCGTTCCGCACTATGAGGAATACCCGACAGTTTCCGGAGCGATTTCTTTCAGTTCTCCTCCTTCCAGCAGCAGCCGTCGCGTGATGCCGATCGACTCCAGGAACGGCATGTCGTGGCTCGCGACGATCAGCGCCCCCTCGTACGACTCCAGGGCCGTGGTGAGCTGCCGGACGCTCGCCATGTCCAGGTTGTTCGTCGGTTCGTCGAGCATGAGGAGCTGCGGGGCGGGCTCGGCCAGCATCAGGGCCGCGAGCGCGGCGCGGAAACGCTCGCCGCCGGAGAGCGTCGCCGCGAGCTGGTCGGCCTTCGCCCCCTTGAACAGGAAGCGGGCGAGACGGGCCCGGACCCGGTTGTCGGTCGCGGCCGGCGCGTACCGGGCCACGTTCTCGGCGACGCTCCTCCCGTCGTCCAGGACGTCGAGCCGCTGCGGCAGGAAGCGCAGCGGCACATGGGCGCGCGCCTCGCCGGACACGGGGTCGAGCTGCCCGGCGATCGTGCGCAGCAGGGTCGTCTTGCCGGACCCGTTGCGCCCGATGAGCGCGACGCGTTCGGGCCCGCGCAGTTCGAGGATCCCGTTCACCCGCGCTCCGTGCCGCGGTTCCAGCCGGTCGAGGGTGAGGACGGTGCGGCCCGGGGGCACGGCCGTGTACGGCAGGTCGATCCGGATCAGATCGTCGTCCCGTACGGCCTCCACCGCCTCGTCGAGACGCTCCTTCGCCTCGCCGAGCCTGCCCTCGTGCAGGAGCCGGTGCTTGCCCGCCGACTCCTGGGCCGACCGCTTGCGCGCACCCATGACGATCTTCGGTTCGCGCTTCTGGTCGTTCATCTTCTGCCCGTACCGCCTGCGACGGGCCAACTTGACCTGGGCGTCGACCAGTTCACGCTTCTGCTTCTTCAGGTCGGACTCGGCGACGCGCACCATGCGCTCCGCCGCCTCCTGTTCGGCGGCGAGCGCCTCCTCGTACGCGGAGAAGTTCCCGCCGTACCAGGTGACCTCACCGGAGTGCAGATCGGCGATCTGGTCGGCCAGGTCGAGGAGTTCACGGTCGTGGCTGACCACGATCATGACCCCGGACCAGGCCTCGACGGCCGCGTACAGCCGCTGTCGCGCGTACAGGTCGAGGTTGTTGGTGGGTTCGTCGAGCAGCAGCACGTCGGGGCGGCGCAGCAGGAGCGCGGCCAGCCGCAGCAGCACGGACTCGCCGCCGGAGACCTCGCCGATCGTGCGGTCGAGGTCGATGTGGCCGAGACCGAGTTCGCCGAGGGTGGCGCGGGCCCGCTCCTCCACGTCCCAGTCGTCGCCGACGACGTCGAAGTGCTCCTCGGACACGTCGCCCGCCTCGATCGCGTGCAGGGCGGCGCGGACCGCGCGGATGCCGAGGGCCTCGTCGACCCGCAGCGTGGTGTCGAGGGTGACGTTCTGCGGCAGATGGCCCACCTCACCGGCGACCCGGACGGTGCCGTCGGCCGGGCCGAGCTCTCCGGCGATCAGCTTCAACAGGGTTGATTTGCCTGATCCGTTGACGCCGACGAGACCGGTGGTGCCGGGTCCGAAGGCGACCTGGAGGCCGTCGAAGACATCCGTGCCGTCGGGCCAGGCGAAGGACAGGGAGGTGCAGGTGACGGAAGGGGGAAACGCTGACATGAGGGCCTCGCGAATGCTGGATGCGGTCGGGGGTACGCGTACGGGACACCGCGAGGCGACGACGATCAGGTTCGGAGGCGAGCGGGAGGAATGCTCCGCATCACACAGGGCTCCGCACCGAGGACGGCTGGAACGCCGAGGTCGCACGCTGCGCACACACGGGGTCCGACGGGACCAGGCCGGGTGTGACGCGGTGTCTCAGACCTCAGACGAGCAACGTCCTTCTCCATTCGACGGCAACAGAACCGCTTCACACCGTAGGGACGGTCCCGAGGGCTGTCAAAGGAATAACGCCCACCGACGAACCGAGGAGATCGCGTGACGAACGGCCCGCTCTCGTTGCCGGCCCGGCTTTACCTCCTGGCGTGGGACACCACGAAACGCAGGATCACCGGGTCCACCCACCTCCATCACCTGGTGCGCGCCGGCGCCCTCACCGAGCTCGCCCAGCGCGGGCTGCTCGTCGACGACGAGGGAATCGTCACTCCCGTCGACGCCGACTCGCGGACGGGGGACGTCGTGCTCGACGGTCTCCTGGAGCTCGTGTCGGAGTCCCGGCCCCGCGGGTGGAAGCCGTGGGTCACCTGCCGGGCCAGGTACACCCTGGACGCCGTACGCGCCCAGCTCGTCGCCGAGGGGTATCTGCGGGCGGAGCGGAAGCGGGTCCTCGGGCTGTTCCCGTCCGTCGAGCACGAGCTGGACCGGGTGCCCGCGGTCGAGGCCCTGCGCGCGCGGGCACGCGAGGTGCTGGAGGGGCCCGTACCCGTCGCCGACGTCGGCGACCGTGACGCGGCCCTCGTCGCCCTGGCCACCGCCGCCGAGCTCCGCACCTTCGCGTCGCCCGGGGAACGCAGGCTCCACAGGGTCCGCATCGACGCCCTCGCCGAACGCGGCGGCGCGGCGACCCCGGCCCTGCGGAAGGTCGTCCAGGACGTCCGTACGGCGGTGGTCGTGGCGGCCACCACCGCGGCCGCCGCCGGAGCGCCCACGACCGCGGCGAACTGAGGGACCACGGCCGGGGGGAGCGAGTGGGGGCATTCACCTGGGTGCCTCACGTACATGTCGGTTTCCTGCCAGCAGGCCGTGACCCGGCCGTGTTTGGGTGGGGTCCATGACCGACAACGAGCAGCTGCGCGCATCCGCCCTCGCCTTCCGTGACCTGCACGTGCCCGGCCGCCCCCTCGTCCTGGCGAACGCCTGGGACGCGGTGAGCGCGCGGATCGTCGAGGAGGCGGGCGCCGCCGCGGTGGCGACGACGAGCGCGGGCCTGGCCTGGGCCCTGGGCGTCGCGGACGGGGACCGCCTGGACCGGGACGACGCGCTCGCGGCCGTCGCGCGGATCACCGCCGTGGTCCGGGTGCCGGTGAGCGCGGACATCGAGAACGGGTACGCGGCCGAGGCCAAGGGCGTGGGGGATACCGTCCGCGCGGTGCTCGCGGCGGGCGCGGTGGGTGTCAACATCGAGGACGCCCTCTACGGGGAGGGGGTCGGCCCGCTGCGTCCGGTGGCGGAGCAGGCGGAGCGCATCGCCGTGGCCCGGGCGGCCGCCGACGCGGCGGGGGTGCCGCTGTTCGTCAACGCCCGCGTCGACACGTTCCTGCGGGGCGTGGGCGGGGTGGGGGAGACCCTGGAGCGGGCCGGCGCCTTCCTGGCCGCGGGTGCAGACGGCGTCTTCGTCCCCGGTATCACCGATCCGGCGATCGTGAAGGCGCTCGTCGAGGGCGTCGACGGCCCCCTGAACATCCTGGTCGGCCCCGGAGCGCCGTCCGTCGGCGAACTGGCCGCCCTCGGTGTGGCCCGGATCAGCACGGGTTCGAGCATGGCGGCGGCCGTGCACGGCCTGGTCCGGCGTGCCGCGCGGGAGCTGCTGGACACGGGGACGTACGGGGGTCTGACGGGCGGGTTCGACTACGCCGGCCTCAACGCCCTGATGGGGCGCGCCGGTTGACCCTGCCAGGCTGTCAGCAGGTGCCCCGCATCAGCTCCGCCAGATCGTGGTCCAGGTCCACCTGGAGGTGTTCGAGGCCGACCGGCACGAGATCGGTGGTCTGCTGCAGGAAGTTCCGTACCTCGCCCGAGCGCACATGGACCACGGCGGTCCCCTCGGGCGCGTGGAACTCCAGCACGGTGCGGTCGAAGCCGTACGGCCGCACCCGGACGTCACCGTGCCCCACCGCGTCCTCCAGGCCCGACACCAGCAGCTCACGGGCGAAGGTCCAGCAGACCTCGACGCCTTCGAGCGTGGCGGGGGCGGGGAAGGTCATGCGGACGGCGAACGGGTCGGTCCGGTCGTAGTGGAGCGTGGCCGGAATGCTCGGCATCCGCGGCGCGGCGGCGACGAGGCGGGCCTCTACGGGCTGCTCGATGACGGTGGACAACGCCTTGCTCCCTTGTGACGGCTGGACGAACTCCGGGCGGATGAAGCCGGTCAATTGAAGAGACGGAATTACGACCCGGCGCGTGCACCTCTGACCCGAGTGACCTCTGTCACCGAGGTCATGCACCGGGAGATCCACTTTCTCCGATCGTGGTGATCCCTTTCCGTTCCGCACTCGCCCGACACCGAAGAGGACACCCGGGCGGCCCCTGAGGTTCCCTCCGGCCGGGATATGGACGCCATCGGGGGACGGAGGCCATCTGGACGCCGCCGGGGCGGTGCACTAGCTTCGCCCGCCATGAGGGGCTTGGGGAAGACGAGACGCATGAGCCGGGCGACCGGGGTGGCACCGGCGGTGGCCGCACTCGCCGCGGCGCTCGTGGTGGCCGCGCCCGCGACGGCGGCGCCCGCACCGGCGCGCGACACGGCACGGACCCCGCACTGGGCGCTCAAGGACAGCGGCACGGACGCCCGCTTCCGCGGACTGTCCGCCGTCAGCAGGGACACCGCGTGGGTGGCCGGATCCAAGGGCACGGTGCTGCGGACCACCGACGGCGGGGCGCACTGGCACGACGTGTCGCCGCCCGGCGCGGCGGACCTGGAGTTCCGTGACGTCCAGGCGTTCGACGCGCGGCGGGCCGTGGTCCTGGCCATCGGCGAGGGCGAGGCGTCCCGCGTCTACCGGACCGAGGACGGCGGCACCACCTGGACCGAGTCCTTCCGCAACACCGACGCCAACGCCTTCTACGACTGCCTCACGTTCCTGGACCGGCGGCACGGACTGGCGATGAGCGATCCGGTGGACGGCAGGTTCCGGATCCTGTCGACCAGTGACGGCGGCCGCTCCTGGAGGGTGCTGCCGGGCGACGGCATGCCCGCCGCGCAGGACGGCGAGGCCGGGTTCGCCGCGAGCGGCCAGTGCCTGGTCGGTTCGGGGCCCCGTGACGTGTGGCTGGCCACGGGGGGCGGGGCACGCGCGCGCGTGCTGCACTCCGCGGACCGGGGACTGACCTGGACCGCCGCCGACACGCCGGTGCCCGCGGGGGACCCGGCGCGCGGTGTCTTCGCCCTCGCCTTCCGCGACCGCGCCCACGGCATCGCGGTCGGCGGCGACTACCGCGCCGGCCAGGCCTCACCGCGGGCGGCGGCGGTCACTTCCGACGGCGGCCGCACCTGGACCACCGCGGACGGGCCCCCGCCCGCCTACCGCTCCGGCGTCACCTGGCTCCCGCACAGCCGGACCTCCGCGCTCGCGGTCGGCCCCACCGGCACCGACCTGACCACCGACGGCGGCCGCACCTGGCGCACCCTGGACACCGGCTCGTACGACACCGTGGACTGCACCCCGGACCTGGGCTGCTGGGCCGCGGGCGAGCAGGGGCGGATCGCCAGGCTGGAGCGCTGAGGCGGGGGAGCGGCGACCGGGCCGACGGAGAGCTCCGGGAGCTCCCGGGGGTTCCCGGAGGGTTCCGGGGGTTCCCGGGAGCCTCAGGGCCTCAGGGCCTCAGCCGAGGGTCTCGCGGTAGCGCTCCAGGGCCGGTGCCGTCTTCGTCGCCACGAACTCCGTGACGCGGTACGCGCACACGCCCGCGGTGACGAACGGGTCGCCCGCGGTGATCTCCTCGATCCGCGCCCGGTCGTCCGCGACGGCCAGGATCACGCCTCCGTCGCGGGGGTTCTTGCGCCCCGAGGCGAGGAAGGTCCCGGCCGCGTACTGCTCGTCGAGCCAGGCGACATGGGCCTCCAGGACGGCGTCCACGGCTTCGAGCGGCGCGGTGTAGGACAGCTCCAGTACGAACATGATCGCGAGCCTACCTCTCGGTCCGCCCGCCCCCGGGTGACCGGCGGCCGTGCTGCCCCGCACCGTCAACACCCGTGTGCCGGGGCCCTGTTGAGCGGGCCGGGCGCGAACTCCGGTGCGCGGCCGCGGAGACGGGCCGGACCGCGCACGGCGGTGACCCTCTGCGGGGGGCGCCCCGTGTGGTCCCGGGCGAGGGAGGCCCGTAGGCTCGTCCGCATCATGACGACCGTGAGGACCCCGGCGGGCTGGCCCGCCACCGAGGAACAAGCCCGCGCCGTGCAGGACGAGTTGCGCGGGCGGCTGGTGCTCGACGAGCCGGGTCCGCCGCCCGGTACCGGCCGGGTGACGGGCGTCGACGTGGCCTACGACGACGAGCGGGACGTAGTCGCCGCGGCCGCCGTCGTCCTCGACGCGGCGACCCGCGAGGTCGTCGCGGAGGCGACCGCCGTCGGCCCGGTCTCCTTCCCGTACGTACCCGGACTGCTCGCGTTCCGCGAGATCCCGGCCGTGCTGGGCGCGCTCGACGCCCTGCCCTGCCCGCCCGGCCTGGTCGTCTGCGACGGGTACGGACTCGCCCACCCGCGCCGGTTCGGCCTCGCCGCCCACCTCGGCGTCCTCACCGGACTCCCCACGATCGGGGTCGCCAAGAACCCGTTCACCTTCTCCTACGAGGAGCCGGGCGCCCGGCGCGGCAGCGCATCGCCGCTGCTCGCGGGGAGCGAGGAGGCGGGCCGCGCACTGCGCACCCAGGACGGGATCAAGCCCGTGTTCGTGTCCGTAGGCCACCGGGTGGACCTCGACAACGCCTGCGCGCACACCCTGGCCCTCACCCCGCGGTACCGCCTGCCGGAGACGACCCGCCGGGCGGACGCCCTGTGCAGGGCGGCCCTCCGAGAGGCGACCGCCTGACTCCGGCCCGCCGTCCGCAACCGGCTGCCTCCGATTCCCCCGTCTGCGGCGAGCTGACTCCGTTTCACCCGCCCACGAGGGACGGACTCCAGCCGTCAACCCGTGACCGCCCGGCCCCAACCGCCCCGCCCGACCCCTCTCGCGTACCTGAGTACGGTTTCTGAGTACCCGTACGGATGTGCGGCCGGGCCGCGGACGCGAGGCTGGTGCGTATGACGACGCACCTGGACGCGCAGCCCTCGGCCGAACCCGCCCGGACCGCCGGACGCGCGGTGACGACCGCTCTGGTCCTCGCGTTCTCGGCCGGACTCGCCTGGACGGGCGGGATGATCTACACGGTGATCGTCTGGGCGTCGTGAGGACCGGAGGCCCCCGACGAACGCGCGGCGCCCGCCGGGTTCCCGCCGCTAGCGAACCGCCGCCACCCGGAAGGTGATCCCCGCCGCGCCGAGCCGGGCGAGGAGCGCGTCGCCCATCGCCACCACGGGCGTGACCTGTCCGGCCGTCTTCGGCAGGTCGTCGAGGGCCAGCGACAGGGCGGCCTCCGCCAGCATCTTCGCGGTCTCTCCGTAGCCCGGGTCGCCGCCCGAGACCTCGGTGTACACGCGCCGGCCGCCGCCCTCGCCCACGAAACGCACCGAGAACCAGCTCTTCGCGCGCAGCTCGGCGCTCGGCCCCTCGCCCGGCTTGATCCGGCCCGACAGCCAGCGGCGCGCCGCCGGCACCTGCGCGGCGGCGAACAGCGCGCTCACCCCGGCGACCCCGCCGAGGGCGACGGGCAGCCGCTCGACGGCGGCGTAGTGGCTGTAGCGGAAGTCGGGCCCGTACCGCGCCAGGGCGCGCGCCGAGCGCTGGACCACCTGGGCGTCGATCGTGGGCAGCGGCAGCGCCCACGCCCCGACCTCCTTGGCGAACCGCGGCGCGCCCAGCGGGGCCACCACCCGCCGCCCCAGCAGGCGCGGTTCGTGGTAGCGGCGCTCCCGCGCGGCGGCGAGCATCTGCCGGCCGCGAGCGAACTGGTTGAGCGCGGAGGCGAACGTGCCGCCCGAGAACATCGCCCGGGAGCGCACGAATCCCTCCACCCGCAGCGGCACGTCCTCAGGGAGCTGCTTGACGGTGAAGTAGGCGCCCAGGTCGTGCGGCACGGAGTCGAATCCGCAGGCGTGCACGAGCCGCGCGCCCGTCTCCCGCGCGCGCGTGTCGTGCCGGACGTACATCAGGTCCACGAACTCGGGCTCGCCGGTCAGGTCGAGATAGTCGGTCCCGGCGTCCGCGCACGCGGCCACCAGTTCCTCCCCGTAGGTGATGTACGGCCCCACGGTCGAGGCCACCACGCGGGCCTGCCGGGCGAGCTCGCGCACCGAGTGCGGGTCCTTCACGTCCGCCGACAGCACACCGGGGGCGCCGCCGAGCCGCTCCCGCAGCCGTTCCAGTCTTCCGGCGTCCCGCCCGGCGATCGCCCACCGCAGTCCCTCGGGCGCGTGGGCGGCCAGATACTCCGCGGTGAGCTCCCCGACGAACCCCGTGGCTCCGAAGAGCACGATGTCGTACGCACGGTCCGGCTCGATAAGCCTGCTCATGACACCCTCCACCACTGTGGGCTGCGCCCGGACGCGCGGTCCCGCGCCACGTCGTGCGCGAAGCGCCGTTGTCGGTGGCTGAGGCTAGCGTGAGGTACGAACAGTCGGACGACGAGGTCGCACGAACAGGCCGGAGGCAGCCGTGGCCGTGCCGGAAAACGCGCTGAAAGAGTGGCAGAAGGTGCGGGGATTCGCCCTGGGTCTGCCCGGCGCCGCGGAGGAGTTCCCCTGGGGCGAGACCGTCGCGAAGGTCAACAAGAAGGTCTTCGTCTTCCTCGGGCTCGACGACGGCAGTCACCCGATGGGCGTCACCGTGAAGCTCAAGGACGAGGCGGCCCACGCCCACGCGCTCACCTCGCCCGGCGCGGAGCCCGCCGGTTACGGCCTGGGCAGGGCCGGCTGGGTGCGGATACCCCTGGAGGAGCGAGGCGCCCCGGCGGCGGAGCTGCTGTGCGACTGGGTCGAGGAGAGCTACCGCGCCACAGCCCCCAAACGGCTGATCGCGGAGCTGGACGCGCGCTGACCGCGGAGCCGTGCCCGATGGCGGAATTTAACTAAGCGCTTGCTCGTTAGGGCCTTGCCTGGAGTGGAACACGTTCTTAACATCACTGATGTCACATCAGTGGTGTCACGGTGCTGGGGGCTTGATGACAGCGGCAGGAACGCCGGGGCACGGTCCCCTGTCCGGAGTGCGCGTGGTCGAGCTGGCGGGCATCGGGCCCGGCCCGTTCGCCGCCATGCTGCTCGCCGACCTCGGAGCGGACGTCGTCCGCGTGGACCGGCCCGGCGGCCCCGGGATCGGGGTCGACCCGGCCCACGACGTCGTCAACCGCAACAAGCGGTCCGTGATGGTCGACCTCAAGGCCGAGGACGGCGCGTCCCGCGTCCTCGACCTGGCCGAACGGGCCGACATCCTGATCGAGGGCTACCGGCCCGGCGTGGCCGAACGGCTCGGCGTGGGCCCCGAGGACTGCCGGGCCCGCAACCCGAGGCTGGTCTACGGCCGGATGACCGGGTGGGGCCAGGAGGGCCCGCTCGCCCGGCACGCCGGGCACGACATCGCCTACATCGCGCTCACCGGCACCCTCGGGATGATCGGCGCGCCGGGCGAGCCGCCGCCGGTCCCCGCGAACCTCCTCGGCGACTACGCGGGCGGCTCGCTCTATCTCGTCGTCGGCGTCCTCGCCGCCCTGCACCACGCGCGCGCGACCGGTGCAGGACAGGTCGTGGACGCGGCCATCGTCGACGGCACGGCGCACCTCTCGACGATGATCCACGGCATGATCGCCGCAGGCGGCTGGCAGGACCGGCGCGCCGCCAACCTCCTCGACGGCGGCTGCCCGTACTACGGCACCTACGAGACCTCCGACGGCGGGTTCATGGCCGTCGGACCCCTGGAGCAGCGCTTCTACGACCAGTTCGTCGACCTGCTCGGCATTCCCGGGCTCGCCCCCGCCCGCAAGGACCCGGCCCGCTGGGAGGAACTGCGCGCCACGGTCGCCGACCGCTTCAGGACCCGTACGAGGGACGAGTGGACGGCCGTCTTCGAGGGCACCGACGCCTGTGTGGCGCCGGTCCTGTCCCTGCGCGAGGCGCCCGGACACCCGCATCTCGCCGCCCGGGGCACCTTCGTCGACCACGAGGGCATCACCCAGCCCGCCCCCGCGCCGCGTTTCTCGGCCACCCCCACCTCCGTCCGCGGCGGGCCCGCCCTGCCGGGCGCCGACACCGCAGAGGTGGCCCGCGACTGGGACGTTCCCGGGCTGACCGGGGACGCCGGCTGATGCGGGCGCGCCGGCCGTTCCCTCCGTACCCCCGTCACTCCAGGAAGGCGTTCCCCGCATGAAGCGGCAGATCTTCACCGCCGAGCACGAGGCGTTCCGCGAGACCGTGCGCACCTTCCTCGCCAAGGAGGTGCTGCCCCACTACGAACAGTGGGAGAAGGACGGCATCGTCTCGCGCGAGGCCTGGCGGGCCGCGGGGAAGCAGGGCCTGCTCGGACTCGCGGTGCCCGAGGAGTACGGAGGCGGCGGGAACCGCGACTTCCGCTACAGCGCCGTACTGGCCGAGGAGTTCACGCGCGCGGGCGCTGCGGGCCTGGCCCTCGGACTGCACAACGACATCATCGGCCCGTATCTGACGGACCTCGCCACCGAGGAGCAGAAGCGGCGCTGGCTGCCCGGCTTCTGCGACGGCTCGGTCATCACCGCGATCGCGATGACCGAACCCGGCGCCGGATCCGACCTCCAGGGCATCACGACGCACGCCGAGGACAAGGGAGACCACTTCCTGCTCAACGGCTCCAAGACCTTCATCTCCAACGGCATCCTCGCCGACCTGGTGATCGTGGTCGCCAGGACCACGCCCGAGGGCGGCGCGCACGGGCTGTCGCTGCTCGTCGTCGAGCGGGGCGCGGAGGGCTTCGAGCGCGGCCGCAACCTCGACAAGATCGGCCAGAAGTCGCAGGACACCGCCGAGTTGTTCTTCAACGACGTCCGCGTGCCCAAGGAGAACCTGCTGGGCGAGCTCAACGGCGCGTTCGTCCACCTGATGACCAACCTCGCGCAGGAGCGCATGGGCATCGCCGTCGCCGCCATCGCGGGCGCCGAGTATCTGCTGGAGATCACCACCCGGTACGTGAAGGAGCGCGAGGCGTTCGGAAGGCCGCTCGCCAAGCTCCAGCACATCCGGTTCGAGATAGCCGAGATGGCCACCGAGTGCGCCGTCACCCGCACCTTCCTGGACCGCTGCATCGTCGACCACTCGGACGGCGAACTCGACGCGGTGCACGCCTCGATGGCCAAGTGGTGGGCGACCGAACTCCAGAAGCGCGTGGCCGACCGCTGCCTTCAACTGCACGGCGGATACGGCTATATGACGGAGTACCGGGTCGCACGGGCCTTCACCGACGGACGCATCCAGACCATCTACGGCGGAACGACCGAGATCATGAAGGAGATCATCGGCCGCTCCCTGCTCGGCTAAACCCTCCTCGAAAGGCTTACCAGTGAGCACCGAAGCGTACGTGTACGACGCGATCCGCACCCCGCGCGGTCGCGGCAAGCAGAACGGTTCCCTGCACGGAACCAAGCCCATCGACCTGGTCGTCGGACTCATCCACGAGGTGAAGCGGCGCTTCCCGGGCCTGGACCCGGCCGCCGTCGACGACATCGTGCTCGGTGTCGTCGGCCCCGTCGGCGACCAGGGCTCCGACATCGCCCGGATCGCGGCCATCGCCGCCGGACTCCCCGACACGGTGGCCGGCGTCCAGGAGAACCGCTTCTGTGCCTCGGGCCTGGAGGCGGTCAACATGGCCGCCATGAAGGTCCGTTCGGGCTGGGAGGACCTCGTCCTCGCGGGCGGCGTCGAGTCGATGTCGCGCGTGCCGATGGCCTCGGACGGCGGCGCCTGGTTCGCCGACCCGATGACCAACCTGGCCACCAACTTCGTGCCGCAGGGCATCGGCGCCGACCTCATCGCCACCATCGAGGGCTTTTCCCGCCGTGACGTCGACGAGTACGCGGCCCTCTCCCAGGAGCGCGCCGCCGCCGCCGTCAAGGACGGCCGCTTCGACCGGTCCGTCGTCCCCGTCAGGGACCGCAGCGGTCTCACGGTCCTCGACCACGACGAGTTCCTGCGCCCCGGCACCACCGCCGACTCGCTGGCCAGGCTGAAGCCGTCGTTCGCGGACATCGGCGAACTGGGCGGATTCGACGCGGTGGCGCTCCAGAAGTACCACTGGGTCGAGAAGATCGACCACGTCCACCACGCGGGCAACTCCTCCGGCATCGTGGACGGCGCCTCCCTGGTCGCCATCGGCTCCAAGGAGGTCGGCGAGCGCTACGGCCTGACCCCCCGCGCGCGGATCGTCTCCGCCGCCGTGTCCGGCTCCGAGCCGACCATCATGCTCACCGGTCCCGCGCCCGCGACCCGCAAGGCGCTCGCCAAGGCCGGCCTGACCATCGACGACATCGACCTCGTCGAGATCAACGAGGCCTTCGCGGCCGTCGTCCTGCGCTTCGTGAAGGACATGGGCCTGTCGCTGGACAAGGTCAACGTCAACGGCGGCGCCATCGCGCTCGGCCACCCCCTCGGCGCCACCGGCGCGATGATCCTCGGCACCCTCGTCGACGAACTGGAGCGCCAGGACAAGCGGTACGGCCTCGCCACCCTGTGCGTGGGCGGCGGCATGGGCATCGCCACCATCGTCGAGCGCGTCTGACCTTCCCAACGGATCAAGGATCTACGGAGCATCCCCTGATGAGCACTGAGCCCACCACCATCCGCTGGGAACAGGACGAGACCGGCGTCGTCACCCTCGTCCTCGACGACCCCAACCAGTCCGCCAACACCATGAACGCGGCCTTCCGCGCCTCCCTCGCCGCGGTCACCGACCGCCTGGAGGCCGAGAAGGACTCGATCCGCGGCGTCATTTTCACCTCCGCCAAGAAGACCTTCTTCGCGGGCGGCGACCTGCGCGACCTCATCCGCGTCACCCCCGAGACCGCCCAGGACCTCTTCGAGGGCGGCCTCGCCATCAAGCGCGACCTGCGCCGCATCGAGACCCTGGGCAAGCCGGTCGTCGCCGCGATCAACGGCGCGGCCCTGGGCGGCGGCTTCGAGCTCGCCCTCGCCTGCCACCACCGCGTCGCCCTCGACACCTCCGGCACCAAGATCGGCTGCCCCGAGGTCACCCTCGGCCTGCTCCCGGGCGGCGGCGGGGTCGTCCGCACCGTGCGCCTGCTGGGCATCGCCGACGCGCTGCTGAAGGTCCTCCTCCAGGGCACGCAGTACAACGCGACCCGCGCCCGGGACAACGGCCTGATCCACGAGGTGGCCGCCACCCCCGAGGAACTGCTCGCCAAGGCCCGCGCGTTCATCGACGCCAATCCCGAGTCGCAGCAGCCCTGGGACAAGCCCGGCTACCGCATCCCCGGCGGCACCCCGTCGAACCCGAAGTTCGCGGCCAACCTGCCCGCCTTCCCGGCCAGCCTGCGCAAGCAGACGAACGGCGCGCCCTACCCGGCACCGCGCAACATCCTCGCGGCCGCCGTCGAGGGCTCCCAGGTCGACTTCGAGACCGCCCAGGTCATCGAGGCCCGCTACTTCGTCGAGCTGGCCGCGGGCCAGACCTCGAAGAACATGATCCAGGCGTTCTTCTTCGACCTCCAGGCCGTCAACTCCGGCGCCAACCGCCCCCAGGGCATCGAGCCGCGCCCGGTCCGCAGGGTCGCCGTCCTCGGCGCCGGGATGATGGGCGCCGGCATCGCCTACTCCTGCGCCCTCGCGGGCATCGACGTCGTCCTCAAGGACGTCTCGGCGGACGCGGCGGCCAAGGGCAAGGCGTACTCCGAGAAGCTGTGCGCCAAGGCGGTCTCCCGGGGGCGTACGACCCAGGAGAAGGCCGACGCGCTGCTCGCCCGCATCACGCCCACCGCCGACCCGAACGACCTCGCGGGCTGCGACGCCGTGATCGAGGCGGTCTTCGAGGACACCGCGCTCAAGCACAAGGTGTTCCAGGAGATCCAGAACATCGTCGAGCCCGACGCGCTGCTCTGCTCCAACACCTCCACCCTGCCCATCACCGCGCTCGCCGAGGGCGTGGAGCGGCAGGAGGACTTCATCGGACTGCACTTCTTCTCGCCCGTCGACAAGATGCCGCTGGTGGAGATCATCAAGGGCGAGCGCACCGGTGACGCGACCCTGGCCCGCGCCTTCGACCTGGTCCGCCAGATCAGGAAGACCCCGATCGTCGTCAACGACTCGCGCGGCTTCTTCACCTCCCGGGTCATCGGCCACTTCATCAACGAGGGCGTGGCGATGGTCGGCGAGGGCATCGAGCCCGCGTCCGTCGAACAGGCCGCCGCCCAGGCCGGCTACCCGGCGAAGGTCCTCTCCCTGATGGACGAGCTGACCCTCACCCTGCCGCGGAAGATCCGCAAGGAGTCCAAGCAGGCCGTCGAGGAGGCGGGCGGCACCTGGGAGACCCACCCGGCCGAGGCCGTCATCGACCGCATGGTCGACGAGTTCGGGCGCCCCGGACGCAGCGGGGGAGCGGGCTTCTACGAGTACGGCGAGGACGGCGGGCGCGGTCTCCTCTGGCCCGGTCTGCGCGAGCACTTCACCAAGGCGGGCCACGAGATCCCGTTCGAGGACATGAAAGAGCGCATGCTCTTCTCCGAGGCGCTGGACACCGTCCGGCTCCTGGAGGAAGGCGTCCTGACGTCCGTGGCCGACGCCAACATCGGCTCCATCCTCGGGATCGGCTTCCCAGGCTGGACCGGCGGCGTCCTTCAGTACGTCAACGGCTACGATGGCGCGACCGGGACGGGCCCGGCCGCGTTCGTGGCCCGCGCGCGGGAGCTCGCGGAGCGCTACGGCGACCGTTTCCTGCCGCCGGCCCTGCTCGTCGAGAAGGCGGAGAACGGCGAGCGGTTCACCGACGCGACCTGACCGTCCGACCCGGTGCCCGCGCCCGCCCAGGGGCGCGGGCACCGGCTCGCACGGACGCGTGCGCGGGAACCGGCCTGCACGGGCCCGGGCGCACCCGGAGCACCGGCAGCGGGTTCGCCGGACGTGCGTGACCGCAGCGGACTCGCCGGACGGGCGCGCGGTCAGGACTCCTTGAGCCACTCCCGCAGTTCGTCCTTCAGCGACCGCTGGAACGCGGTCAGCAGCGCCTGCACCACCAGCGGCTGCATGTGCGCCGACAGCGACTTCACGGCCGCCACGGACTCCTGTTCGCCCACGGCCTCACGCAGCAGATCCGACAGTTCGCGGGCCGCCGCGCGCGCGTGCTCCAGCAGGACGGCGCGCGCGGCGAGGACCGCCTCGTCCGCGATCGGTACGTCCAGCAGCTCCAGGCCGAGCTTCAGCAGACCGGGGTCCAGCCGGACGGAGTCCCCCGTCCGCTCGATGACACCCATCGCGGCGAGCCGCTCCAGGTCCGTGTCCCCGAGCGGCCGTCCGGCCCGCAGCTCCAGCTCCTCCCGCGTCACGTCCTCCATCGCGTCCGGCGCCCAGGACGCCACCACCGCACGGTGGATGGCGAGGTCGTGCGCGCTGAGACCCGGCGGCAGCTGCGTCAGCCGGCGCTCGATCGCGGCCAGGGTCATGCCCTGGTGCTGCAACTCCTCGATGAGCGCGAGCCGCGCCAGGTGCTCCTGGCTGTAGTGGCCGACCCGGCGGTGCCCGATCACGGGCGGGGGCAGCAGACCCCGGGCGCTGTAGAAGCGGACCGTGCGGACCGTGACACCCGCCCGTGCGGCCAGCTCGTCGACCGTGAGCGTCGGCTCCCCGGTGTCCGTCGTCATCGCAGGTCCTCGCCTCTCGCTTCGTGCGGCGCACGCCCATGGTGACGGCTGACGGCGCGGTGCAACAGTAGTGCTGTCCCACCGGCGTTGTGAAAGCGTCCGCGGGACCGCTCCGGCGCGGGGGCCGTTGTCAGTGGCGGCACCTACGGTGGTGTCATGACGGAGATCAGGTACGTCCGGGGTGATGCCACCGTGCCCTCGGTCAAGGGGGTCAAGCTGATCGCCCACGTGTGCAACGACATCGGGGGCTGGGGAAAGGGCTTCGTGCTCGCCGTGTCCCGCCGCTGGCCGGAGCCGGAGGCCGCGTACCGCGCCTGGCACCGCGGCCGCGCGGCCAACGACTTCGGCCTGGGCGCGGCGCAGTTCGTGCGGGTCGAGCCGTACGTGTGGGTGGCGAACCTGGTGGGCCAGCGGGGGATACGCGCCGGCAGCAAGGGAGTCCCCGTCCGCTACGAGGCGATCGACGCCTCGCTCGTGCTGCTGGCCGACAAGGCCGTCGAACTCGGGGCCTCCGTGCACATGCCCCGCATCGGCTGCGGTCTGGCCGGCGGCACCTGGTCGCGCGTGGAGCCCCTGGTCACCGAGCGGCTCGTGCGCCGGGGTCTGGCGGTGACCGTGTACGACCACGGTGACTGACCGGGGCGAGGAGAGGCCGGGACCGCGGTACGGGGCAGGGGGCGAGGGGCGGCACACGACGGCGCTTGTGGAAGTTTCTGCAAAGCCTTGCGAGGGGTGTCGGGTGACTGGTTGACTCGCTGCCCGCGTTCGAGAGGGAGAGTCATGAGCCGCGACATCGATGTCCTCGTCCTGGGCGGTGCGGGTGTGGACACCATCGTCCACGTCCCCGAACTGCCGTTGCCCTACGCCGACAGCTACATGATCCGTCCGGGCATCGAGACCCGCGCCGGACAGACCGGTGATTTCGTCGCGCTCGGCCTGCACGCCCTCGGGCTGCGCACGCACCACCTGGACCTGCTCGGCGACGACCCCGAGGGCGACCTCGTGAGGGCCCTGCACCGCGACCGGGGCATCCCGTTCACCGCGGTCCCCCAGCCCGCCGGCACCAAGCGCGCGGTCAACCTCGTCGGCCCCGACGGACGCAGGCTGTCCCTGTACGACGACACCCGCGCGCACGAGACGGACCGGCTGCCCGAGGACGCGGTACGGAACCTGGCCGCGGCGAGCCGGCACGCCCATGTGTCCATCACCTACCCGTGCTCCTTCGCCCTGCCGGTCCTGCGGGAGGCCGGGGTGACCATCTCGACCGACCTGCACGACTGGGACGGCGAGAACCCCTATCACGAGCCGTTCGCGTACACCGCCGACCTCGTGTTCGTCTCCACCACCGCCCTCGCCGACCCCGAGCGCACCATGCGGCGGATCGTGGAACGGGGGCGGGCCGAGGTGGTCGTCGCCACCGCCGGTGCCGAGGGCGCGTACGTCCTGGCCGACGGCGAGGTGACCCACGTCCCCGTCGTCCCGCCGCGCACACCGGTCGTCGACTCGAACGGCGCCGGGGACTCCTTCGCCGCGGGCTTCCTCTACGGCCGGCTGACCGGCGAACCGGTCGGCCGCTGCGCCCTGTTCGGCGCGGTGGCGGGCGCCTACGCCTGTACGGTCCCGGCGACCCGTGCCGACGCCATCGGCCGCGCGGAACTCCTCGACCAGGTGGCCGGGGCGGACGCCCGCGTGACCGATCCGGCCCTCTCCTGACGGAACCCGCACCGGCGCGAGCCCCCCGCTCCCGGTCCCCGCGGGGCTCCCGGCCACGCCCGGTGAACCCGGGCCGGCCCTTCCTCAGGGCCACGCCCGGGTCCGGTCCGGACATGCCCGGGCGTGGGCCTCAGCCCGGGTGGACCGTGTCCGTCGCGGCGATCCTCTTCCACGACTTCGGCCGGGCGACCTGGCCCTTCGCCGCCGGGGCGGGCGCGACCCCCGCGCTCCGCGCCGCGGGCGCCGCCGGCTTCGACGGCTGGAACAGCCAGGTGTCGAACAGCGCCGAGAGCGAGACGCCGGACACCCGCTCGGCGTACTCCCGGAAGTCCGCCACCGAGGCGTTCCCGTACGCGTGCTCCTTCGGCCACCCCTTCAGGATGGCGAAGAAGGCGTCGTCACCGACCCGGTTGCGCAGCGCCTGCACCGCCAGCGCGCCCCGGTCGTAGACCGCGATGTCGAACTGGTTGTCAGGACCCGGGTCGCCGGGCGCCACCGTCCAGAACGCGTCGTCCGCCGGATGCGAGGCGTACACGTAGTCCGCGAGCTCCTGCGTCGTACCCTCGCCCTCGTGCTCGGACCACAGCCACTGCGCGTAGCGCGCGAAGCCCTCGTTGATCCAGATGTCCTTCCAGCCCTTGAGCGACACGTCGTCGCCGAACCACTGGTGCGCCAACTCGTGCACGACGACAGAGGTGTTGGAGCCGTTCGCGAACTGGCGCGGGCTGTAGTACACCCGGGTCTGGGTCTCCAGCGCGTACCCGGTGGTGGTGTTGGGGACGTAGCCGCCGGCACTGCTGAAGGGATACGGCCCGAAGTAGCCGCTCAGCCAGTCGACCAGTTCCCCGGTGCGCTCGACGCTGGCGCGCGCGGCCCCGTCGTTGTCCCCGAGGTCCTTGCTGTAGGCGTTGACGATCGGGACACCACCCTCGGACGTACCGGTCGTGATGTCGAACTTCCCCACCGCGAGCGTGGTCAGATAGGTCGCCTGCGGCTTGTCGGAGCGCCAGTTGTAGCGGGTCCAGCCGAGCCGTGAACTCGTCGACTGGAGCGTGCCGTTGGAGATCGCCTGGGTGCCGTCCGGGACGGCGACGGACACGTCGTAGGTCGCCTTGTCGAGCGGGTGGTCGTTGCTCGGGTACCACCACCACGCCGATTCGGGCTCGTCCGCCGCCACCGCCCCGTCCGGGGTGCGGTGCCAGGTCGAGAAGCCGTACGCGCTCTTCGTGGACGGCACTCCGCTGTAGCGGACGACGACGGTGATCTGCGTGCCCTTGGCCAGCGGCGTGGCCGGCGTGATCTCCAGCTCGTGCTGGCCCGAGGTGGCGAACGACGCCTTCGCGCCGTTGACCCGCACCTCGCTCACGTCGAGCAGAAAGTCCAGATCGAACCGTGACAGGTCCTGCGTGGTGGTCGCCAGCAGGGTGGCCGTGCCCTCCAGCTCGTCCGTCCGCGGCTGGTACGTGAGCCTCAGGTCGTAGTGCGAGACGTCGTATCCGCCGTTGCCGTAGGCCGGGTAGTAGGGGTCGCCGATGCCCGGTGCGCCCGGGGTGTAGCTTGCCGCCGATGCCGGGATCGCCAGCAGCAGCGAGGCGGCGAGGGCGCCCGGGGCGATGAGTCTGCGGTGCACGTCAAGCTCCAAGTCGTCGGGGCATGAAGTCGGTCCGGAGCCTATTCAGTCCCTGGGGTCCCGGTCATGTCCACGGCCACCCCTGTCACACGATCGCCATTCGGCCGACATGAGCCCTCCCGAACCGATGGCCCGTCAGACACCCTCTGTCGCAGGAGAGTTGACCGGGGTACGTTCCGCTCATGCCGAAATCAGTGCGCCGCACGCGCTTCATGACCTGGAGACCGCTCGCGACGGCGGCCGTTGCCGCCCTGATGGCCGCGTTCCTCGTCCCGGTCGCCGCACACGGCGCCCCGAGGGAGAGCGCCCCGGTCTACTCGTACGCGAACGCGATCCGCGAGTCCGTCTGGGTCGACACCGGACTCGACGGCGACAACGACGGGAAGCACGACCGCGTCGCCGTCGACATCGTCCGGCCCGCCGAACCCGCCCGCCAGGGACACAAGGTCCCCGTGATCATGGACGCCAGCCCGTACTACTCCTGCTGCGGGCGCGGCAACGAGAGCCAGAAGAAGACGTACGACGCGAACGGCCACGTCGTGCAGATGCCGCTCTTCTACGACAACTACTTCGTGCCGCGCGGCTACGCCTTCGTCGGCGTCGACCTCGCCGGCACCGACCGCTCCGACGGCTGCGTCGACGTGGGCGGCCGCTCCGACATCCAGTCCGCCAAGGCGGTGATCGACTGGCTGAACGGCCGCGCCAAGGGCTACACCAGCCGCACCGGCACAACGACGGCCCGGGCCACCTGGACCAACGGCAGGACCGGGATGATCGGCAAGAGCTGGGACGGGACCATCGCCAACGGCGTGGCCGCCACCGGCGTCAGGGGCCTGAAGACCATCGTGCCGATCAGCGCCATCTCCTCCTGGTACGACTACTACTTCGCCAAGGGCGCCCCGCTCTACGACTCGGGGCCCGACTGGCTGTCCGGCTACGTCGACAGTCCCGACGCCACCGCCAAGTGCGCCTCCGTGCAGCGGAAACTGGTGGACGGGGCGCCCCGCAGCGGCGACTGGACCCCGTTGTGGACCGAGCGCGACTACGTCAAGGACGCCGCGAAGGTGAGGGCCAGCGTCTTCCTCGTCCACGGCATGCAGGACCTCAACGTCCGCACCAAGAACTTCGGCCAGTGGTGGGACGCCCTCGCCCGGCACGGTGTCGCGCGCAAGATCTGGCTCTCCCAGACCGGCCACGTCGACCCCTTCGACTTCCGCCGCGCCGCCTGGGTCGACACCCTGCACCGCTGGTTCGACCACGAACTCCTCGGCTACGACAACGGCGTCGACCGTGAGCCCATGGCCGACATCGAACGCCACCCCGACCAGTGGAGCACCTCCGCCGTCTGGCCGCCCCGCACCACGAGCGCCGCGACCCTGCGTCCGGGCGCGGGCGCGCGGGCGGGAGTCGGCACCCTCGGGCTCACCCGCCGGTCCGGGACCGAGACCTTCACCGACGACCCGACGCACGGCGAGACCGACTGGGCCGCGCACATCGACCAGCCCACCGCGGACAAGGCCGGATTCACCACCGGACCGCTCACCCGTGACCTGCGGCTCTCCGGGTCCTCCAAGGTGACCGTCACCGCCACCCCCACCACCCCGACGGCGTACCTCTCGGCGGTCCTGGTCGACCTCGGCCCGGACACCATCCGTGACTTCGCAGGATCCGGTGAGGGCATCAACACCCTCACCGACCGCACCTGCTGGGGCGCGAGCACGGCCGGCGACAGCTCCTGCTACAAGGTGACCGAGGCGGCCAGGACCGACGTCGGCTACGACGTCGTCAGCCGCGGCTGGGCCGACCTCGGCAACCACGCCTCGGACAAGGGCGCCGTGCTCACCCCGGGGAAGGCGTACACGATCACGCTGGACCTTGCGGCCACCGACCACGTGGTCCCGAAGGGGCACCGGCTCGCGCTGATCGTCGCGGGCACCGACAAGGACCTCATCGACCCTCCCGCCGACACCCCGACCCTGACCCTCGATCTGTCCCGCACCTCGGCCCGGGTGCCGCTGGTGGGCGGCGCGGACGCGTTCGCACGGGCGACCAAGGGCTCCACGGCGATCCCGGCCGCGTCCGTCCTCGACGGCGTACGCGCACCGCGCACCGCGCTCCGCGTCCCCGGGGACAACCACTGACCGGCTGACCGGCCGGCCGCGAACGCGACTCAGCCCCGAGGCGGCCGGACCCCCGAGTCCGGCCGCCTCGGGCTCCCTCAGTCGCGCAGGCCCGCGAGCCGGGCCGCCTCGCGGGCGCAGCCCCAGGCCACGGTGACCCCGGCGCCCCCGTGCCCGTAGTTGTGCACCAGTACCCGGCCGTCCGGCCGGACCTCACGCTCCAGCCGGACCGTCTCGCGCACCGGCCGCAGCCCCACCCGGTGGCCGAGCACCCGTGCGCCGGCGACCTCGGGGCGCAGCGCCGCGCACCGCTCGACGATCCGCGCCGCCACCGCGGGGTCGGGGACCCGGGACCAGTCGTCCTCGTCCGTGGTGCCGCCGAGGATCACCCGGTCGGGCTGCGGGAAGACGTACGTCGTCGTCCCGTCCGCCGCGTCCTTCGTGACGAGCCACTCGCTGATCCCGGGGTTCTCGACGATCACCAGCTGCCCGCGTACGGGCCGTACGGCGGGGTCCGGGACGAGTTCGCGGGCGCCGAGGCCCGTGCAGTTCACGACGACCGGCGCGTCCGGCTCCGCGAGGTCCGTCACCGTACGCTCCTCGACCGCGCCGCCCGCCCGCAGCAGCCGCTCCCGCAGATGGCGCAGATGCACGGGCATGTCGATCAGCGGCAGCCGCGCCCGCAGGGCCGGGCCCGGACACTCCTCGGCCGTCGCCGCGCGCAGTCCCGGCACCCGGCCAGCCCACGAGCCCAGTTCGTCCAGCCGCGTCTCGCCCATGACCCCCTCGACCAGGCGTACGCCACTGTCCTCGGGCCGCGCCGCCAACTCCTCGTACACGCCGAGCGAATCGAGCGCCCACTCACGGGCCGACGCCACCGGCGCGATGCGGTACGGCCACCACAGGGCCCCCGCAACAGCCGAGGTGGTCCGCTCGGAGGGCTCCCGCGTCCACACCCTGACCCGTCCGCCGGCCTCCGCCAGCACCAACGCCGTCGTCAGGCCGACGACACCGGCGCCGACCACGATCACATCACCGCTCCCGGGGTTCTCCATGCCGGGACGCTAGCGGAAGTCGCCGTCCCCTGGTCTCGTCACTCTGTGTCCGGGAATACTCACAGCATGTCCTCCGAGTACGCCACATTCGGCCTGGCACCGGCGCTGCGAGCCGGTGGAGTCCTCACCGACGGTGACCACCAAGTCCACCGGGACTTCGTCGACTTCATCGTCGACGGACGCCCCCTGCTGTTCCGCCTCTCCGACCTCGACGCGGTCTCGCCGCTCGCCTCCGACGTACCGCCCGCGATCTTCACCGCCCAGGTGCGCGGACTCCTCCTGGAGGCCGCCGCCCCGCTCGACGGGGGCAGGTACGTCATCTACGGCTGCCCCGAGTGCGAGAGCATCGAGTGCGGTGCCGTGACCGCGCTCGTCGAGAAGGACGGCGACGACTACGTGTGGCGGGACTTCGCCTGGCAGACCGGGGAGCGCGCCGACCTGGCGCTGAACGGCTACCACGGCATGGGGCCGTTCCGCTTCCGCGGCCCGGAGTACCGCGGCGCGCTGAGCTCCCTGCTCGCCGCCGACGCGGGCCGTCGCCGCCGCGTACGGCTGATCGCCGCCGTCAGGCGAATCGTTCCTCGTGGCCCCGACGTCGGAAGACGTCCCGGGCGGCCGCGCCGGCGCTGACGCACGGCGGGCCGCCGACGGGGCCGGCGGAGGATCCCCGGCGGGCCGTTAAAATCGGCTCCCTGATGACTGCCACCCTCGTCGCCAAGAACCTCACCGCCGGACACGGCGACCGCGCTCTCTTCTCCGGACTCGACCTCGTCGTCGCGCCCGGGGACGTGATCGGGCTCGTCGGCGCCAACGGCGCGGGCAAGTCCACGCTGCTGCGGCTGCTCGCCGGCCTCCTCACCCCGGAACAGGGCGAGCTGCGGCTCTCCCCGCCCTCCGCGACCGTCGGGCACCTGCCCCAGGAGCCGGAGCGCCGGGAGGGCGAGACCGTACGGGACTTCCTCGCCCGCCGTACCGGCGTCGACGAGGCCCAGCGGGTGATGGACGAGGCGACGCAGGCGCTCGTCGACGGGGCGCCGGGCGCGGACGACGCGTACGCGAACAGCCTGGAGCGCTGGCTCGACCTCGGCGGCGCCGACCTGGACGAACGGGCCGAGGAGGTCGCCGACTCCCTGGGCCTCGGCGTCGGTCTCGACCAGCCGATGACCTCCCTGTCCGGCGGCCAGGCCGCCCGCGCCGGACTCGCCTCCCTCCTGCTCTCCCGCTACGACGTCTTCCTCCTCGACGAGCCCACCAACGACCTCGACCTGGACGGCCTGGAGCGCCTGGAGCGCTTCGTCTCCGGTCTGCGCGCCGGCACCGTCGTCGTCAGCCACGACCGCGAGTTCCTCACCCGCACGGTCACCAAGGTCCTCGAACTCGACCTGGCCCAGCAGCAGATCACGCTGTACGGCGGCGGCTACGAGGCGTACCTCGAAGAGCGCGACACCGCCCGCCGGCACGCCCGCGAGGACTACGAGGAGTACGCCGACAAGCGCTCCGCCCTGGAGGGCCGGGCCCAGATGCAGCGGGGCTGGATGGACAAGGGCGTCAAGAACGCCCGGCGCAAGGCCAACGACAACGACAAGATCGGCCGCAAGTTCCGCAGCGAGGCCAGCGAGAAGCAGGCCGCGAAGGCCCGGCAGACGCAGCGCATGATCGAGCGGCTCGACGTCGTGGACGAGCCCCGCAAGGAGTGGGAACTGCGCATGGAGATCGCGGCGGCCCCGCGGTCGGGCGCGGTGGTCGCCACGCTGCGGGACGCCGAGGTACGGCGCGGGGACTTCACCTTCGGCCCGGCGAGCCTCCAGATCGACTGGGCCGACCGGGTGGCCGTCACCGGCGCCAACGGCGCGGGCAAGTCGACGCTGCTGGGCGCGCTGCTCGGCCGGGTGCCGCTGACCGCGGGACACGCCACGCTCGGCTCCGGCGTGGTCGTCGGCGAGGTGGACCAGGCCCGCAAGCTCTTCCACGGCCCGGAGGCGCTGCTGGAGGCGTTCTGCGCGGCCGTCCCGGACACGGAACCCGCCGAAGTCCGCACGCTGCTGGCCAAGTTCGGGCTGAAGGCGGACCACGTCCTGCGTCCGGCTGCCACGCTGTCGCCGGGCGAGCGGACCCGCTCCGCGCTGGCGCTCCTCCAGGGCCGGGGCGTCAACCTGCTGGTCCTGGACGAGCCCACGAACCACCTCGACCTGCCGGCCATCGAGCAGCTGGAATCCGCCCTGGACTCCTACGAGGGCACGCTCCTGCTGGTCACCCACGACCGCCGCATGCTGGACGCCGTGCGCACCACCCGCCGCCTGGAGGTGGCGGACGGCAAGGTGACGGAGCGCTGATCGCTTCGAGTCTCCCGGGCTTCCGACCGCACAGGGGAAGGGGGCGACC
>NZ_JBHXDQ010000046.1:0-75960 GCF_042725875.1 Streptomyces sp. NPDC127038 | reverse complement strand
GAACCGGTACAGGTTCTCGCCACGGCCCGTTCGCCGTCCCGGCCGGGTCAGGAACGGCCGGGGCACGGCGGTCCTACAGCACGAGGGACAGCAGCAGCACGAGTCCTCCGGCCATCACCGAGATGATCGTCTCCATGACGGACCAGGTCTTCACCGTCTGGCCGACGTCCAGGCCGAAGTACTCCTTCACCAGCCAGAAGCCGGCGTCGTTGACATGGCTGAAGAACAGCGAGCCCGCGCCGATCGCGAGGACGAGCAGGGACGTGTGGGTGGTCGACATGTCGGCCGCGAGGGGTGCGACCAGACCGGCCGCCGAGATCGTCGCGACGGTCGCCGAACCGGTCGCGAGCCGGATCGCCACCGCGATCAGCCAGGCCAGCAGCAGCGCGGGGATCGACCAGTCCTTGGAGATCTCCAGGATCATCTGGCCCACACCGGAGTCGATCAGCGTCTGCTTGAAGCCGCCGCCCGCGCCGACGATGAGCAGGATGCCCGCGATGGGCGCCAGGGACTTCTCGACGGTCGTCGAGATGCGGTCCCGGGTGAAGCCGGCCGCCCGGCCCAGCGTGAACATGCCCACGATCACGGCCGCGAGCAGCGCGATCAGGGGCGCCCCGACGACGTCGAAGACACGCTGGGTCATGTTCGCCGGGTCGTCGACGACGATGTCCACCAGCGCCTTGGCCAGCATCAGCACCACCGGCAGCAGCATGGTCGCGAGGGTCGCGCCGAAGCTCGGACGCTTCTCCAGGTCCTCCGAGGCGCGCGCCGGGACCATCCGGTCGGGGGCCTGGACGTCCACCCAGCGGGCCGCGTACCGGGAGAACACCGGCCCGGCGACGATCACCGTCGGGATCGCGACCAGGACGCCGAGGGCGAGCGTGATGCCGAGGTTCGCGTGGACCGCGTCGATCGCGACCAGCGGACCGGGGTGCGGCGGGATCAGACCGTGCATCACCGAAAGGCCCGCGAGCGCCGGGATGCCGATCCGCATCAGCGAGTAGTTGCCGCGCTTGGCGACCATCAGGACCACGGGGATCAGCAGCACGATGCCGACCTCGAAGAACAGCGGCAGTCCGATCACCGAGGCGATCAGCACCATCGCCCAGGGCATGGCGCGACCGCCCGCCTTGGCGAGGATCGTGTCGACGATCTGGTCGGCGCCGCCCGAGTCGGCGAGCAGCTTGCCGAGGATCGCGCCGAGGGCGATCAGGACACCCACACCGGCCACGGTCGAGCCGAGTCCGGTGGTGAAACTGACGATGACCTTGTCGAGCGGGGCACCGGCGAACGCGCCGAGGGCCAGCGAGCCGATGGTCAGGGCGAGAAAGGCGTGCAGCTTGAACTTCGTGATGAGCAGGACGATGACGGCGATGCCCGCCAGCACGGCTATGCCCAGTTGAGCGTGGCCCGCCGAGGTGATCGGTTCGACGGTGTCCGCTGCCAGCATCTCGACACTGAGTCTGGTCACGGTTGTTCCCTTGCTTGAGAAACGGACGCGGGGAAGGTGGTGCGCGCTGCCGCAGGCGACAGCGTTGTCACGGGTACGGGTACGAGGTGTGCGGTGGTGCGGTGCGGGGGTGCCGGACCGGGCCCCGGGCGCCGAGCGGGTGCCGGGGCGGGGGTGTTAGGGGCGGGGCGCTTCGAGGGCGGCGAGCGCCGTCACGGCCCGCTCGGTGATCTCGGCGGGCTCGCCCGACACGTCCACGTCGACGCCCGCCTCGTCCGCAGCCAGCGGCTGGAGCGTGGCGAACTGCGAGTCCAGGAGCGCCGTGGGCATGAAGTGCCCCTTGCGGTGGGACATCCGGTTCTCGATGAGCTCACGGTCACCGGTGAGATGCACGAAGACGACCCCGGGCGCGGCCGCGCGCAGCCGGTCCCGGTAGACGCGCTTGAGCGCCGAGCTGCTGACCACTCCGCCGAGTCCGGCCCGGCCGTGCGCCCAGTGCCCGATCGCGTCCAGCCACGGCCACCGGTCCTCGTCGGTCAGCGGCGTCCCGGCCGACATCTTGGCGATGTTGGCCTGCGGGTGGAAGTCGTCGCCCTCGGCGTACGGAACGCCGAGCCGCGCCGCGAGCAGCGGACCGATGGTGGTCTTCCCGGTGCCTGCGACGCCCATGACCACGACGACATGGGGGGTGGGACTGTGCTGCATCACGCTCTCGCTGTCTTCGTCGACATCTGATGTCGACGCCACTGAAACGCATTAGGTACGACAAATTCAAGAGTGTGTGACGTATAAGTCTGACTTTTTAATCGTGACGTCCGCCTCGTACCCTGACCCCATGAGCACACGGGACCGGGGGCTGCACGGACAGGTACTGGAGTCCCTCGGGCCGGCCATCACGGCGGGCGACTACCCGCCGGGGAGCGTGCTACGCACCGACGAACTCGCCCAGCGCTTCGAGGTGTCCCGCTCCGTGATGCGCGAGGCGGTCCGGGTGCTCGAATCCATGTACCTGGTCGAGTCCCGCCGCCGGGTGGGCGTGACGGTCCGCCCCAAGTCCGAGTGGAACGTCTACGACCCCCAGGTCATCCGCTGGCGGCTGGCCGGCGCCGACCGTCCCCACCAGCTGCGTTCCCTCACCGTCCTGCGCTCGGCGATCGAACCCGTCGCCGCGGGACTGGCCGCGGCGAACGCCACCGCCGAGCAGTGCGCGGAGCTCACCGCCTGCGCGCTCGGCATGGTCGCCACCTCACGCGGGCAGCAACTGGAGCGCTATCTGGTCCACGACGTCGCGTTCCACCGGGTGATCCTCAGGGCGTCGGGCAACGAGATGTTCGCCCGCCTCGGGGACGTCGTCGCCGAGGTCCTGTCCGGCCGCACCCATCACGACGTCATGTTCGAGGACCCCGACCCCGCCGCCGTCACCCTGCACGTCCAGCTCGCCGAGGCCGTCCGCGAGGGCGACGCCCCGCGCGCCGAGCGGCTCACCCGGGAGATCACGGCCGGCGCGCTCCAGGAACTGGACGTCCTCGCCCCCTGACCCGGTGCGGGCGACCGTGGGCCGGCGCGTCCGCGCCCGCCCGGCGCCCGGACGGGGCTCAGTCGAGGAACTCCCCGTCCAGGTACACCCAGGCCCCGTCCACCCGCTCGAACCGGCTCCGCTCGTGCAGCGAACCGCCCCGGTAGGACGCCCGGAACGTCACGGTCCCCGTGGTGTGGAACGCCGAGCCCTGGCCCGTGTCCAGGATCTCCAGACCGCTCCACCGCATCCCCGGGTCGAACTCCACCCGAGGGGGCCGCGTCCGCGGATGCCAGGTGCGCAGCAGGTACCCCTCGTCCTCCTTCACGAAGGCGCAGTAACGCGACCGCATGAGCGCCTCGGCGGTCGGCGCCGCGGCCTCACCGCGATGGAAGCGCCCGCAGCAGCGCGCGTACGGATCGGGGAGCCCGCAGGGGCAGGAACGGCTGGTCATCGTGTCACTCTCCCCGGACCCTGGCCGAGTCCGCGCCGGGCGGCGGATACGTGGGCGGATAGGCGGGCCGGGCCGGGAACCGCGGCCCGGCCTCCGGCGGCTGCGGGGCGGCCTCCGGCAGCGGCGGCAGCGCCGTCCCGTACAGCCACGCCGCGAACAGCTCGTCCAGCGGCTCGGCCGCGTAGCGCGAGACGTGCGCGGTGAAGACGGACGTGGTGACCGTGCCGCCCCGGTGCAGCGCCGCCCAGCCGCGCAGCATGCGGAAGAACGCCTCGTCGCCCAGCGCGCAGCGGATCGCGTGCACCACGAGCCCGCCGCGCTGATAGAGCCGGTCGTCGAACATCAGCTTGCGGCCCGGGTCCGACAGCAGCAGATCCTGCGGCAGCGCGGCCAGCTTCCGGTGCGCGGCGGCGGCCAGCTGACGGGCCGGGCGCCCGCCGGAACGTTCCGACCAGAGCCATTCCGCGTACTTCGCGAGCCCCTCGTTCAGCCAGATGTGCCGCCAGTCAGCGATGGTCACACTGTTGCCGAACCACTGGTGCGCCAGCTCGTGCGCGATCAGCCGCTCGGAACCCCGCGCCCCGTCCACATGGTTGGCGCCGAACAGCGAGAGCCCCTGCGCCTCGACCGGGACGTCGAGCTCCTCCTCGGTCACCACCACCGCGTACTCGCCGAACGGATACGGCCCGAACAGGTCCTGGAACAGCTCCATCATCGCGGGCTGCCGAGCGAAGTCCCGGGAGAACTCCGGGAGCAGCTGCGCGGGCAGGTACCCCGACTGCGGTACGCCCCCGAGGCCCGGATCGCCGAGCAGCACCGTCTGGTACTTGCCGATCGACAGGCCCACCAGATAGCTGGAGGTCGGAGCGGGCTGCTCGTACACCCAGGTCGTCGTCGACGCCTTCGTCGTCCGCGTCAGCAGACGCCCGCCGGCCACCACCGCGTACGCGGACGGCGTGGTGACCGAGATCTGGTAGGCGGCCTTGTCGGCCGGCCGGTCGTTGCACGGATACCAGGACGGAGACCCGACCGGCTGGCTCGCCACCAGCGCACCGTCCTCCAGCTCCTCCCAGCCGAGCCCGCCCCAGGGGCTGCTCACCGGCTTGGGGTTGCCCGACCAGTGCACCTCGACGGTGAAAGCGGCACCGGCCCGCAGCGGCTTCGGCGGACGGATCCGCAGCCTGCCGCCCCGGTGCGTGTAGTGCGGCGCCTTGCCGTCGACACGGACCCGGCCGATCCGGAAGTCGGCCAGGTTCAGCTGGAACTCGGTCAGCGCGGAACGGCCCGCTATGGCGTTGATCCGCGCGGTGCCGGACAGCCGGTTCGGGCCGGGGCGGTAGTCCAGCGCGAGCTCGTACCGGTGCACCCGGTAACGGGGATCTCCGTTGGCCGGGAAATAGGGGTCCGGTCCCGCTGTCTGCTGAACGCTCACTGCTGCGACTGCTCCCTGCCCTGTGCTCGACTGCCGCTGTACCGCCCTTCGTGTCCGATCAGGTCGAATCCGCTACGAACGCCAGGCCTCGATCGGGTTGCCCAGCCAGCGGGTGTCGTCGGGAACGGACTCCGCCGCCATCACCAGCGACGCGGGACCCAGGGTGGAACGGGCCCCGACGGTGCTGCCGGGCAGGACGATTCCGCCCGGACCCAGAGTGGCGCCCTCACGGAGGTCCACAGTATCCGTCCGCAAGATCCGGTCGTGGAAGAGGTGGGTCTGGAGCACACAGCCCCGGTTGACCGTGACCGCGTCGCCCAGCGTCACCAGGTCCGTCTCGGGAAGCCAGTAACTCTCCACCCACGTACCCCGGCCGATCCTGGCGCCGAGCCCCCGCAGCCACGCCGTCATCAGCGGCGTACCGGGCACGGACCCCGCCAGCCACGGCACGGCGACGACCTCCACGAAGGTGTCGGCCAGCTCGTTGCGCCACACGAAACCGCTCCACAGCGGGTGCTCACCGGCGCGGTGCCGGCCCACCAGCACCCACTTCGCCACGACGGACACCACACACGCGAGCACGCCCGCGGTCAGCAGCACCACACCCGCGAACGCCCACGCCCACGGCCCGAGCGCGCACAGCGCGGCGACCGTCAGCACGGCCAGCGCCGCCGAACAGAACACCGGCACCAGCCGGCACAGCTCCACCAGTCCACGCGCCCACAGCAGCCGGGCCGACGGCTCGTACGTACGGCTCTGGTCGCCGCCCTGCGCCGCACGCGGCAGCTTCATCGGCGGCAGCCCCAGATACGAGCTGCCCTTCTTCGCCTTCTTCGGCGTCGCAGACAGCACCCCGACCAGACCCCCGTCCGGCACGCTGCGGCCCGGGGCGGTCATCCCGGAGTTGCCGAGGAACGCCCGGCGCCCGATCTCGGCCCGGCCGATCCGCATCCAGCCGCCACCGAGCTCGTACGGAGCCGTCAGCGTGTCGTCCGCGAGGAACGCGCCGTCGCCGACCGTCGTCAGACTCGGCAGCGCCAGCACGGTCGAGACCTCCGCGCCCCGGCCGATCCGCATCCCGAGCAGCCGCAGCCACACCGGCGTGATCAGCCCGGCGTACAGCGGGAACAGCGTCTCCCGCGAGCGGTCCATCAGCTGTGTGACCGTCCACGCCTGCCAGCCGATCCGGCTGTGCGTGGGATGCGTGCCCTCGTGCAGCCCGAGACTCAGCAGCCGTACGGAGACCAGGAGCAGCAGCGCGTACGCGAGGCCGAACGCGAGCGTCGCCGGAACCAGGGCGAGCGCCGCACCGCGGAGCGCCGCGCCGAGCCCGGCGTCCGCGCCCACGAACACCCGGGCCACCAGCAGCGCCGCGACGGCCGCCAGCACCGGCAGCGCGCTCAGCCCGAGCCCGGTCGCGCCGTACATGGCCCGCCAGTACGTGCCCCGCTGCGGCCGGTCCTTCGGCCAGGCGCGCTTGGCCTTGCCCAGCTTGACCGCGGGCGCGCCCGCCCAGCGCTGCCCGGTCGGGATCTGCCCGGTCACGGCGGAACCCGGCGCCACCTCGGCCCGCTTGCCCACCCGCGACCCGGGGAACAGGATGCTGCGCGTCCCGACCACGGCACCGGCGCCCACCTTCACCGCGCCGATCTCCAGCCGGTCACCGTCCAGCCAGTACCCCGACAGGTCCACCTCCGACTCGACGGCGGCACCCCGGCCCATCTTGAGCATGCCGGTCACCGGCGGCAGCGAGTGCAGGTCCACGTCCGGACCGATCCGGGCGCCCAGCGCACGGGCGTACCGCTCCAGCCAGGACCCGGTCAGCGAGGTCGCGCCACTGAACGCGGCGAGCCGCTCGGCCGTCCACAGCCGCAGATGGACGCTCCCGCCGCGCGGGTACCGGCCGGCCCTCACCCCGCGCAGCAGCAGCCGCGCGCCGCCCGCCGCGACGGCGAGCCGTCCCGGCGGGCTGTACAGGACCAGAGCGCCGGCGCCCACCAGCCACCACGAGGCGCCCGGCGCCCACGGGTACGGGCCGAACAGGTGCAGTACGTTGCCGAGCGCGGCCAGCGCCACCGTCCAGCGCAGCCCGAGCAGGGCGAACAGCGGGACCAGGATCAGCAGCTGGACCAGCTTGGCGCGCAGCGGGACCGGCGCGATCACGCGCTCCGCCCCGTCGTCCTGGCCCGATCTCTCCAGATGCCGGGCCAGCTTGCGCAGCACGGGCTGCTGGTAGATGTCGAGCACGGCGGCGCTCGGGTAACGGGCGCGCAGCCGCGTGGTGAGCTGGGCGGCCGCCAGACTGGAGCCGCCGATCGCGAAGAAGTCGTCGCCCGCGCTCCCGACGGGGATGCCCAGGACCTCGCTCCACTGCTCGGCGAGCCAGGCCTCGGTGCCGTACAGCTCCTCCTTGGCACCGCCGGTCTCCAGCCCCTCCAGCGGCCAGGGCAGAGCGTTCCGGTCGACCTTGCCCGACGTCCGCGTCGGCAGGTCACCGACCGGCGCGATCAGCGGGACCAGCGCGGCGGGCAGTTCGGCGCGCAGCTTCTCGACGGCTGCGGCCTGGTCCCAGCCGTCCTGGGTGACGACATAGCCGACCAGCAGCTGATTGCCGCCGCGCGCGGTCCGTACGGCGGCCGCGGCGCCCGCGACCCCGGGCAGCGCCTGGAGCGCCGCGTCCACCTCGCCGAGTTCGATCCGGCGTCCGCCGAGCTTGATCTGCTCGTCGGCCCGCCCGAGGAAGATCAGCCCCTCGGGTTCGGCCTTGACCAGGTCACCGCTGCGGTACGCCCGCTCCCAGCCCAGGGAGGCGAGCGGCGCGTACTTCTCGGCGTCCTTCTCCGCGTCGAGATAGCGGGCCAGCCCGACCCCGCCGATCACCAGCTGGCCACTGCCGCCCATCGGCACCGGCTCGCCGGCCTCGTCCACGACCGCCAGCTCCCAGCCGTTCAGCGGCAGCCCGATCCGGATGGGCTCCTCGCCGGTCAGCAGCGAGGCACAGGCCACCACGGTCGCCTCGGTCGGCCCGTAGGTGTTCCACACCTCGCGGCCCTCGGTCACCAGGCGCTGGGTCAGCTCGGGCGGGCATGCCTCGCCGCCGAAGATCAGCAGCCGTACCTCGTTCAGGGTCTCGGGCTCCCACAGCGCGGCCAGCGTGGGCACGGTGGAGACGACGGTGATCTCCTGCTCGACCAGCCAGGGGCCGAGGTCGGCGCCGCTGCGCACCTGGGAGCGGGGGACGGGCACCAGACAGGCCCCGTACCGCCAGGCGAGCCACATCTCCTCGCAGGAGGCGTCGAAGGCGACGGACAGGCCCGCCATGACCCGGTCACCCGGGCCGATCGGCTCCTCGGTCAGGAACAGGCTCGCCTCGGCGTCCACGAAGGCGGCGGCGCTGCGGTGGCTCACGGCCACGCCCTTGGGCTTTCCGGTGGAACCGGAGGTGAAGATGATCCAGGCGTCGTGTTCGACGCTCGGCCGCCCGGCCGGGACCTCGGAGCGGCCGGTGACGGTCAGTTCGTGTCCCGCGCCGACGACCGCGCGCACCCCGGCCTCGGAGAAGACCAGCTCGGCCCGCTCGTCGGGGTCCTCGGCGTCCACCGGGACATAGGCGGCCCCGGCCGCGAGGACGCCGAGGATCGCCACGTACAGCTCGTTCGTGCCGGACGGGACCCGGATGCCGACCCGGTCGCCGAGACCGACCCCGGCCGCCGCGAGCCGCGAGCGCATGGCGTCCACCTCGGCGGCCAGGGCGCGGTACGTGAGGGCGCGCCGGCCGTCGTCGAGGGCGGGCTCGTCCGGGTACGCCCGTACGGAGGCGTCGAGGATGTCGACGAGCGTGCGCGGGGAGGCGGCGGAGGAGGCGGAGAAACGCGCCTGGTCACCGAACTCCGCCCGCACCTCGTCGTCGGACAACGCGAGTGCGGGGCTCTGCTGGAGGGCTGCCATCGGGTCCTCACGTGTTGTTCCCGGATGCTCCGGGGAGCCGGTGGGCCCGCAGGTACGCCTGGGGATATTCCGGTCCAGCTCCGAACAAGCCTGCAATTTTAGTACGACGCTAGCTTCGGACCTGCGGATCAGCGATGCGGAGCGGTCCGCAGGGGGTCTTCCGGGCTCCTCCGCCAGCGCTGTGACGTGGGAACATGTCAGCGTGACGAGATCTGCCCCACATCTTTCCGTAATCCCGTGAACACAGCGAGCGAGGGCCCCGATCCGGTGATCGGGACCCTCGCTCGCCGTTCCGGGTGACGCTGAGCGGCGTCGTTCCCCGGGGCGGTCCGGCCGGGTCAGCCCGTGGCGCAGGAGACCGTGGGCCAGGTCCAGGTGCCGTTGGTCTGGACGGTGACGCCGAAGGTGTTGCCGCTGCCGTTGGGCCTGGCCGTCAGGACCTGGGCGCTGGGGTAGCTCGCGCTGATGTTCCAGGTCGAGAGGATCTTCTCGGGAGCGGGCACGTTCATGGTCACGGTCCAGTTGCTGGAGCCGGTGACCGTGACGTTGAGGTTGTAGCGGTCGCTCCACTGCTGTCCGGCGGACAGCGTGGCGGTGCACCCGCCGGAGCCGCCCCCGCCACCGGTGCCGCCGCCGTCGGGGGCCACGGCACGGCCGGTCGCCGGGGAGATCATCCCGGCGCACAGGCCGCGCGAGGCCAGTCCCTGCGCGATGCGCGGGATCGCGGCGATCGTGTTCGCCGGCCAGTCGTGCATGAGGATGATCTGGCCGCTGGTGAGCCGGCCGGCCGCCTGCACGATCGCGTCGGTGCTCGCGCCGTTCCAGTCCTGCGAGTCGACGTCCCAGATGATCTCGGTCAGCCCGTACTGGGCCTCGACCGCCTTCAGCGTCGCGTTGGTCTCCCCGTACGGCGGACGGAACAGCTTCGGCGTCCCGCCGCCGGCGGCGGCGATGGCCTGCTGGGTCCGGGAGATCTCCGAGTCGATCTGCGCCTGGCTCTCCTGGGTGAGATGCGGATGGGTGTAGCTGTGGTTGCCCACCCACATGCCGGCGTCGACCTGGGCCCGTACCTGGGCGGGGTTGGACGCCGCGTACTGGCCCTCGTTGAACATGGTGGCCCGCAGCCCGTTCTGCCTGAGGGCGTTGAGCAGGGTCGGCGTGGTGCTGGAGGGTCCGTCGTCGAAGGTGAGTCCGACGTACCCGTTGCAGGTCGCGGCCTGTGCCGGTGCGGAGCCGAGGGCGAGGGTGCCCGCGGCGGCCGTCGCCACGACGGCCAGTCCCGTGACGAGCGTGCGTAACGGGCCGAGTCGTCCGGTTCCGGTGCGGAATCTCATGCGAAGTTCTCCTTCGGCCTGGTGGGGGGCGGGGGTCAGCTCGCGGTGCAGGAGACCGTGGGCCAGGTCCAGTTGCCGTTGGCCTGGACGGTGACGCCGAAGTTGTTGCCGCTGCCGTTGGGCTTGGCGGTGAGGACCTGGGCGCTGGGATAGCTCGCGCTGATGTTCCAGGTCGAGAGGATCTTCGCCGGCGACGGCACGTTCATCGTCACGGTCCAGTTGCTGGAGCCGGTGACGGCCACGTTGAGGTTGTAGCGGTCGCTCCACTGCTGTCCGGCGGACAGGGTCGCGGCGCACCCGCCGGAGCCCCCTCCGCCACCGGTGCCGCCTCCGGACCCGCCGCCCGATCCGGCGTCGCCGAGGGTGATGCTGGAGTTCCCGCTGCTCTGGTAACCCTCGGTGGCGAGGATCATGTAGTAGTTGAAGCTGCCCAGGTTCATTCCGGCGCGGGCCCAGGCGTCGAAGTGGTTCCCGGTCGTGATGGTCCCGCCGGTCCGCTTCGACTGGCGGACGCTCCAGTACTGGTCGAAGGTGCGGGTGCCCTCGACGGAGGGGGCGTTGGTCCGGGTCGTCTTGTAGATGTCGTAGGTGCCGCCGTCGCTGGTGACGGTGCCCATGAGCGTCCCGGTGGGCCGGTAGGTGCCCCAGTTGTCGACGATGTAGTACTCGACGAGCGGGTTGGACGTCCATCCGTAGAGGGACAGGTAGGCGTTGCCGGACGGGTTGAAGGTGCCGGAGTAACTGACACTCCTTCGTCCGCCGTTGCTCCAGCCCTTGCCGGCGACGAAGTTGCCGGTGTTGCTCCACGTGGTGCCGTAGGTGCCGCCGGAGCCCAGGTTCATGGACACCGTTCCGGGGCTGTCTGTCCAGAACGAGTAGTAGTACCCGTTGTTCGTCCCGGTCTGGTTCGAGGTGACGACCGTGTCCGCCAGGGCGGTGCCGGGCAGCGTCATCGCCGCCACGGCGACCAGCAGCATGGTGCAGACACCGCTGATGAGCAGCCTGACGTGGCGGAACGTCCCTGAACGACCGCTACGAACGCGCGACGGGTGTGCGGATGCGTCGGTCATGTGCGTTCTTCCTCCTCGTTCTCGTGAGGTGGCGCGCTGTGAATCGCGAACAGTGTTGAACTGGCCCTGTCAAGTGTCAATACTTTCGACGCGATGGGCGAAACATTCGTCGCACTCCATGGGATCGCGAGAGAGTGTCATGCCTGTTCAGTGGGGTCGTTCGCCTCGCTCGACAAGGGCCGGTCACCGAGGGGTCGCCTGTCAAGATCAATGTGGGGCGAGATGTTTTCGAAAGTTTCGAAGACTTCCCGAATGGTTCGGAGGAAGTCGAGGTCGGATCCGCCGGGTGCACCGCACCCGGAAACGCAAAAGACCCCACCGAAGTGGGGTCCTGCTGGTGTCCGAGGGGGGACTTGAACCCCCACGCCCGATAAAGGGCACTAGCACCTCAAGCTAGCGCGTCTGCCATTCCGCCACCCGGACAAGGTGTCTGTCGCGCGGGGTTTCCCTCGCGGCGACAGGTGAAACATTACCAGGCTTTCGAGAGTCCCCGATCACCCCCCTCGTGGCGTGAAAGACGCGTGACAGGAGAGGCCCGCCCTTGGGGCCGGAGGCCGGTCGGGGGGAGGATGAGGAGGACCACCAGCGGCCACAGCGGGAGGAAGCGGCGTGAGCGAGAGCGGCACGACCAGGAACGTCACGGGCGAGGACGAGGTCGTGGACCTCTGTCGTGAGCTGATCCGGATCGACACCAGCAACTACGGGGACCACTCGGGCCCCGGTGAGCGCAAGGCCGCGGAGTACGTCGCCGAGAAGCTCGCCGAGGTCGGCCTGGAGCCGCAGATCTTCGAGTCGCACCAGGGGCGTGCCTCGACGGTGGCCCGTATCGAGGGTGAGGACCCGTCGCGGCCCGCGCTGCTCATCCACGGCCACACCGACGTCGTACCGGCCAACGCGGCGGACTGGACCCACGACCCGTTCTCGGGCGAGATCGCCGACGGGATGGTCTGGGGCCGTGGCGCGGTCGACATGAAGGACATGGACGCCATGACGCTGGCGGTCGTACGGGAGCGGATGCGTAGCGGCCGCAAGCCCCCGCGTGACATCGTCCTGGCCTTCCTCGCGGACGAGGAGGCGGGCGGCACGTACGGCGCCCGGCACCTGGTCGACAAGCACCCGGACCTCTTCGACGGCGTCACCGAGGCGATCGGCGAGGTCGGCGGGTTCTCCTTCACGGTCAACGAGAAGCTGCGGCTGTATCTCGTGGAGACCGCGCAGAAGGGCATGCACTGGATGAAGCTGACCGTGGACGGCACCGCCGGGCACGGTTCGATGATCCACAAGGACAACGCCATCACCGAACTGTCCGAGGCCGTCGGACGGCTCGGCCGGCACAAGTTCCCGGTGCGCGTCACGAAGACCCTGCGGCACTTCCTCGACGAGCTCGGCGACGCGCTGGGCACGGAGCTCGACCCGGAGAACATGGACGAGACGCTCGCCAAGCTCGGCGGCATCGCCAAGCTCATCGGCGCCTCCCTCCAGAACACCGCCAACCCGACCCAGCTGGGCGCCGGGTACAAGGTCAACGTCATTCCCGGGCAGGCCACCGCGCATGTCGACGGGCGGTATCTGCCGGGCTACGAGGAGGAGTTCCTCGCCGACCTGGACCGGATCCTCGGCCCCCGGGTCAAGCGCGAGGACGTCCACGCGGACAAGGCCCTGGAGACCGGCTTCGACGGCGCCCTCGTCGACGCCATGCAGGTCGCGCTCTCGGCCGAGGACCCGATCGCGCGTGCCGTGCCCTACATGCTCTCGGCCGGCACCGACGCCAAGTCCTTCGCCGACCTCGGCATCCGCTGCTTCGGCTTCGCGCCGCTGAAGCTGCCCCCGGAGCTGGACTTCGCGGGCATGTTCCACGGTGTCGACGAGCGGGTGCCGGTGGACGCGCTCCAGTTCGGCGTCCGCGTGCTCGACCGGTTCATCGACGCTTCGTGACGTGCCGCCGGCGGCACGCACCGGCCCCGTACCGCCGGGCCGCGCTGCCGTGCCGCCGGGCCGGTACGCCGCTGGGCCGGTACGCCGTGCCGCCGGGCCGGTACGCCGTGTTGACGTACCGGTGCGGCGTGTTGACGCCGCCATTCGCCCGGGCGTGCGGAGATCGCCCGGGACGGGTGAATGCGACCATAAGCCCATAGCTCTACTACTCCCTCCTCGTTACAGGTGTTGCGATCCGCTGCTTTGGACCGCATTTGCCTACCAGGAGGAATAATGATCAAGAAGATCGTCGCCGCCGCTGTCGCCACGAGTGGTCTCGTTCTCGCGGGTGCGGGTCTGGCCGTCGCCGACTCCGGTGCGCAGGGTGCCGCTGTGGGTTCCCCGGGCGTCGCCTCCGGCAACGTCGTTCAGGTTCCCGTCCACGTTCCCGTGAACGTCTGCGGCAACACGATCTCCGTGATCGGGCTGCTGAACCCCGCCTTCGGCAACACCTGCTTCAACCACTGACGTTGCGCCTCTTCGTGAAGGTCTGAGCCGTCCGCCCCGGAGTGCGCGCCATGCGCTCCGGGGCCGACCGGCTTCCCGCGCACGTCATGTGGCGCGCGCGTGCTCTCGATGGTCCACGTCCCAAGGACTGTTGGTCCACGTCCCAAGGACTCAAGACAGGGATTCAGCTATGCGACAGGTCACCCGCAAGGGCCTGATGACCGTGGCGGCGGCCGGTGGTGTACTCGCGGTCACCGCCGTCTCCGCACACGCCGACTCGGGCGCGATCGGCTCCGCGTCGGACTCTCCCGGCGTGCTGTCGGGCAACACGGTGCAGGCTCCGGTGCACGTTCCGGTCAACGTCTGCGGAAACACCGTGAACGTGGTCGGGCTGCTCAACCCGGCGATGGGCAACACCTGTGTCAACCACGGCGGCGGTTCGTCCGACCACCGGGGGACCGGCTCGGGCGGCGGCTCACGGGCCGGCGGCGGCACCGCCCACTCGCCGGGGGTGGGCTCCGGCAACCACGTACAGGTTCCGGTCGACGTCCCGGTCAACGCCTGCGGCAACAGCGTGAACGTCGTGGGGATCGGCAACGCGGCGGCGGGCGACAGCTGCGCCAACGGCACGCCCACCGGCGGCCACGAGACGCACCACCCCGGACACCCCGGCCGGCCCGGGCATCCGGGTCACCCCGGCCAGCCTGGGCACCCGGGGCACCCCGGTGAGCCCGGCCACCCGGGACACCCCGGCCACCCCGGACACCCGGGTCACCACGGCGACTGCGAGCACCCGGGACACCCCGGTCACCCCGGTCATCCCGGACACCCGGGCGAGCCTGGACACCCCGGACACCCTGGTCACCCGGGACACCCTGGTCACCCCGGCACGCCCGGAACCCCCGGTCGGCCCGGCACTCCCGGAACCCCTGGCACCCCCGGGACGCCGGCTCAGCCCGGTACCCCCGGGCACCCCGGCACCTCCACCTCGGGCGGCGGCAAGCACCGGAGCGGTGTCGTGCAGGTCGGCCGGCCGGGCGCGCGGGCCGTCGTGCGGACCCCGGCCGTGGACAGCGCGGCGCAGCTGGCCCACACGGGAAGCGACCTGCCGGTCGGCGCGGTCGTACCGGCGGGAGCCGCCGCGCTGCTGGCCGGTGCCGTGCTCTACCGCCGGGCGCGCGCCGCGGCGTGACGCGGTACGACCCGGCGTGACGCAAGCGGTGCGATGATCGCATCGGGACGTGAGGCGTGAGGACGACCCGATGACGACGCGGAGCGCGCAGCCGTGATCGCCGTGCGGCACGGCCGCGACCGGGGTACCACGGCCCGCTCCGTGACGTGCGTGACGGTGCGGGCCCCGCGACGACGGGGCCCGCAACGGCCTCAGCGGCCGTCCGTCACCACGTGGCGCGTACCTGGCGGATGATCCGTCGGCGCAACCGCACTCTGCGGCTGCCGTCACGGAGCAGGCTCAGGCGGTCCAACTCCCAGTGTCCGTACTCGGCATGGTCCGTCAGCAGACGTGTCGTCTCCTTGCGGGAGACCCCGCGAGGTACGTACACGTCGACAAATTCGTATTCCGGCATCGCATCTATTGTGCGGGCACGGGCCCGGTACGGATAGCGTCTGCACTATGTCTGATGCTGTGCAGCCCACCGCTGCCGAGGTACGCGCCGCCGCTGAGGCTGTCAAGGCCGCGCTCGACCGCCACCTGGCCGCGGTCGAGCGCAGGACGGGCGATGACGACCCGGACGTCTACGAGGCTTTCAACGAGCTCGCCGCGGCGGCCGAGGAGTACGACGAGCTCCTCTACGACCGCTACGACGAGGTCACCCCCTTCGAGATCCCCGGGGGCGACGACACCCTGCCGCCGTACACCGGTCCCGAGGAGCCGAACGCGGTGAGCGTGGTGATCCGCCGGGACTACGCCGTGGTGGAGCCGCAGCGGCTGCTGGCCCAGGCCCAGCGGGTCGAGGCGGTGGAGGAGGACGGCGCCACCGTCAGCGAGGGCTTCGACGCTGCCGCCGGCACCGTCCACGGAGCGCTCGGGGTCCTCTTCGGAGAGTTCGAGCCGGACGAGATCGCCACCCGGCACAAGGAGTTCGGGCTGGAGGAGGGCGACTCCACCCTCTGGGTGACCGCCGCCGACGAACCCGCCGAGCCCGGGGAATGGCTGGAGACGCCCTTCGAGTCGATCGACCCGCAGCGGGTCGTCTGCCGCTTCGACGTCAGCGCCGTGTTCGACGAGGACGCGGACGACGACGATCTGGAGGACGACCTCGGCTCCGACGGCGACCTCGACTCCCTGGACCCGCTGGACGCGGACCGCTGATCCCGGCCGGGCCCGGAACGTCGTACGGGGGTGGGGGGGGGCGGGGGGCGGGGGGGGGGCCGCCCCCCGCGCGGGGGGGGGGGGCTCGGCCGGCCGGCGCCCGCGGCCCCTCCGCCCGCGCGCGGCCGCCCCCCCCCCCCCGCGCGCCCCCCACCTCGTGCGGGGGGGGGGGCCCCCCCTCGCCCCGCCCCCCCCCCACCCCCGCGTTTCCGTTGTCCCGCAGTCTCCGCCCGGGGCAGCACGGCAAGTCTCCGCCCGGGGCCGTGCGGCCGGGACGCCTCCCGCCGCCGGACGGACAGCACGCGCCGGGCGTCGTACGGCCCGTCCCGTACGACCCCGTCCCGTACGGCCGTCCCGGGGGGCGAACCCCGGGGGCGGCCGTCGCAGGGGCGTCCGGCGCCGACGGATCGCGCCGACCGATCAGTCCGCCGTCGGCGTCTGCGCCTTCAGGAGGGCCTGGAGACGCGTCGTACGCGGCTTCTGGGGGACCTCCGCCACCGCGTGCGGCAGCGCCTGCTCCACCCCGTGCACGACCGACAGATGGCGCTCGGCCCGGCCGAAGGCCGTGTAGATCCAGGGCCGGGACAGGGCCGCCGCCGCGTCGCCCGGGAGCACCACGACCGCGGCCGGCCAGCGCAGCCCCACCGCCTGGTGCGCCGTGAGCGCCCAGGCGTGCCGCACGGTCTGCTCCACGCGCTCCTTCGCCACGACCACGGGGCCGCCCGCGCAGTCCAGGTGCAGCCCCTCGGCGTCCGCCTTCACGACCCGGCCCGGCAGCACCCGGCCCGGAGCGGGGGAGTGGACGATCCGGTCGCCGGGATCGAACCCGCCGAAACGGCCGGGACCGGGATTCAGCCGCTCCTTGAGCGCGGTGTTCAGCGCGCGGGTACCGGCCGCGCCCCCGTGCCCCGGGGTGATGACCTGCGTCTGCTCGGGCGGCACGCCGATCGCACGCGGCACCGAGTCCGCGACGAGCTGGACCGTACGGTGGACCGCCTCGCCCGCGTCGCGCACCGGGACGATCACGACCTCCTTGCCGGGCGCCTCGACCTGGTTCAGCTCCCCGATGCCGATCCCGGAGACCAGTTCCCCGATGGGACCCGGGTCAGGGGTCCGCGAGGCCACCTGCGGACAGGCCCGGGTGGCGAGCAGATCGGCGAAGACCCGGCCGGGGCCCGCCGACCACAGCACACCGGGATCGCCGCTCAGCACGAGCCGTGCCCCGTCCGGAAGCGACTCCACGAGCATCGCCGCCGTCTCCACGTCGAGCTGTGGCGCGTCCAGGACGACCAGGACGTCCAGGTCGAGGGCGCCGTCCGCGTCCCGGCCCGGTCCTTCGGTGCCGGAGAGGAGCCCCGCGACCGTGGCGGCCCCGGTGGCCGGGCCGCCCGTGGCACCGTCCGCGGCGTCCCCTGCCGGTTCCCGCCGGGCCGCGAAGCCGTCGCGCCCGCCTGCGGTGTGCGCGGCGGCCCAGCCGCGCAGGCCGAGCGCGCGGGCCGCGTGCAGCAGCGCCGCCGCCTCGGACCGCGAGGCCTCGCCGCCGGTGTGCAGCACCAGACCGTGTCCGGCGACCGCGCGGACCAGCTCTCCCGCGGAGCGGGGGGCCGAGGCCGCGGCCCGCTCCCAGTCGGCGGCCGAACCGTCCTCCTTGGGCACCGAGTTCATCAGCCGGGCGAGTCCGTCGGCGAGGCTCTCCTCGGCCAGCGCGTACCGCTCCAGGCCGATCAGGATCCGCACCGGGCGCTCCTGCGGCTCCTCCGTGTCGTCCTCGGCCGCCTGGGCCGGGACCGGGGGAGCGTCGTCCAGCGCGTCCTGGAAGACCAGGGCCTCGCCCTCCGCGAGAGCGCTCTGCACGGCCTCGTCCGGGTCCGGGACCGTGTGCCGGGAGAGCGCCGCGGCGAGGGCCGGGGCGTCCAGCGCGGTGTGTCCGGCGACGGCCGCCTGCTCCAGCAGCCACACGGTCAGTGCCGTGCCACGGCGTTCGTCGTCCGGGCGGCACTCCGCGCCGAGGAGCGCGCGGGCGAAGCCGTCGGCCTGCTCGGGCCGCACTCCGGGCACCCGCAGCAACTGCCAGGGGTCCTCGCGCAGCAGGCCTTCGGCGCCCTCGCCCAGGACCGCGACGACCGGGGCCGCGAGCGCTTCGGGCGCGCCGCCCCCGGCCAGCACGCCGCGGACGGCGGCGACGGTCTCCGGTGCGCCGGGCGCCGGCGCGGTCAGCGCGGGGACCGGCTGCGGCCTCCGTACGGGCTCGGGCGCGGCCCTGCGCGGCGCCGGATCGGGCTCGCGGAACGCGGTGGTCACGGGCTTCTCCCCGCTCTCCACCGCCCGCACCGCCGCGAGCAGGTCAGCGGCCGTGCCGCTGAGCTTGCCCCCGGCCTCGATCGGCGCCTGCTTCTCCGCCTTGCGCCGCTCGATCCGCTCCCGCTCCACCCGCTGGGCCGCGAGCTCGGCGGCGGCCTCGGAGAGCTGCGTGCCGCCTTCGCCGCCCTCACCGGTCCCGGCCGTCCCGGCGTCCGGCTCCGTGCCCTCGCCCGCGGGGACGTCCCCGTCCCCGGAGCGGGCTTCCGCCCCGTCCACGCCCTCGCCCGTCGGCTCAGGGGCGTCGACGGCCGTGTCCGCGCCCGGCGTCCCCGGCTCCGCGTCCTGGGTGGTCTCGGGCTCCGTGCTCACAGCGTGCTCCAGTCGTGATCGGGATAGTGGTGCACCGGGGCCGACACGTCGTCGAGCGCCCGGCAGATCTCGTCAGGAAGACTAAGCGCCTCCACTGACAACGCGGCCGTGAGCTGCTGGGCGTTGCGCGCGCCGACGATGGGGGCGACGACCCCGGGCCGGTCGCGGACCCAGGCCAGTGCCACCTGGAGCGCGCTCACGGCGAGACCGTCCGCCGCGGTCGTCACCGCCTCCACGATGCTGCTCGCCGTCTCGTCCAGATACGGCGCGACGAACGGCGCGAGGTGTTCCGAACCGCCCCGGGAGTCGGCCGGGGTCCCGCCCCGGTACTTGCCGGTGAGCACACCGCGCCCGAGCGGCGAGGAGGGCAGCAGGCCGATGCCCAGGTCGAGGGCGGCGGGCAGCACCTCCCGCTCGATGCCGCGCTGCAACAGGGAGTACTCCATCTGCGTACTGGCCAGCCGGGTGCGTATGCCGGGGGCCGCGAGCTGCCAGGTGGCGGCCTTGGCGAGCTGCCAGCCGCAGAAGTTGGACACGCCCGCGTAGCGCGCGCGGCCGCTGCTGACGGCCAGGTCGAGGGCCTGGAGGGTCTCGTCGAGGGGTGTGTCCGGGTCGTAGGCGTGCACGTGCCACACGTCCACGTGGTCGGTGCCGAGACGGGCGAGCGAGGCGTCCAGGGCCGACAGCAGATGGCTGCGCGAGCCGTCGAAGCGGCGGTCCGGCTCGCGCACGCTCCCGGCCTTCGTCGAGATGACCAGGTCCCGGCGCGGAACGAGCCGCTCCATCAGCTGTCCGAGGAGGTACTCGGCCTCCCCGTCGCCGTACACGTCCGCCGTGTCGACGAGGTTCCCGCCCGCTTCCCAGAACGTCTTCAAGAGGTCCGCGGCGTCATGCTCGTCGGTGTCCCGGCCCCATGTCAGGGTGCCGAGACCGATCCGGGAAACACGCAGGCCGGTACGGCCGAGATGCCTCTGCTCCATGGACGCCGAGATTACTGTCCGGCACCGGCGGTGTGGGGGCCTGTGGACAACGGAAATCACGGCGAGGGCCGGACGGGACGGGCTCCCCGCCGGGGCGGCCGCACGCTAGGGTCTCGGACACAAGGGACGTTACTGATCGGTAAGGGGATCGGCCATGCAGCTCGGCATCAATCTCGGCTACTGGGGCGCCGGAATGGACGCGGACAATCTCGCCGTGGCCCAGGAGGCAGACCGGCTCGGATACGCCGTCTGCTGGGCCGCGGAGGCCTACGGCTCCGACGCGGCCACCGTGCTCAGCTGGGTCGCCGCCCAGACGGAGCGCATCGACGTCGGTTCGGCCATCTTCCAGATCCCGGCCCGCCAGCCGGCGATGACCGCGATGACCGCCGCGACCCTCGACTCGCTGTCGGGCGGCCGTTTCCGCCTCGGCCTCGGCGTCTCGGGACCCCAGGTCTCCGAGGGCTGGTACGGGGTCAAGTTCGACAAGCCGCTGGCCCGCACCCGCGAGTACGTGGAGATCGTGCGCAAGGCCATGACGCGCGAGCGGCTGTCGTACGAGGGCGAGCACTGGACCCTGCCGCTGCCGGGCGGTCCGGGCAAGCCGCTCAAGCTGACCGTGCACCCGGAGCGCGAGCACATCCCGCTGTACATCGCCGCGATCGGCCCGAAGAACCTGGAGCAGACGGGCGAGATCGCCGACGGCGCGCTGCTCATCTTCCCCTCGGCCGAGCACCTGGAGGACACCGCGCTCCGGCATCTGCGCGCGGGCCGCGAGAAGGCCGGGAAGACGATGGAGGGCTTCGACGTCTGCCCGACCCTCCCGCTCGCCGTCGGCGCCGACAAGGACGTCCCCGCCCTCGCCGACATGTTCCGCCCGTACACCGCGCTGTACGTCGGCGGCATGGGAAGCCGCAAGCAGAACTTCTACAACCAGCTCGCGCAGCGCATGGGCTACGAGAAGGAAGCGGCCGAGATCCAGGACAAGTACCTGTCCGGCGACAAGGAGGGCGCGGCGGCGGCCATTCCGCACGCGCTGATCGACCAGACCACTCTGCTCGGCTCCGTGGACCGCATCGCCGACCGGATGAAGGCCTACGCCGCCGCCGGCGTCACCACGCTGACCCTGGCCCCCGCGGGCTTCACCCTGGAGGACCGGATCGCCTCGCTGCGGGCCGGCTCGGACGCCCTGGAGCGGGCCGGGATCGCGTAACCCACGCGGAGGAACCGCCGGGAAAGTTCTGCGGCCGTGGTGGGGGCTCGGGGGTCTTCCCCGCCACGGCCGTCACGGAGAACAACGCGCCGACAGCCCCTTGGTTACGCATCCGGGGCCGCCTCACCCTCCATCGTTCGGCCGATTTGTCGGACACATCGGTTGCCGGGTCACGAACAACCCATTTGACTCGTTTTCTGCGCAACTCCGGAGAGAGGGTGTCAAAGATGCTGTCCGCCAAGAGCCTGTTCCAGGAGATCCTCGACAACGACGAGTCGTACCGTCTCTTCTGCTCCATCGCCGCCAGCGGAGAAGCCCAGGGCGGCTGGGAGAACGCCCGGATCGCCGCACTGGTCCCGGCAGGGGAGAGCGCGCTGGCCCCCAGGATCGCCCGGCACGGCGCCGACGAGGACAAGCACGGCCGGATCTTCAACGCCCTCCTGAAGAAGCGCGGCCTCGAACCCGTCGAGGTACCGCCGGACACCGACTACACGATGCTCCTGGAACGCCACGGCATCGGCCTGGCCCACGACAAGCTCAAGGGCGAGCAGCCCCTCACCGTCCAGGACATCGTCACCTATCTGGCCCACAGCAGGGTCACCGAACAGCGCGCCTCCGAGCAGATGGACCTGCTGCGCCGGCACTTCGCCGACCACCCGGACATCGGCCGAGCGGTCCGGATGATCTCCGCCGACGAGGACAACCACCTCGCCTACTGCCACGAGGAGCTGCTGCGCTTCGCCTACGCGGGCCACGGCCGCGCCATCCAGCGGGCCCTGCACGAGTGCGCGCTCGCCGAGATCCGGATCTACCGGGACGTCAGCCTCGCCGTGATGGCCCGCATGGGCCGCGTCCTCGGCTGGTCCGGGCCCAAGGCCGCCGTCCTCGCCGCCGGCATCCACGCCGTGTACGCCTACGAGCGCGCCCTGGGCTGGCGCCGCATGGTCACCCTCAAGATGCCCGAGCGGCGCGGCGCCCTCGACGGCCCCGCCGCCACGGCCCCGGAATTCGCCTGAACCCCGCCCCTACAGCCAGCCCCTCCGCTTGAAGAGCCGGAACAGCAGGACCTCCAGGACGACCATCAGCGCGATCACCACCGGATACCCCCACAGCCAGTGCAGCTCGGGCATGTGGTCGAAGTTCATGCCGTAGATCCCCGCGATCATCGTGGGGACCGCGGCCATCGCCGCCCACGCGGAGATCTTCCGCATGTCGTCGTTCTGCCGCACGCTCATCTGCGCCAGATGCGCCGACAGGATGTCGGACACCAGCCGGTCCAGCGCCTCCACGGACTCGTTGACCCGCAGCAGATGGTCGTTGACGTCACGGAAGAACGGCTGCGCCTTCTCGTCCACGAACGGCACGGCCGTCACCTTCATGCCCGTGCCCGAGAGCCGGCCGAGCGGAACCGCCAGCGGCACCGTGGCCCTGCGGAACTCCTGGACCTGCCGCTTGAACCCGTAGATCCGCGAGGCCGTGTTGCGCGACCCGCCGAGCTGCGGCGAGAACACCTCCGCCTCCAGCTCGTCCAGGTCGGTGCCGAGCTCGGTCGCCACCTCCAGGTAGTGGTCCACCGTGTCGTCCGCGATGGCGTAGAGCACCGCGGTCGGCCCGTGCCGCAGCATCTCGGGATCCGCCTCCAGCCGCTGCCTGACCCCCTTGAGCGGAGCCTCCTCGCCGTGCCGCACGGTCACCACGAACGAGTCGCCCACGAAGACCATGACCTCGCCGGAGGTGACGGTGTCCCCCTTCGGCTCGTACGACACCGGCTTGAGGACCACGAACAGCGAGTCCTCGTACACCTCCAGCTTGGGTCGCTGATGGGCCTTGAGGGCGTCCTCGACCGCCAGCGGATGGAGCCCGAACTCCTGCGTGACCAGGTCGAACTCGTCCTCCGTCGGCTCGTGCAGCCCGATCCACACGAAGGAGTCGCCGCCCGCCCGGCACCGGGCCAGGGCGTCCGAGAAGTCGTCGGCGCCTCCGGTGCGGCGGCCGTCGCGGTAGATGGCGCAGTCGACGATCACGGTGCGCATTCTCCCTTCGCCGTCGTCACTACGCCCACCCGGGGCAGCCTTCCCCGGAGATCCGCGTCCCTCCGGAACCGTTCTCCACGGGCCCGCCCGCTTCCCGGGGGCCGCTTTCCACAGGACCCGGCGCCTTCCGGGAGCCGCTTTCCACAGGGCCCGCCGCCTTCCGGCGCCGTCCGTTTACGCTGGGCCGCATGCCCACCCTGATCCTCGTCCGGCACGGACGCTCCACCGCCAACACCGCGGGACTGCTCGCCGGCTGGACACCCGGCGTCGCACTCGACGAGCGCGGTACGCAGCAGGCCGCGGCCCTGCCCGGCCGGCTCGCCGGGCTGCCGCTCGCCGAGGTCGTCACCAGCCCCCTCCAGCGCTGTCAGGAGACGGTCCAGCCGCTCCTGGAGGCCCGTCCCGAGGTCCCCGTCCACACCGAGGAACGCATAGGGGAGGCGCACTACGGCGACTGGTCGGGCCGCAAGCTCGCCGAGCTCAAGGACGAGCCGCTGATGGACGTCGTCCAGGCGCACCCCTCCGCCGCCGCGTTCCCGGGCGGCGAGTCCATGCGCGCCATGCAGACCCGCGCCGCCGAGGCGGTACGCGAGTGGAACGCGCGCGTGGCGCGCGACCACGGCGAGGACGCCGTCTACCTGATGTGTTCGCACGGCGACATCATCAAGTCGCTCGTCGCCGACGCACTCGGACTTCATCTCGACCTCTTTCAGCGGATCTCTGTCGAACCGTGTTCCATCACAGCGATCCGTTACACCCGTCTGAGGCCCTTTCTCGTGCGTCTCGGGGACACCGGCGATCTCGCCTCCCTGGCCCCGCGCGAGGAACCCCCGGGCGGCGACGCTCCGGTCGGGGGCGGTGCGGGCGCACCGTGATCGTCGGCCGCAGTAGGGTGAAGCGGTCGAACCAGCCCAGTAGTTGTCAACCCGTTCTCAGCCGATGCGGGCCCGCGCGGTCAGCGGCCCCATGCCGATTCAATGGAGACAGGACGTGTCCCGTCAGGTGTTCCTCTACGACCCCCCGGACCGCTTCGTGGCCGGTACGGTCGGGTTGCCCGGACGCCGTACCTTCTTCCTCCAGGCATCCTCCGGCCCCCGGGTGACGAGTGTCGCCCTGGAGAAGACCCAGGTCGCCGCGCTCGCCGAACGGATGGACGAACTCCTCGACGAGGTCGTCCGGCGCACCGGCGGCAGCGCCCCGGTCCCGGCGATGGCCTCGACCGAGGTGTCCGACACCGCGCCCCTCGACACCCCCGTCGAGGAGGAGTTCCGGGTCGGCACCATGGCGCTGGCCTGGGACGGCGAGGAACAGCGCATGATCGTCGAGGCGCAGGCCCTCGTGGAGGTCGAGGCGGAGACCGACGAGGACCTCGCCGAGGCCGAGGAACGGCTCCTCCAGGACGAGGAGAACGGCCCGCCCATGCTCCGCGTCCGCCTCACCGGCGCGCAGGCCAGGGCCTTCGCCAAACGCGCCCTCGACGTCGTCAACGCCGGCCGGCCCCCCTGCCCGCTGTGCAGCCTCCCGCTCGACCCGGAAGGACACGTATGTCCGCGCCAGAACGGATACCGCCGCGGAGCGTGACCACCGCCGACCTGCTCGCCCGGGGCGAGCTGACCGTACGGGGACAGATCCGCGAGGCCTCGAACGCGGTCCTGTACTGCTCCGTGTCCTACGAGGGCCGTGAGGCCTTCTGCGTCTACAAGCCCGTCGCCGGGGAGCGGCCCCTGTGGGACTTCCCCGACGGCACCCTCGCCCAGCGTGAGGTCGCGGCCTACGAGGTCTCCGAGGCGACCGGATGGGGCCTCGTGCCCACCACCGTGCTGCGCGACGGGCCGTACGGCGAGGGCATGTGCCAGCTGTGGATCGAGCCCTCGGCCGCCGAGGACGGGGACGGGCTGCTCGCGCTCGTGGAGGGCGAGGAGGCCGCCGAGGGCTGGAAGGCCATCGGCTTCGCCGAGGTCGGCGAGGGCGCGACGGCCCTGCTCGTGCACGCGGACGACGACCGGCTGCGGCGGCTCGCCGTCCTCGACGCCGTGATCAACAACGCCGACCGCAAGGGCGGCCATCTGCTGCCCACGCAGGAGGGCCGCCTCTACGGCATCGACCACGGGGTCACCTTCAACGCCGAGAACAAGCTGCGCACCCTGCTGTGGGGATGGGCGGGGGAGCCGCTCACGGAAGAGGCCCTCCAGGTGCTGGCCTCCCTGCGCGACGCGCTGGCCCCCGGGGCGCCGCTGGCCACCCGCTTGGCCGAACTGGTCACTCCGGCCGAGACCGAGGCCACACGCGCGCGGGTCGAGGCCATGCTCGCCTCGGGGAGACACCCGGAGCCGAGCGGGGACTGGCCCGCGATCCCCTGGCCCCCGGTGTAGCGCGACGGCCCGCCCGCGGCACACGGGCGGGCCGGGGCGGGACGGGCCCTCCGGTCCCCAGACGCTGCCCGGTTCGTATACGGAAGTCCCGTCCGGTTAGGCTCATGACATGTATGCCTGGCCCGCTTCTGAGGTCCCCGCCCTGCCTGGTGAGGGCCGCGACCTCCGGATCCACGACACCGCGACCGGTGGGCTCGTCACCCTCGACCCCGGTCCCGTCGCCCGAATCTACGTCTGCGGCATCACGCCGTACGACGCCACCCACATGGGACACGCGGCGACCTACAACGCGTTCGACCTGGTGCAGCGCGTGTGGCTCGACACCAAGCGGCAGGTTCACTACGTCCAGAACGTGACGGACGTCGACGACCCGCTGCTGGAGCGGGCCGAGCGCGACGGCGTCGACTGGGTGGGACTCGCCGAGAAGGAGACCGCCCTCTTCCGCGAGGACATGACCGCCCTGCGGATGCTGCCGCCGCGCCACTACATAGGCGCCGTCGAGGCGATACCCGGCATCGTGCCGCTCGTCGAGCGGCTGCGCGACGCCGGAGCCGCCTACGAACTCGAAGGCGACGTCTACTTCTCCGTCGAGGCCGACCCCGACTTCGGCAAGGTGTCCAACCTGGACGCCGCCACCATGCGCCTCCTCTCCGCGGAACGCGGCGGGGACCCGGACCGGCCCGGCAAGAAGAACCCCCTCGACCCGATGCTGTGGATGGCCGCCCGCGAGGGCGAGCCGAGCTGGGACGGCGGCTCCCTGGGCCGCGGCCGCCCCGGCTGGCACATCGAGTGCGTCGCCATCGCCCTCGACCACCTGGGCATGGGCTTCGACGTCCAGGGCGGCGGCTCCGACCTCGCCTTCCCGCACCACGAGATGGGCGCCTCCCACGCCCAGGTGCTGACCGGCGAGTTCCCGATGGCCAAGGCCTACGTCCACGCCGGCATGGTCGCGCTGGACGGCGAGAAGATGTCGAAGTCCAAGGGCAACCTCGTCTTCGTGTCCCGGCTGCGGCACGACGGCGTCGACCCCGCCGCCATCCGCCTGGCGCTGCTCGCGCACCACTACCGCTCCGACTGGGAGTGGACGGACGCCGTCCTCGAACAGGCCGTCGCGCGCCTGGAGGACTGGCGGGCCGCGGTGTCCCGCCCCGACGGGCCGTCCGCCGAGGCGCTCGTGGAGGAGATCAGGGCCGCGCTCGCCGAGGACCTCGACGCACCCGCCGCGCTCGCCGCGGTCGACCGCTGGGCCGCGCTCCAGCACGCGTCGGGCGGTACGGACGAGGGCGCCCCCGGCGTCGTCTCGCGGGCCGTCGACGCCCTCCTCGGCGTCGCCCTGTAGCACCTCGTCCCGCGCCCCTTCCCGGGCGCGTCCTGACACGCGAGTGCCGGGCGGAGATCATCCGCCCGGCACTCCCTATTTTCCCGGAGCCGTCGTCCCTACCTGGTCACGACGACGGACTGGAGGGCGCTCGTCCCGGTGTCGTAGATCCCGTAGACCTGCTGCCCGTAGGCGAAGGCCCGCTGGACGACCTCGTGGGTCACCGGGTCGGGGTGCACGAGCCGGCGCCAGCCGTTGTCGATGAACAGGTACAGGGCCTGCGGCTGGCCGGGGAGCGGGGTCACCACGTCCTGGAAGTGCTGGGCCGTGCCGATGGCCAGGGACCGGTTCTCGACGGCGCTGTGCAGGATCAGCGGCTCGCCCTGCTGGATCTGCTGGTGCTGCTGCTGGCCGCCGAGCTGCTGGAGCAGCTGCTGGAACGGCTGCTGCTGGCCGAGCTGCTGGAGCTGCTGCTGGAGGTGCTGGGGAACCTGCTGCCCGATCTCGTGCCGGCCGAAGGACTGCTGCGGCTGCTGCCCGAAGGGAATCTGCTGCCCGAGCGGAATCTGCTGCCCCATCGGCGTCTGGTGGGCGAACGGAATCTGCTGCCCCATCGGCATCTGCTGGGTGATCGGCGTCTGCTGGCCGACGGGCATCTGCGGTCCGATCGGCTGCTGCTGGCCGAAGCCCTGCTGCTGGTAGGGCGAGGTGCTCGGGTACTGCTGCTGACCCTGCTGGCTCATCTGCGGGATCGTGCTCATGCTGGGTGCCACCTTCCATTCATGGTTGGTTGCGTTCCGTCGGGCCGGGATCGGCCGGACCACGTCCTCAGCCCGTGACGACCAGGCCGACGATCTCGTCGTCGGCGAACCAGACCCGTACGTCGGGCCGTCCCCCCGCGAAGGCGGACTGCACCGCCCGGCGGATCTCGGGGGACGGACGGTCGAGACTGCGCCAGGCGCCGGACACGTACAGCCGGAGCCTCGGCGGGAGTTCACGCGGATACGGCAGCAGTTCGTCCCAGTACCGCTCCGCCCGGCCGGAGCCGACCGCCTCCGGCAGCAGCCGGGTCACCGCGGACCTGATGTCCGGCCGGCTGCCGATCCGCTGGGACGCGGGCCGGCCCGGCGCGTCCTGCTGCGGGGAACCCGTCGCCCGCAGCAGGACGCGCGCACGTTCCGCGGACATCGGTGCCCGGCCCGCCGCCTTGAGCATGCCTTGCAGCGAGGCCAGGGCGCCGACCACCACCGGGGAGGCCGATGAGGTCCCGGAGAACGTGTCCGTGTACCAGGCGATCTCCTCGGGCCCGCCCTGCAGATCGCCGGGCCGGTCCCAGAAGCCGCCGGTGGTCGTGACCTCGCGACCCCAGCCCTGCGCGTCCACGCGCGCGCCGTAGTTGGAGAACGCGAGCCGTGAACGGTCCGGCCCGTGGTCGCGGCCGTGCGTGCCGGGCGGCGGCGCTCCCGCCCCGACCAGGACCGCTCCGGAGGACGGGTTCGAGGGGTTGAAGGGGTTGCGCCACCACTCGGGGAACTCCGCGGGCCGCCGTTCGTAGAGCGCGTCGTCGAGCGACTCGCCGCCGTTGCCGGCCGCCGCCACCACGAGGATGCCCCGGGCCGTCGCGTCCTGGATGGCGGCGAAGTCGTCGGGCCACCATTCCAGCGGGATGTACCCCGCCTGGCCGTCGCGCTCCTCGAAGTCGAACCGGGGTCCCGGAGCGTGCAGTTCGACCAGGACGATGTCGCCGGGTGCCAGCCGTTCGGCCGCCGCGTGGATCGCCGCGGCCGTCCCGATGCCCTGGATCGAGGCGGCCGCGGTCACCGCGTCCGGCACGATCCCGGTGATCCCGCGCTCGTCGCGGTCGCCGCCGATCACGCCGATGACCGCGGTTCCGTGGTTGCGCCAGGCCAGATCCGTGTGCGGTGTGCCGACGACGACACCGGCGAGCCGGGACGACAGGTCCTCGTGGCCGAGCTGCCAGGCGCCCTCCACGTCGATCACCGTGACGCCCTGGCCCGAACCGCCGGGCCGCTGCCAGGCCCAGTACGCGTCGACGCCCTCGGGCGCCGGGCGCAGATATCCCTGCCTGCCGGTGAAGTCCGGGGTGACCGGCGCCCCTTCCTTCAGCCGCCCGCCGTCGTCCGTGCCCGGGGTCGTGCCCGGGCCCGTCCACGGTGCCGGCCGCGGCGACGCCGGTACGGCACCGGGCTTCACGTACGCCGCCTCGATGCCCGGCAGCGCCGCGATCCGCGCACGCAGTTCCTGGGCGCGGTTCCGTGCGCCGCGCAGCCGGTAGAACAGTGCGAGGTCCGGTCCGCCGCCGGTGCCCGCGGGCGACTGCCCGAGCCGTTCCTCGCTGCCGAACAGCGGCTCCAGGACGAGCTGTTCGTCGCTGAGGAACATGTCGAGGGCCGAGACGTCGGCGCCCGCCGCCGAGCGGACGCCCTCGGCCCGTGCGCGCAGCCTGGCCTCCGGACGGGCGACGACGATCAGCTCCTGCTCGGCTCCTCGGTAGGTGAATCCCGCTCCGTCGGGCCCCGGCCCGGACGTTCCCGGGTCTCGCGCCGGCTGTACCTGGTCGGTCATCGCGTACCGCTCCCTTCGATCCCTGGGGTGCCGGTCCCTGCGTGTGCCGTTCGACGCACAACCTGGCACGCGCCCGGCATCCCGTCCACCCCGAATTCGCCAACTTGGTTTGGGAACAAGTTGAATTGGGCAACGTGTGCAATCCGGCCGGAAAGAGATGTCACGCCGAATTCAGGCCATAGGCCATGGAGGCGGGTGTCATGTGCCGGGACGGCAGCGGTGGTCGACCGCCGGAGCGGAGCCCGGTCCCGGACAGCCGGAAGGGGCGGCACGCGTCACGCGTGCCGCCCCGTCGCGAGCGGCCGGGCGGATCCGGCCGGCGGTTCTCGATTCCCTTGTCCCGTACGGGAGTTCAGTCCCCGGAGGAGTCCTCCGCGTCGGAGGACCCGGAGTCGTCCGGAGTATCGGGGGACTCCGGCGCGTTCTGCGGCTTCGGGGTGCCGGGTCCCTCCCCGGCGCCGGAAGCGGAGCCGGTCTCGGAGCCGGTGTCCGGTTCCTTGCCGGAGGCGGACTCGGGGTCCCGGGCGTCCGCCCCGGTCTCCTGCCCGCCGCCGGACTCGGGCCGCTGGGTCAGCGGCGGCCGGGTGCGGCCGCCGGGAGTGTCCCGCAGGTACGAGGCCGGCTCACCGCTCTCCGTCGCGTGACCCTGGCCGCCGGCCGTCGGACCGCCGCCGTCCCTGCGGCGCAGATAGCGCTCGAACTCGCGGGCGATCGCCTCGCCGGACGCCTCGGGCAGCTCGGCGGTGTCCCGGGCCTCCTCCAACGTCTGCACGTACTCGGCGACCTCGCTGTCCTCGGCGGCCAGCTGGTCGACGCCCAGCTGCCAGGCCCGCGCGTCCTCGGGCAGCTCGCCCAGCGGGATGCGCAGGTCGATCAGGTCCTCAAGCCGGTTGAGCAGCGCCAGCGTCGCCTTCGGGTTGGGCGGCTGCGACACGTAGTGCGGCACGGCCGCCCACAGGGACACGGCGGGGACGCCCGCGTGCGTGCACGCCTCCTGGAGGATGCCGACGATGCCCGTGGGGCCCTCGTACTTGGTCTCCTCCAGATCCATCGTGCGGGCCAGATCGGCGTCGGAGGTGACCCCGCTGACCGGAACCGGACGGGTGTGCGGGGTGTCGCCGAGCAGCGCGCCCAGGATCACCACCAGCTCCACGCCCAGTTCGTGCGCGAAGCCGAGCAGTTCGTTGCAGAACGACCGCCAGCGCATCGACGGCTCGATGCCCCTGACCAGCACCAGGTCGCGCGGCTTCTCGCCGCCGATCCGGACCACCGACAGACGTGTGGTCGGCCAGGTGATCTTGCGTACGCCGGCGTCCAGCCACACGGTCGGACGGTTCACCTGGAAGTCGTAGTAGTCCTCGGCGTCCAGCGCCGCGAACACCTCGCCCTTCCACTCCCGGTCCAGATGTGCGACCGCGGCGGAGGCGGCGTCGCCGGCGTCGTTCCAGCCCTCGAACGCGGCCACCATGACTGGGTCGATCAGCTCGGGAACCCCCTCCAGCTCGATCACCCAGCGCCTCCTTCCGATGTGCCCTCGCGTACGCCTCAACCTTACGGCGTGCAGAGGGGACCTCCGCAGCCCCCTTGCACGGGGGAGTGAACGGATCACTGCCCCGTCCGGGCCCCGGAAACACGCGCGCCCGCCACCGCGCCCCGCGCCGGACCCGGTCAACTCGCCCGGCGGCGGCGCCTCTTGCCAGGCCGTACGGACCCGTCACGGCGCACGGCTCACGCGCGCGGGTGAGGGGCGGCACCCCCCGTGGGAGCCGCCCCTCACCCGTTGACGGGGCCTACTTGTCGTCGAGCAGGTCCTGGACCCGGCCGCGGACCTCGTCCGTCGCCAGACCCCGGATCGTCAGCGTCGTACGGCGGCGCAGCACGTCGTCCGCCGTCTCGGCCCACTCGTTGTCCCGGGCGTAGACGACCTGCGCCCAGATCTCCGGGGCGTCCGGGTGGACCCGCTCGCCGAGCGCCGGGTTCTCGTTGGCCAGCCGGGCGATGTCGAAGGCCAGCGAGCCGTAGTGGGTGGCCAGGTGCCGGGCCGTGTCGGCGGCCATGCGCGGACCCGGAGCCGGGCCGTCCACCAGCAGCCGGTGGGCGACCGCGCGCGGGTTGGCGACGCCGGGGAGCGGCATCCGCTTCGGCAGCTCGGAGATCGGCTCGAAGTCCTCGCCCAGGGGCCGGCCCGGCAGCGACTCCAGCTTCTTCATGACGGTGCGGCCGATGTGCCGGAAGGTGGTCCACTTGCCGCCCGCGACGGACAGCATCCCGCCGCGGCCCTCCGTGACGACCGTCTCGCGCTTGGCCTTCGAGGTGTCTCCGGGACCGCCCGGCAGCACCCGCAGACCGGCGAACGCGTAGGTGATCAGGTCGCGCGAGAGCTGCTGGTCGCGGATGGAGAACGCGGCCTCGTCGAGTATCTGGGCCGTGTCCTTCTCGTTCACCGAGACGTCCGCCGGGTCGCCCTCGTACTCCTCGTCCGTGGTGCCGAGCAGCAGCATGTCCTCCCACGGGAGGGCGAAGGTGATGCGGTACTTGTCGATCGGGGTGGCCAGCGCGGCCTTCCACGGGGAGGTGCGCTTGAGGACCAGGTGCGCGCCCTTGGAGAGGCGGATCGAGGGTGCCGCCTTCGGGTCCTCCATCCGGCGCAGGTGGTCGACCCACGGGCCGGTCGCGTTGAGTACGAGCCGGGCGCTCACGCCGAACTCGTCGCCGGACAGCCGGTCCCGCAGCTCGGCGCCCGTCACCCGGCCCCGCGTGAAGCGCAGGCCCGTGACCTCCGCGTGGTTCAGGACCGCGGCCCCCGACTCGACGGCCGCGCGGACCGTCATCAGGGCCATGCGGGAGTCGTTCATCTGGTCGTCGCCGTACACGGCCACGGCCTTGAGGTTGTCGGTGCGCAGCTCGGGCACGTCCTGCGCGGCCTTGGAGGGGCTCAGCAGATGTCCCACGCCGTCACCGAACGCCGACAGGGCGGAGTAGGCGAAGACGCCCGCTCCGAGCTTCGCCGCGCCGTGCGGCCCGCCCTTGTACACGGGGAGGTAGAACGTGAGCGGATTCGCCAGGTGGGGTGCCACCTGGCGGGAGACCGCACGGCGCTCGAAGTGGTTCTCCGCGACCAGCTTCACCGCGCCGGTCTGCAGGTAGCGCAGACCGCCGTGGAGGAGCTTGGAGGACGCGGAGGAGGTGGCGCCGGCGAAGTCGCCGGCGTCGACCAGAGCCACCCGCAGCCCGGACTGCGCGGCGTGCCAGGCGGTGGAGATGCCCAGGATGCCGCCGCCGATGACGAGGAGGTCGTACGTCGCCTTGGAGAGCTGTTCCCGGGTCTCGGCGCGGCTCGGGTTGGAGCCGGAGGCCGGGTGCGTACCGAGGGCAGGCACGGACTGCGTGGTGGACTGGCTGGTCATTGCGGGTTCTTACTCCTCGTCAGTTCTCGTCTTCGATCCAGCCCATGGTCCGCTCGACGGCCTTGAGCCAGCTCTTGTACTCACGGTCGCGGACGTCCGCGGCCATGTTGGGGGTCCATTCCGCGGCCCGGCGCCAGTTGGCGCGCAGGTCCTCGGTGTTGGTCCAGAAGCCGACGGCCAGACCGGCGGCGTAGGCGGCGCCGAGGCAGGTGGTCTCGGCGACCATCGGGCGCACCACGGGGGCGTCCAGGACGTCGGCCAGGGTCTGCATCAGCAGGTTGTTGGAGGTCATGCCGCCGTCGACCTTGAGCGCCGTGAGCTCGACGCCGGAGTCCTTGGTCATGGCGTCGCTGATCTCACGGGTCTGCCAGGCGGTGGCCTCCAGGACGGCGCGCGCGATGTGCGCCTTGGTGACGTACCGGGTCAGGCCGGCGATCACACCGCGGGCGTCGGGACGCCAGTACGGGGCGAACAGACCGGAGAAGGCCGGTACGAAGTAGGCGCCGCCGTTGTCCTCGACCGAGGACGCGAGGGTCTCGATCTCGGCGGCGGACTGGATCAGGCCCATCTGGTCGCGCATCCACTGCACGAGCGACCCGGTGACGGCGATGGAGCCTTCGAGGGCGTAGACCGGCTCCTGGTCGCCGATCCGGTAGCCGACCGTGGTCAGCAGCCCCGAGTAGGAGTTGATGATCTTGTCACCGGTGTTCATCAGCATGAAGGTGCCGGTGCCGTACGTGGACTTGGCCTCGCCCTCGGAAAAACAGGTCTGGCCGAACAGGGCCGCCTGCTGGTCGCCGAGCGCGGAGGCGACGGGGATGCCGCCGAGCAGTTCGCCGAGCGGGCCGCCGGTGACCTCGCCGTAGACCTCGGCGGAGGAGCGGATCTCCGGCAGCATCGCCAGCGGGACGCCGATGGACTCGGCGATCTTCTCGTCCCAGGCCAGGGTGTGCAGGTTCATCAGCATGGTGCGCGAGGCGTTGGTGACGTCGGTGACGTGCTTGCCGCCGTCGACACCACCGGTCAGGTTCCAGATGACCCAGGTGTCCATGGTGCCGAAGAGGATGTCCCCGGCCTCGGCGCGCTCGCGCAGGCCCTCGACGTTGTCGAGCAGCCAGCGCGCCTTGGGGCCCGCGAAGTAGGACGCGAGCGGCAGGCCGGTCTCGCGGCGGAAGCGGTCCTGGCCGACGTTGCGGCCGAGTTCCTTGCAGAGGGCGTCGGTGCGGGTGTCCTGCCAGACGAGCGCGTTGTGGACGGGCTCACCGGTGTTCTTGTCCCAGAGCAGCGTGGTCTCGCGCTGGTTGGTGATGCCGATGGCCTTGATGTCGTCACGGGTGATGCCGGCCTTCGAGATGGCTCCGGCGACGACCTCCTGGACGTTGGTCCAGATCTCGGTGGCGTCGTGCTCGACCCAGCCCGGCTTCGGGAAGATCTGCTCGTGCTCCTTCTGGTCGACCGAGACGATGCGGCCGTCGCGGTCGAAGACGATGCAGCGCGACGAGGTGGTGCCCTGGTCGATGGCGGCGATGAAGGGGCCGGCGGTGTGTGCGTCGGTCACGGTGTGCTCCTGGTGTCCGTGGATGAGGGGCTGGGGCTGTGTACGGCGCGGTGCTTCAAAGCGGTGCTGTGCGGCTCATGGTGCATGGGGCGCGGCTTCCAAGCGTGCTGGAGCGGGGGCTCCTAGGCGAAGGCGACGTTGTAGATGCCTGCTGCGATCGCGCCGCCGATGAGCGGGCCGGCGACCGGTATCCAGGCGTAGCTCCAGTCGGAACCACCCTTGTTGGGCAGGGGGAGCAGGGCGTGCACGATGCGCGGACCGAGGTCACGGGCCGGGTTGATCGCGTAGCCGGTGGGACCGCCGAGCGAGAGGCCGATGCTCACCACGACGAAGGAGGTGATCAGCGCGCCGAGGACGCCCAGGCCGTCGCCGTTGTTGTTCAGTCCCTGCGTGAGGATCGCGAGGACCAGGACGACGGTGCCGATGATCTCGGTGGCCAGGTTCTGCACCACGTTGCGGATCTCCGGGCCGGTGGAGAAGACACCGAGCACCGGGCCCGCGCCCGGCTCCTCGGCCTCGACGGCCTTCGCGGTCCGCTCCTCGGGGCCGCCGACGATCTCGCTGTCGGTGAGGTGCGCGAGGAACTGGCCGTAGTAGGCGACCCAGACCAGGACCGCGCCGATCATGGCGCCGAGCAGCTGTCCGCCCCAGTAGGTGGCGAGGTTGCTGTAGTCGTCGTTCTTGATGGCGAGCGCGAGGGTCACGGCCGGGTTGAGGTGGGCACCGGACAGCGGCGCCGAGATGTAGACCGCGGTCATGACCGCGAAGCCCCACCCGAAGGCGATGGCCAGCCATCCGGCGGCTCGCGCCTTGGAGGCCTTCAGCGTGACGGCGGCGCACACGCCACCGCCCAGCAGGATGAGAACGGCGGTACCGATGGTCTCGCCGATGAAGATGTCGGAGCTGGACACCCGCGACTCCTTTGTCCTTCGTCCAGGGGAAGCCGAACCCCGGGTCCCACCGGTGGTTCGTGCTCTCGGGGAGTGAGAGCGATGTCGGCCCTGGCATTGGCACACCCTAACGCTTATTGCCGGTAGGTGTTCGACAATGCCGACCGATGGACGGGAGTCTTGCTCTCGCTTCGCCGCCTCGTCAAGGGTTCGGTTATCGAAAACGGGATCGTTATTGATTGCTGTGTGCTATCGGTGCGTCGTCGCTCGTCGGAGGGCATGCGAAGGGGGCCGGGAAGCGTTCCGCTTCCCGGCCCCGGGCACTGGGGATCGGCGACTGGGCCCCGTACGGGAACGGGGCGAAGGCGTGTGAAAAACACGGAGCACCGGCGCGCGTGACACCGCTCCCGGGCGGAGCCGCGGCGCCGCACGGGCTCGGGGGAGGCGTCGGTGCGGGTGGGCCCGTCAGCGCGGTTCGCGGGCCCGTATGGGAGCGGCGAACGCCGTTCGCGTCAGAAGCGTCCGGCGCCCAGGTCGCGCGACACCGCGCGGGCGCAGTCGCGTACGGCCGCGATCAGCTCGGGACGCAGTTCCCCGTCCTTGCACACCCGCTCCACGGCCCCGGTGATGCCCACCGCGCCGACCGGCATCCGCCGCCGGTTGTGGATCGGGGCGGCGACGGACGCCACGCCCGTCCAGGTCTCCTCGACGTCGTCCGCGTACCCCCGTGCGCGGGTCACGTCCAGGACGGCCTCGAAGTCGTCCAGCTCGCTGATCGTCCGGGGGGTGAACGCCTTGCGCTCGACCTCCAGGACCTCGCTGTGCGCCACCGGGTCGTACGCCGACAGCACCTTGCCCAGGGCCGTGGAGTGCAGCGGCTGCATCGCCCCGACCTCCAGGACCTGGCGGCTGTCGTCGGGCCGGAAGACGTGGTGCACGATCAGGACGCCCTGCTGGTGCAGCACACCCAGGTACACGCTCTCGCCGCTGGAACGGGCCAGGTCGTCGGTCCACACCAGGGCCCGCGCCCGCAGTTCGTGCACGTCCAGATAGGTGGTGCCGAGACGCAGCAGCTCGGCGCCCAGCTGATAGCGCCCGGACACGGCGTCCTGCTCGACGAACCCCTCCTGCTGGAGGGTCCGCAGGATGCCGTGGGCCGTACCCTTGGCCAGGCCGAGCGAGGAGGCGATGTCCGACAGGCCGAGCTGCCGCTCGCCGCCCGCGAGCAGCCGCAGCATCGCCGCTGCCCGCTCGAGCGACTGGATGTTCCGTGCCATCGCCGTGCTGCCTCCGTCCCCTTGGGCCGCCGGCGCGACTTCTCGCTGCCGTTCGGCAATGTCGAACACTACCGGTCGTCACCGATCTCCCGCCAATGGGTGGTCGCCCCACGTTCCGCGCTTCTCCACACCGCGGCCATCCACGCCACACCCGTCCGCCTCGTGGACGCCCATGACCGATCCGTGGTGCTCCGGGCTACCCTGACGGCGTGCGCCTTCCATGGGAAGCGCAAAGCCGACAGCCGTCGCACTCCAGGGAGCACCTTCATGGCCTCGTTGCCGAACCCGTCCCTTTCGTCCGGTCCTTCCGAAGGCCGGCAGCGAACCGACGCACTTCGAGAAGCCCTCGCCACCCGTGTCGTGGTGGCCGACGGCGCGATGGGCACCATGCTTCAGGCGCAGGACCCCACGCTCGAGGACTTCCAGGACCTCGAGGGCTGCAACGAGATCCTCAACATCACCCGCCCCGACATCGTGCGCTCCGTCCACGAGGCCTACTTCGAGGTCGGCGTCGACTGCGTCGAGACGAACACCTTCGGGGCGAACCACTCGGCGATGGCCGAGTACGACATCGCCGAGCGCGTCCACGAACTCTCCGAGGCGGGGGCCAGGATCGCCCGCGAGGTCGCCGACGCCTTCGGCGCCCGCGACGGCCGCCAGCGCTGGGTCCTCGGCTCGATCGGCCCCGGCACCAAGCTGCCCACGCTCGGCCACGTCTCCTACGGCACCCTGCGCGACGGCTTCCAGGCCAACGCCGAGGGCCTGCTCTCGGGCGGCGCCGACGCCCTGATCGTCGAGACCACCCAGGACCTGCTCCAGACCAAGTCCTCGATCCTCGGCGCGCACCGCGCCATGGAGGCGACCGGCGTCCGCGTGCCCCTGCTGGTCTCCATGGCCTTCGAGACCACCGGCACCATGCTGCTCGGCTCCGAGATCGGCGCCGCGCTGACCGCGCTGGAACCGCTCGGCATCGACATGATCGGCCTGAACTGCTCCACGGGCCCCGCCGAGATGAGCGAGCACCTGCGCTATCTCACCCGCCACTCCCGCATCCCCCTGCTGTGCATGCCCAACGCAGGCCTGCCCGTCCTGACCAAGGACGGCGCCCACTTCCCGCTCGACGCCGAGGGCCTCGCCGACGCCCAGGAGAACTTCGTACGGGACTACGGCCTCTCCCTGATCGGCGGCTGCTGCGGCACGACCCCCGAGCACCTGCGCCAGGTGGTCGAGCGGGTCAACGGCCTCACGCCCGCCGAGCGCAGCCCGCGGCCCGAGCCCGGCGCCGCCTCCCTCTACCAGACGGTCCCGTTCCGCCAGGACACCGCCTACATGGCGATCGGCGAGCGCACCAACGCCAACGGCTCGAAGAAGTTCCGCGAGGCCATGCTGGAGGCCCGCTGGGACGACTGCGTGGAGATGGCCCGCGACCAGATCCGCGAGGGCGCGCACATGCTCGACCTGTGCGTCGACTACGTGGGCCGCGACGGCGTCGCCGACATGGACGAACTCGCCGGCCGCTTCGCCACCGCCTCCACCCTGCCGATCGTGCTCGACTCCACCGAGGTCGAGGTCCTGCGCGCGGGACTGGAGCGCCTCGGCGGCCGAGCGGTCCTCAACTCCGTCAACTACGAGGACGGCGACGGCCCCGAGTCCCGGTTCGCCAAGGTCACCGGCCTCGCCCGCGAGCACGGCGCCGCGCTGATCGCCCTGACCATCGACGAGGAGGGCCAGGCCCGTACCGTCGAGACCAAGGTCGCCATCGCCGAACGGCTCATCGAGGACCTCACCGGCAACTGGGGCATCCACGAGTCCGACATCCTCATCGACTGCCTGACCTTCACCATCTGTACCGGCCAGGAGGAGTCCCGCAAGGACGGCATCGCCACCATCGAGGCGATCCGCGAGCTCAAGCGCCGCCGTCCCGACGTCCAGACCACGCTCGGCCTGTCCAACATCTCCTTCGGCCTCAACCCGGCCGCCCGCATCCTGCTCAACTCGGTCTTCCTCGACGAGTGCGTCAAGGCCGGCCTGGACTCGGCGATCGTCCACGCCTCGAAGATCCTGCCGATCGCCCGCTTCAGCGAGGAGGAGGTCACCACCGCACTCGACCTCATCCACGACCGGCGCGCCGAGGGCTACGACCCGCTCCAGAAGCTCATGGCCCTGTTCGAGGGCGCCACCACCAAGTCGCTCAAGGCGGGCAAGGCCGAGGAACTGGCCGCGCTCCCGCTGGACGAGCGCCTGAAGCGGCGGATCATCGACGGCGAGAAGAACGGCCTAGAGGCCGACCTCGCCGAGGCCCTCCAGGACCGGCCCGCCCTCGACATCGTCAACGAGACCCTGCTCGACGGCATGAAGGTGGTCGGCGAACTGTTCGGCTCCGGCCAGATGCAGCTGCCCTTCGTGCTCCAGTCCGCCGAGGTCATGAAGTCGGCCGTCGCCTACCTCGAACCCCACATGGAGAAGTCGGACGCCGAGGGCAAGGGCACCATCGTCCTGGCCACCGTCCGCGGCGACGTCCACGACATCGGCAAGAACCTCGTCGACATCATCCTGTCCAACAACGGCTACAACGTCGTCAACCTCGGCATCAAGCAGCCGGTCTCCGCGATCCTGGACGCCGCCGAGGAGCACAAGGCCGACGTCATCGGCATGTCGGGACTCCTGGTCAAGTCCACGGTGATCATGAAGGAGAACCTGGAGGAGCTGAACCAGCGGGGCCTGTCCGCCGACTACCCCGTCATCCTCGGCGGCGCGGCCCTGACCAGGGCCTACGTCGAACAGGACCTCCACGAGATCTACCAGGGAGAGGTCCGCTACGCCCGCGACGCCTTCGAGGGCCTGCGTCTGATGGACGCCCTCATCGGCGTCAAGCGCGGAGTCCCCGGCGCGGTCCTGCCCGAACTCAAGCAGCGCCGGGTGCGCGCGGCCGCCTCCGTGGTGACCGAGGAACGGCCGCAGGAGGGACACGTCCGCTCCGACGTCTCCGTCGACAACCCCGTACCGAAGGCCCCCTTCACCGGCACCCGCGTGATCAAGGGCATCCAGCTCAAGGAGTACGCCTCCTGGCTGGACGAGGGCGCCCTGTTCAAGGGCCAGTGGGGTCTCAAGCAGGCCCGCGCCGGTGACGGTCCCACCTACGAGGAGCTCGTCGAGACCGAGGGGCGGCCGCGGCTGCGCGGTCTGCTCGACCGGCTCCAGCGGGACAACCTGCTGGAGGCCGCCGTGGTCTACGGCTACTTCCCGTGCGTCTCCAAGGACGACGACCTGATCATCCTGGACGACCGCGGCAACGAGCGGACCCGTTTCACCTTCCCCCGCCAGAGCCGCGGCCGCCGGCTCTGCCTCGCCGACTTCTTCCGTCCCGAGGAGTCGGGGGAGACCGACGTGGTCGGCCTCCAGGTCGTCACCGTCGGCTCGCGCATCGGCGAGGAGACCGCCAAGCTCTTCGAGGCCAACGCCTACCGCGACTACCTCGAACTGCACGGCCTGTCCGTCCAGCTCGCCGAGGCCCTCGCCGAGTACTGGCACGCGCGCGTCCGCTCCGAGCTGGGCTTCGCGGGGGAGGACCCGGCCGCGATCGACGACATGTTCGCCCTGAAGTACCGCGGCGCCCGCTTCTCCCTCGGCTATGGCGCCTGCCCGAACCTGGAGGACCGCGCCAAGATCGCCGAGCTCCTCGAACCGGAGCGCATCGGCGTCCACCTCTCCGAGGAGTTCCAGCTCCACCCCGAGCAGTCGACCGACGCCATCGTCATCCACCACCCCGAGGCGAAGTACTTCAACGCACGGTGAGCGTCCCGGCGCGCCGTGGCACGCGGCACACAGCACGCTGATCGGATAAGTCGTACACTGGTCGGTCCATCGCAGGCCGGTCGTCCCCTGGCGTACAAGGGGACGGCCGGCCTGATCGTCCCTCAAGGAGGTGCGCCAGGATGACCAGTACGGTCCCCGCGCTCGGAACCCGTACGGCCGAAGGCTCAGCACTCCAGGCCGTGCTCCTCGACATGGACGGAACCCTGGTGGACACCGAGGGTTTCTGGTGGGACGTGGAGGTCGCGGTCTTCGCCGCGCTCGGGCACGCGCTGGACGACTCCTGGCGCCATGTGGTGGTCGGCGGCCCCATGACCCGCAGCGCGGGATTCCTCATCGAGGCCACCGGCGCCGACATCACCCTGCCGGAACTGTCCACCCTGCTCAACGACGGTTTCGAGGAGCGCATCGGGCACTCCCTGCCGCTGATGCCGGGCGCCGCCCGGCTGCTCGCCGAGCTCGCGGCGCACGAGATCCCCACCGCGCTGGTCTCGGCCTCGCACCGGCGGATCATCGACCGCGTCCTGGGCGCCATCGGGTCCCACTTCTTCGCCCTGACCGTCGCGGGCGACGAGGTCGAGCGGACCAAGCCGTTCCCCGACCCCTATCTCCTCGCGGCCGCGAGGCTCGGCGCCGAACCGGCGCGCTGCGCGGTCATCGAGGACACCTCGACCGGCGTCGCCTCCGCCGAGGCCGCGGGCTGCCAGGTGATCGCCGTGCCCTCGGTCGCCCCCATCGCCCCCGCCGCCCGCCGCACCGTGGTGGGGTCCCTGGAAGAGGTCGACCTGCCCTTTCTGCATCGTCTGATGACAAACCCCCACTGACCGATCACGGAACGTCGTCCGGCTCCGTACGCAGCGTGCCGAATCGCGTGCGGAGTCGAATACGTTGGAAATTCGTGACCGTTCCGTGTGGTAAGCGCGGGCGAGGGGCTTCCGGAATTCAAATCGGGCGGAACCAGTAATTCCGGTACGCCTCAATCAATTTTGCTGTGTGACGTTCGCCACGTGACTGAGGGTCGACAGTCGGACCGACTTGTGCACGCACCGCCCATTCGTGAAGACCTGGCGTGCCTTTGTGTCCCGATTGATGAAACCCTGCACTAATCCTTCCCGTGTCGGGTTATCAGTGTGTCCACGCCCGGTTTCGCAGCGTGAGCGGAAGACCGCTCCCACGACGGGTGGCCGACCTTGTGGTGCGGACTAATGTCATCGCCGAGAACATCGCCGTATCCCCGTGACCCGCCGCGCCACCCCTGCATGCCGGCTCGCGGAACCTACAGCTCTGGAGAAACACGAGCATGAACCGCAAGACTTTGGTGCTGCCGGCCGTGGTCGGCCTGCTCGCCCCAGTGCTCGCCGCCTGCGGCGGGTCCGCCGGCGGGGGCAACAGCGGCGATGCCATCGTTGTCGGTACCACGGACCAGTTCACCGCCTCGAAGGACGCCCCGGCGCCGTTCGACCCGGCGTACGCCTACGACGTCGGCACCTGGAACGTGCTCCGTCAGACCGTGCAGACGCTGATGGTCCAGCCCCGTGGTGACGGTGAGCCGCAGCCCGAGGCGGCCGAGAAGTGCGGCTTCACCGACAGCGGCAACGAGCGCTACGCGTGCACGCTGCGTCAGGGCCTGGAGTTCTCCAACGGTGACGCGATCACCGCCAAGGACGTCAAGTTCTCCATCGACCGTGCCCGCGCCATCAAGGCCGACTCCGGTGTGGCGGGCCTGCTGTCCACCATCGACACCGTCGAGACCCGCGGCGACCGCGAGGTGATCTTCCACCTCAAGATCGCCGACGCCACCTTCCCCTTCAAGCTGTCGACCCCCGTCGCGGGCATCATCAGCTCGAAGAACTACGAGAAGGACCACCTGCGCGACGGCTTCTCCGTCGACGGCTCCGGACCGTACACCGTGAAGATCGAGTCCAAGGACGACACCGTCACCCGGGCCGTCTTCACGAAGAACCCGCACTACACGGGACAGCTCAAGGTCAAGAACAACGCGGTCGAGCTGCGCTCCTTCGCGGACGCCGACACCATGGGCGCGGCTCTCGACAAGGGCGACATCGACCTGATGACGCGCTCGATGACGCCGGATCAGATCAACAAGCTGGACAACGCGTCCGGCGGCAACATCAACCTGAACGAGATGCCCGGTCTCGAAATCCGCTACCTGGCCTTCAACACCGACGCCCCGTCGGTGAAGTCCACGGCCGTCCGCCAGGCCATGGCGCAGGTCATCAACCGCGGTGAGCTCATCTCCAAGGTCTACGGTTCCCAGGCCGAGCCGCTCTACTCGCTCGTCCCGGCGACCATCACCGGCCACGCCAACGCCTTCTTCAACAAGTACGGCGACCCGAGCGTCAGCCGCGCCCAGTCGCTGCTCGCCAAGGCCGGCATCACCACCCCGGTCAAGATGACCCTGCACTACACGACCGACCACTACGGTGCGGTCACCGCGCAGGAGTTCGAGGTCCTGAAGAAGCAGCTGAACGCGACCGGTCTGTTCGACGTCAGCATCCAGGGCACCCCGTGGGCCAAGTTCCGTCCCGCCGAGCAGAAGGGCGCGTACGAGGTCTACGGCATGGGTTGGTTCCCCGACTTCCCGGACGCCGACAACTTCCTGGCGCCGTTCCTCGACAAGGGCAACTTCCTCGGTTCGCCCTACTCGAACCCGCGGATCATCAACAACCTGATCCCGGACTCCCGGCGCGAGGCCGACCGTCTCACCGCGTCCAAGAGCCTCACGACCATCCAGGACATCGTCGCCAACGACGTCCCGGTCATCCCGCTCTGGCAGGGCAAGCAGTACATCGCCGCGCGTGACGACATCACGGGTTCGGAGTGGGCGCTCAACTCCTCCTCCACCCTTCAGCTGTGGGAGCTCGGTCGCGGCATCAGCCAGTGACCGAACCGTCCGACCCGGGGCCGTGAGGCCCCGGGCCCGAACGCCGAAAGGGCGCCCGTTCCAGTGCGGAACGGGCGCCCTTTCGTACGCTCGCCGGGAAAGCGGGCCCGGCCGGCCCTGTGCTCACTGCGCGCCGGGCCGCACCAGACCGCTCTCGTACGCGTACACCGCGGCCTGCACCCGGTCGCGCAGCCCCAGCTTCGTCAGCACATGCCCGACATGCGTCTTGACCGTGGTCTCGCTGACGAACAGATCGGCCGCGATCTCCGCGTTCGACAGACCGCGCGCCACCAGCTTCAGCACCTCGACCTCACGGTCGGTCAGCGTGTGCAGCGTGTCCGGAACCGGCTCGTCCCCGGACGGCAGATGACCCGCGTACTTGTCCAGCAGCCGACGCGTGATGCTCGGCGCGAGCATCGCCTCGCCCGCCGCCACCACCCGGATCGCCTGCACCAGCTCATTGGCCGGCGCGTCCTTGAGAAGGAAACCGCTGGCACCGGCGCGGAGCGCCTCCACCACGTACTCGTCGAGGTCGAACGTCGTCAGCACCAGCACCTTCGCCGGACCGTCCCGGCCGGGTCCGGTGATCTGCCGCGTCGCCTCCACACCGTCCATCCGCGGCATGCGGATGTCCATCAGCACCACATCGGGCTGGAGCGCACGCACCTGATCGAGTGCCTGGAGACCGTCACCGGCCTCGCCGACGACCGCCAGATCCGGCTCCGCTTCCAGAATCATCCGGAAGCCGGTGCGCAGCAGCGGCTGGTCGTCGACCAGTAGGACGCGGATGGCCACGTGAGTCTCCTTCGCTAGTCCGGGCCCATTCTGCCCTGCTCACCCGCGCCCGACCCCGCCGCCCTGACCGGGAGCGGATATGCCGGGGGAGTACCACCGAATTCCGGACACACGGCCTGGTGGTCGCACCAGCCGCACAGCTTGGTGGGACGCGGCCGCCACTCACCCGTCTCCGTCGCCTCCCGGATCGCCTCCCACAGAGCGAGGAGCTTGCGCTCCACCCGCTCCAGGTCCCCGATCTCGGGGTCGTACGTCAGCACGTCACCGCTGCCCAGATAGACCAGCTGCAGACGGCGCGGGACCACCCGCTTCAGCCGCCACACCACCAGCGCGTAGAACTTCATCTGGAACAGGGCGCCCTCGGCGTACTCCGGCCGCGGCGCCTTGCCCGTCTTGTAGTCGACGATCCGGACCTCGCCCGACGGCGCCACATCGACCCGGTCGATGATCCCGCGCAGCGTCAGCCCGGAATCCAGCCGCGCCTCCACGAACAGCTCCCGCTCGGCCGGCTCGAGACGCGTCGGGTCCTCCAGCGTGAACCAGCGCTCCACCAGCCGCTCCGCCTCGGACAGCCAGCGGGCCAGCCGCTCACCCTCCGGGTCGTCCGCGAACAGCTCCACGACCTCGGGCTTCGACTCCCGCAGCCGGTCCCACTGCGCCGGGATCAACGACTTGGCGCGCGGTGCCGTCCGGTCCGCGGCCGGCGCGTCGAACAGCCGCTCAAGGACCGCGTGCACCAGGGTCCCCCTGGTCGCCGCCTCGCTCGGCTTCTCCGGCAGCTTGTCGATCACCCGGAACCGGTACAGCAAAGGACACTGCATGAAGTCACTCGCACGCGAGGGCGACAGCGAGGCGGGCGCGCGCGCGACCACGGGAGCCGGGAGGTCCACGACGCCCCCGCCGGTTCCGGCCGCGGCCACGACGGCTGCGCCGGGCACGGCCGGTTCTTCGGGCACGGCGCCCTCGGTGCTGGTTTCCATGACAACAGACCATACGGCCCGCCACCGACAGTGAACCTGTCCCGGCGGGCACGACGGCACGGAAAACAGAAGGGGTGCCGGGGCGGAACGCACCGCGACGGCCGCATACCATCGACCACAGACCCTCCCGCCCCGCATGCACCGGGGGGCGGGGGACGCTTCGAACGAGGGGACATCGTGGACGAGAGCGGCGGGAGCGGGCAGCCGCGGTCCGGCAGCGGCGAGACGGCCGAGCACCACGAGAGGCGTCCGGCCTCCACCGGTCCGGTCTCCGGCGCGCACCCCGGACCCGCAGGCCCCGAGACCACCGGGCCGGACGCCACGGGCCCCGATCACGACTCCCGGACACGGCCCGGCACGGACACCGGCACCGGAACCCGGCCCGAACCCGCCGCCGGCCCCGAGACCCCCGAGCACCCGTCCGCAGGCCCGGCGTCCCCGCCCGGCGGCCCCGCGTCCCCGGACGACACCGCCGCATCGGCTGCACCGGTCGCACCGGTCGCACCGGTCGCGCCCACCCGCGACCCGCTCGCGAAGGTCCCCGCCGTCACCGGGTCCACCGGCGCGGAGGCGTCCCGCGAAGAACCCACGGAGCCCTCCGAACCCACCGAGCCCTCCGGCCCCTCCGAGCCGTCCGACCCCTTCGGACCCGCCCACCCGGCCGACAACCGCGACGGGGGCCAGAACCAGGGTCAGGACCAGGGCCAGGAAGAACCCGGCAGCCCGCGCACCCGCGCCCGTACCGGCACCACCAAGGGACGCCCGCCCCGCCGACCCAAGGACCCCGGCGGCGGAATCCTCATGGGCCGCCCCTTCGGCGTCCCCGTGTACGTCGCCCCCAGCTGGTTCCTCGTCGCCGCCCTGATCACCTGGGTCTTCGGCGGCCAGCTCGACCGCGTCCTGCCCGACCTCGGCGCCGCCCGCTACCTCGTCTCCCTCTTCTTCGCCGTCGCCTTCTACGCCTCGGTCCTCGTCCACGAACTCGCCCACACCGTCGCCGCCCTCCGCTTCAAACTCCCGGTCCGCCGCATCCAGCTCCAGTTCTTCGGCGGCGTCTCCGAGATCGAGAAGGAGGCCGAGACCCCCGGCCGCGAGTTCGTCCTCGCCTTCGTCGGCCCCCTCCTCTCCCTCGTCCTGTCCGGCCTCTTCTACCTCGCCATGCTGCCCGTCGAGCCCGGCACCGTACCCGGCGTCCTGCTGGCCGGCCTGATGATCTCCAACCTCATCGTCGCCGCCTTCAACCTGCTCCCCGGCCTCCCCCTCGACGGCGGACGCATGCTCCGCGCCGTCGTCTGGAAGATCACCGGCAGGGCCATGAGCGGCACCGTCGCCGCCGCCTGGGTCGGCCGCGCCCTCGCCGTCTCCGTCCTCATCGGCCTGCCCCTGCTCACCCAGTCCTCGGCACTCGGCGCGGCCCCCGAGAACACCAGCAGCATGGACACCGTCACCGACGCCCTCCTCGCCGCCATCCTCGCGGCGATCATCTGGACCGGCGCCGGCAACAGCCTCCGCATGGCCCGCCTGCGCGAACACCTCCCGGAACTGCGCGCCCGCTCCCTCACCCGCCGCGCCGTCCCCGTCGAGACCACCACCCCGCTCTCCGAAGCGCTCCGCCGCGCCAACGACGTCGGCGCCCGCGCCCTGGTCGTCGTCGACGCCGACGGCGAACCCCTCTCCCTGGTCCGCGAGGCCGCCATCGTCGGCGTCCCCGAACACCGCCGCCCCTGGGTCGCCGTCAGCGGCCTCGCCCAGGACCTCACCGACGGCATGCGCGTCTCCGCCGAACTGGCCGGGGAAGACCTCCTCGACGCCCTGCGCGCCAGCCCCGCCACCGAATACCTCGTCGTCGAGGACTCCGGCGAGATCTACGGCGTCCTGTCCGCCGCCGACGTGGAACGCGCCTTCGTCAAGGCCATGGCCCGCCCCTCCTGACCGTGGTCGGCGGCCCCGCCCGGGACCGGTAGGCTGTTCACATGTCCGAACCGACCGGTGCCGCCCGCAGGCGCGGGCCCTTCAAGGTCGGGGACCAGGTTCAGCTGACCGACCCCAAGGGCCGCCACTACACGTTCACGCTCGAGGCCGGGAAGAACTTCCACACCCACAAGGGTTCCTTCCCCCACGACGAGCTGATCGGCGCTCCCGAGGGCAGCGTTGTCCGCACCACGGGGAACGTCGCCTATCTCGCGCTGCGCCCCCTGCTCCCCGACTACGTCCTGTCCATGCCCCGCGGCGCCGCCGTGGTCTACCCCAAGGACGCGGGGCAGATCCTGGCCTTCGCCGACATCTTCCCCGGCGCCCGCGTCGTTGAAGCGGGGGTCGGCTCCGGCTCGCTGAGCAGCTTCCTGCTGCGCGCCATCGGCGACCAGGGCATGCTGCACTCTTACGAGCGCCGCGAGGACTTCGCCGAGATCGCCCAGCAGAACGTGGAGCGCTACTTCGGCGGACCCCACCCCGCCTGGCAGCTCACCGTCGGCGACCTCCAGGACAACCTGAGCGACACCGACGTCGACCGGGTCATCCTCGACATGCTCGCTCCCTGGGAATGCCTGGAGTCCGTCTCCAAGGCGCTCGTCCCCGGCGGCATCCTCTGCTGCTACGTGGCGACCACCACCCAGCTCGCGCGGACCGTCGAGTCGATCCGCGAGATCGGCTGCTTCAACGAGCCGACCGCCTGGGAATCGATGATCCGCAACTGGCACATCGAGGGCCTGGCCGTCCGCCCGGACCACCGCATGATCGGCCACACCGGCTTCCTGCTCACCGCCCGCCGCCTCGCGGACGGCGTCGAGCCGCCCATGCGCCGCCGCCGCCCCGCCAAGGGCGCGTACGGCGAGGACTACGCTGGCCCGAACGCCGACGGCGGCTCCGCCCGCTGACGTACCCAACGCACCACACCTGTGGCCGAGTTCCCGGACCCCTCCGGGAACTCGGCCACAGCGCTTTTCCGTTGACGCACCACCAGAAGCCGCCGCACGGACCGCCGTCACGACGACGGACCGCGTCCGGGATGCCCCATGCCGCGGAGGCCCGAGGTCGCGGGCGGCCCCGACGAGGCGGCCCCCCGATGCCCCACCGACGGGCGGCACACCCCCTGCCGCACACCCTCCGCGGCCCTTACCCAGGCCCCGTCGGCGGGCCGCTCCGTGAGAGCCGCCCGGGGCCGCGCGGCGGGGCGCCGACGGCTCGGGTCGCCCGGTCGCACCCACGCGCCCGCTCCCCGGGCTGCCTCACCCCACGTCCGCGCGCGGAGCCCCCGGCGACCGATCGCGGCCGGTGCGCGGGTCCGACGGCCGACCCGGTCACTGCCGGTGAGCGCGATCTTTCGGCCCCGCTCATGGCCGACGCACAGCACTTCCACGGGCCGGTCATGGCTGATACGCAGGCTGTCCTGTGACCCGGTCCTGGCAGATGCGCGAGCTGTCCCGCGACCCAGGCATGGCTGATGTGCGGGCTGTCCCGTGGCCCAGGCATGGCTGATACGCGGGCTGCCCTGTGGCCCAGGCATGGCCGGTGCGCGGGCCGCTCCGTGGCCCAGGCGTGACCGATGCGCAGGCCCCCGGCCGTCCCGGACAGTGGCGCCGCGGCGATGTCGCCGGGGCCGCCGACGGACCCCCGCGCAAACTCCGGAGGAACTCCTCATGAGTCCGGACCCCGCCGTTCCACCAGGCTGTGACGTGTGGCACCATGCGGGACACCCACCCCACCGGCACAGCCCTCGCGGGAGACACCCCTAGTGCAGCATTCCGTTGTCCCGGAACTGGCGCATACGCAGACCAGCCCCATCCAGTGGGTCGCCACTGCCACCGCCATCGCCGGAGTCGTGGCCCTCTCCTCGGTCGTCCATCCCGACCCGGCGAGAGCGGCCCAGCCCGGCGCCGCACCGAAGACGGCCACGGCCACCGCGGCCGCCCCCGACCCGGCCGGCGTGGACTACCCGATCGTCTGCGGGCCCACCAAGGTCCTCGTGGAGAAGCACGCCTCCGGGGACCTGGACGGCGACGGCCGCCCCGAGACCGTCGCCGTCGTGCGCTGCGACGCCGGCTCGGGCACCCCGCCCAACGGTGTCTACGTCCTCACCCGGGCCGAGGGCGCCGAGCGGCCCCGGGTCGTGGCGACCCTGGTCGACCCCAAGGACCGGCTCAGCGTCACGGACTTCGCGGTGCGCGACGGAGCCGTCACCGCCACGCTCCTCGGCTACTCCTCGGCCGACGTACCGAGTTGCTGCCCCGACCTGAAGCAGGACGCCAAGTGGCAGTGGAAGAACGGCGTGTTCATCCGCTCGACGCCGTCCGAAGCACTCGGTGCCTGAACGCGCCCCCGGCGCGTGACCCGAACAAAAAAGAACACCCTCCGCGGCGCGGAGGGTGTCGTCAACCGGTCACGGGGTGACGCGGGGTGCCCGTGAGGTCACTCCGCGTCGGGCCCGAAGACTTCGACCTTGTCCGAAACGCGACGGACATGGATGCAGTCACCCGGACACTCCTTCGCCGAGTCCACCACGTCGCTCAGAAGCGGCAGGGGTACGGGCGTTGTGGCGCCCACCGCCTGGAGGAGCTCGTCCTCGGGGCTCTTCACGTACGCCAGACCGTCGATGTCCAGCTCAAAGACCTCGGGCGCGTACTGGACGCAGATCCCGTCGCCGGTACAGAGATCCTGGTCGATCCAGACCTCAAGCGCCTCGCCGCTGACTCCGGCCTCCTGCTGCACGGTCATTTCTCCTGCCGTTTTCTGCGTCGAGCGAACCGAAGACTGGGGAATCGGGCCAGCTCTGACGGGTGTTGAACACTTCGACCCTACCTCCGCCCGCTTCCCAATCATGTTCGGTGGGTATTCCCCTGGCGTGAGGGAGAGCGCAAGGGTGAAGATCGGACACACCCCGACAGTCTTTGTGATCTAGGGGTTTCAATCGACACCCACCCAGGTAGGGTCTGGAAGCGTCCAGCTCCCCTTGGAGGAGGTGAGGACCGTGGCAGCCCACGACGACGACATGAACCGCGGCATCCGCCCGGGAAGAGGGTCCGATGACCCCGCCGGGCAGATTGCCTACCTTGAGCAGGAGATCGCCGTCCTGCGACGCAAGCTCGCCGACTCTCCGCGTCACACGAGGATTCTCGAAGAGCGGATCGTCGAGTTGCAGACCAACCTGGCAGGCGTGTCCGCACAGAACGAACGACTGGCGAACACGCTCCGTGAGGCCCGCGACCAGATCGTGGCCCTCAAGGAGGAGGTCGACCGGCTCGCACAGCCGCCGGCCGGCTTCGGAGTCTTCCTCACGGCGAACGAGGACGGCACCGCCGACATCTTCACCGGGGGCCGCAAGCTCCGGGTGAACGTCAGCCCCAGCGTCGAGCTCGACGAGCTCAGGCGCGGCCAGGAAGTGATGCTCAACGAAGCTCTCAACGTGGTCGAGGCCATGGAGTACGAGAGCGTCGGCGACATCGTCACCCTCAAGGAGATCCTGGAGGACGGCGAGCGCGCCCTCGTCCAGGGACACACCGACGAGGAACGAGTGGTCCGGCTCGCCGAACCACTCCTGGACGTCACCATCCGTCCCGGAGACGCCCTGCTCCTCGAACCCCGTTCCGGCTACGTCTACGAGATCGTTCCCAAGAGCGAGGTCGAGGAACTCGTCCTCGAAGAGGTCCCGGACATCGGCTACGAGCAGATCGGCGGTCTGGGCGGCCAGATCGAGATGATCCGCGACGCGGTCGAGCTCCCGTACCTCTACCCGGACCTCTTCAAGGAACACGAGCTGCGGCCCCCCAAGGGAGTCCTGCTCTACGGGCCCCCCGGATGCGGAAAGACGCTCATCGCCAAGGCCGTGGCCAATTCACTGGCCAAGAAGGTCGCCGAGGTGACCGGACAGGCCACCGGCAAGAGCTTCTTCCTCAACATCAAGGGCCCCGAGCTCCTGAACAAGTACGTCGGCGAGACCGAACGGCAGATCCGCCTGGTCTTCCAGCGTGCCCGGGAGAAGGCCAGCGAGGGCACACCCGTCATCGTCTTCTTCGACGAGATGGAGTCCCTCTTCCGCACCCGCGGATCCGGCGTCAGCTCGGACGTGGAGAACACCATCGTCCCGCAGCTCCTCGCCGAGATCGACGGTGTCGAAGGCCTGCAGAACGTGGTCGTGATCGGAGCCTCGAACCGCGAGGACATGATCGACCCCGCCATCCTGAGGCCCGGCCGGCTCGACGTGAAGATCAAGATCGAGCGTCCGGACGCCGAAGCGGCCAAGGACATCTTCCAGAAGTACCTCACCGAACGCCTCCCCCTGCACTCCGAGGACGTCGGGGAGCACGGCGGCGACAAGGCGGCCACCGTCCACGGCATGATCCAGACCGCCGTGGAACAGATGTACGCCGAATCCGAGGAGAACCGCTTCCTGGAGGTCACCTACGCCAACGGTGACAAGGAAGTCCTCTACTTCAAGGACTTCAATTCCGGCGCCATGATCGAGAACATCGTGGGCCGCGCCAAGAAGATGGCCATCAAGGACTTCTTGGAGCACAGCCAGAAGGGCCTCCGGGTCTCCCACCTCCTCCAGGCGTGCGTGGACGAGTTCAAGGAGAACGAGGACCTGCCGAACACCACCAACCCCGACGACTGGGCCAGGATCTCCGGAAAGAAGGGCGAACGGATCGTTTACATCCGAACGCTCATCACCGGAAAGCAGGGCGCGGACACGGGACGCTCCATCGACACGGTGGCCAACACCGGTCAGTACCTGTAAAAGACAGGGCGGCTGCGGGTGCCCTTCACGGGGTGTCCGCAGCCGCCTGCTTTTCCGGTCACGGCCGGACCACAGCAATGACGCAAATGATCTCCCCACCAGCGCAGAGGCGTTCTAGGCTCTTTCGTACCGCCGAGTCGCGCAGTGCGGGGACGGGCACCGCACACGCACCGGAGCGCCAGCGGTACTTGAGCAGCGCCCCCGACCGAGGGCGCCGCCGGGCAAGGAGGGCCGCATGACCGTACGGCGAGTAATGGGCATCGAGACGGAGTACGGGATCTCCGTCCCCGGTCACCCCAACGCCAATGCCATGCTCACCTCGTCCCAGATCGTCAACGCCTACGCGGCGGCGATGCACCGGGCGCGCCGCGCCCGCTGGGACTTCGAGGAGGAGAACCCGCTGCGGGACGCGCGAGGCTTCGACCTCGCCCGGGAGACCGCCGACGCCAGCCAGCTCACCGACGAGGACATCGGCCTGGCCAATGTCATCCTCACCAACGGTGCACGGCTGTACGTCGACCACGCACACCCGGAATACAGCTCCCCCGAAGTCACCAACCCGCGCGACGCCGTCCTGTGGGACAAGGCCGGCGAGCGCATCATGGCCGAGGCCGCGGACCGGGCGGCCCAGCTCCCCGGCGCCCAGCCGATCCACCTCTACAAGAACAACACCGACAACAAGGGCGCCTCCTACGGCACGCACGAGAACTACCTGATGAAGCGGGAGACCCCCTTCTCGGACATCGTGCGCCACCTCACGCCGTTCTTCGTCTCACGCCAGGTCGTCACCGGAGCGGGCCGCGTCGGCATCGGCCAGGACGGGCACGAGCACGGCTTCCAGCTCAGTCAGCGCGCCGACTACTTCGAGGTCGAGGTCGGCCTGGAGACCACCCTCAAGCGCCCCATCATCAACACCCGCGACGAACCCCACGCCGACGCGGAGAAGTACCGCCGGCTCCACGTGATCATCGGGGACGCGAACCTCTCCGAGATCTCGACCTACCTCAAGCTCGGCACGACGGCCCTGGTCCTCTCCATGATCGAGGACGGCTTCATCGCCGTCGACCTGGCCGTCGACCAGCCCGTACGCACCCTCCACCAGGTCTCCCACGACCCGACCCTCAAGCGCCTCGTCACCCTCCGCAGCGGCCGCACACTCACCGCCGTGCAGCTCCAGATGGAGTACTTCGAGCTCTCGCGCAAGTACGTGGAGGAGCGGTTCGGGGCCGACGCCGACGAACAGACCAAGGACGTCCTCCTGCGCTGGGAGGACACCCTGAACCGCCTGGAGAACGACCCCATGAGCCTCTCCGGGGAGCTCGACTGGGTCGCCAAGCGGGAACTCATGGAGGGCTACCGGCGCCGGGACGACCTCGACTGGGACGCCGCCCGGCTGCACCTGGTCGACCTCCAGTACGCCGACGTGCGGGCCGAGAAGGGCCTCTACAACCGTCTGGCCGCCCGCGGCAAGATGAAGCGCCTGCTGGACGAGAACGAGGTCGAGCGGGCCCGTACGACCCCGCCGGAGGACACCCGTGCCTACTTCCGCGGACGCTGCCTCGAGCAGTACGCGGACGACGTCGCGGCGGCCTCCTGGGACTCGGTGATCTTCGATCTGCCCGGCCGGGACTCGCTCCAGCGCGTTCCAACCCTGGAGCCCCTTCGCGGAACGCGTAATCACGTCAAGGAGCTCCTGGACCGCTGCCGCACGGCGGAGGACCTGGTCAGGGTGCTGTCGGGCAATTGAGCTTCCGCCCGGACGGCACACGCCGGACAGGGTGGAATACCCGGCGTTACGGGAATCATCGAGGTGGTCCCCGTACGTTGTGGCAACTGCGGGGCCGATGTCGGACCCTGCTTGTAGGGTCTGATCAAGAACGTCGAACCGAGCGGGGTGAGGGTTATGGCGACCAAGGACACCGGCGGCGGACAGCAGAAGGCGACGCGTTCCACCGAGGAGGTCGAGGAACAGTCGCAGGACGCGAAGAGCACCGACGACCTCAAGGAACGCCAGGAAAAGCTGAGCGACGACGTCGACTCGGTTCTTGACGAAATTGACGATGTACTCGAGGAAAACGCCGAGGATTTCGTGAGGTCCTTCGTGCAAAAAGGCGGCGAGTAGAGCAATTTCGCACCCCTAGCCTTCGAACCGAAGGTTGCGGGGGATTGGGGTGACAGGCGATCTGAACGTGAAACATTGCACGGGATGTCGGCGCGACCTGCCTCTTGAGGCGTTCGCGGGCGACAGGAACCGGCGCGATGGCCTCCAGCCGCGGTGCCGGGAGTGCGTGGCGAAGTACAGCGCCGCGCACTACCGGCGCCGCCGGGAGGCCATGGGCAAGCCGGTGCGGGAGAAGGTGGATGTTCCGGCCGGGCACAAGCTCTGTCGGACGTGCGGTGAGGTGAAGCCGCACGACGAATGGCATCGGAACGCCACCGCATCGGACGGGCTGTCCACACGGTGCAAGGCGTGCCGGGCAGTTCGGGGGCGGCAGGACCATCTGAAGCGTCAGTACGGCATCACCGAAGCCGAGCGTGACGAGCTGATCGCTTCTCAAGGGGGCGTCTGCTGCATATGTTTGTCAGCCCCGGCGGCGCATGTGGATCACTGCCACGAGACGGGTAGTGTCCGAGGCGTACTGTGCTTCAGCTGCAATGCCGCACTGGGGCAGTTCAAGGATCGGCCCGATGCCATAAGGCGGGCTGCCGCATACGTGGAAGGAAACGCGTGGAAGCCAACACTCGTAGCACCGGGCGTCTACCGGCTGCCTTCCTGACGCCCGGTTCCTCGTCCTTCATGGACTTCCTGTCCGAGCACCAGCCGGAGATGCTCCCGGGCAAGCGGCAACTGCCGCCCGTCCAGGGCGTGATCGAGGCCCCGCACGGCACGACGATCGTCGCCGTCACGTTCCCCGGCGGAGTCGTCCTCGCCGGCGACCGGCGGGCCACGATGGGCAACGTCATCGCCCAGCGCGACATCGAGAAGGTGTTCCCGGCCGACGAGTACTCCGCGGTGGGCATCGCCGGCACGGCGGGCCTGGCCGTGGAGATGGTGAAGCTGTTCCAGCTGGAGCTGGAGCACTTCGAGAAGGTGGAGGGCGCCCAGCTCTCCCTGGAGGGCAAGGCGAACCGCCTGTCCACGATGATCCGTTCCAACCTCGGCATGGCCATGCAGGGCCTCGCCGTGGTCCCCCTCTTCGCCGGCTACGACGTCGACCGCGGCAGGGGCCGCATCTTCTCCTACGACGTCACCGGCGGCCGCTCCGAGGAGCACGGCTACGCGGCCACGGGCTCCGGCTCGATCTTCGCGCGCGGCGCCATGAAGAAGCTCTACGCCAAGGATCTGACGGAGGACCAGGCCACGACGCTGGTCATCCAGGCCCTCTACGACGCGGCCGACGACGACTCGGCGACCGGTGGTCCCGATGTCGCGCGCCGGATCTACCCGATCGTCACCGTGATCACCGAGAGCGGCTTCCGCCGGCTCACCGACGAGGAGTCCTCCGAGATCGCCCGCGTGATCCTGGAGGCGCGGCTCCAGCAGCCCGACGGGCCGCGTGCCGCGCTGTACTGAAGACCCGTCTCTCCCAGGTGATCCAGTGACTTCGACAGAAAGGGACGGATAGCCGGTGTCGACGCCGTTCTATGTCTCACCCCAGCAGGCGATGGCGGACCGGGCGGAGTACGCCCGCAAGGGCATCGCCCGTGGCCGCAGCCTGGTCGTGCTCCAGTACGCCGACGGCATCGTGTTCGTCGGCGAGAACCCGTCCCGCGCGCTGCACAAGTTCAGCGAGATCTACGACCGGATCGGCTTCGCGGCCGCCGGCAAGTACAACGAGTACGAGAACCTGCGGATCGGCGGTGTGCGGTACGCCGATCTGCGCGGCTACACGTACGACCGTGACGACGTGACCGCCCGTGGTCTGGCGAACGTGTACGCGCAGACGCTGGGCACCATCTTCTCGTCGGCGGCGGAGAAGCCGTACGAGGTGGAGCTGGTGGTCGCCGAGGTCGGCGAGACGCCGGACGGCGACCAGATCTACCGGCTGCCGCACGACGGTTCCATCGTGGACGAGCACGGTTCGGTCGCCGTGGGCGGCAACGCCGAGCAGATCAGCACGTACCTGGACACCCAGCACCGGGACGGCATGTCGCTGGCCGAGGCGCTGAAGCTGGCCGTCCAGTCGCTGTCCCGGGAGCCGAACGGCGGCGAGCGGGAGATCCCGGCGGAGCGTCTCGAGGTGGCGGTGCTCGACCGTACGCGGCCGCAGCAGCGCAAGTTCAAGCGGATCGTGGGCCGTCAGCTGTCCCGGCTTCTGGAGGTCGGGGGAGCGGAGACCGCCACGGAGGCGGAGGACGCCGACGACGACGAGTGAGTTTCGCGCTCGGACCGCGTACCCGTTCGACGGGTGATCGCGGGGAAGGGGGCCGCTCCGGTGCAGACCGGCGCGGCCCCCTTCCGTATGCCCGGCAGACGGCAGACGGCAGACGGCTGACGCTAAAGGCTGGCGGGAAGAGGGAGGTCGTGGGCCGCTCTAGAGGCCTGGAGGGGCCGTGGAGCCCCGGACGACCAGCTCGACGGGGATGTCCTCCCCCGAAGGCGTGCGGCCGTCCAGGACGGCCAGGAGGGCCTTCATGCCCTGCTCGCCGAACCGTTCCGCGTCGAGGCGGACCGTGGTGAGCTCGGGGTCCAGGGCGCGGGCCAGGGCGAGGTCGTCGAGTCCGGTGATGGAGATGTCGTCGGGGATGCGCAGACCGAGGCGGCGGGCGGCCTTGTAGGCGCCGGCGGCGAGTTTGTCGTCGTCGCAGATGACCGCGGTGGGCCGGGGGCCCGGGGCGGACAGGGCCGTGTGGGCGGCGGCGAGCGCGTCCTCGAAGGAGATGGGCGCGTGGGCGACGCGCAGGCTGGTGCCGGGGACCTCGACGAGGCAGGAGGCGATCTCGCGGCCGCGCACCTCGAAGGTCCAGGACGGGATGTCGGCGGCGAGGTGCAGGAAGCGGCGGTGGCCGAGCCCGAGGAGGTGGTCGGTGACCTGGCGCACGCCGTCGGCGATGTCGAGGTTGACGGTGGCGGCGCCCTGGCTGCCGGCGGGGTCGCTGTCGAGCATGACCAGGGGGAGCTGGTCGCCGCGGATGGCGGTGAGGGCGTCGGCGGCCATGGAGGAGGCGAGGACGCCGTCGAGGGCGGCCTGCGCGGAGCCGAAGGGGTCGCGGGCGGGGCCGATGCCCTCGGGGGAGGGGTAGAGGACGACTCCGAAGCCGTGCTCGGAAGCGACGCGGGCGGCGCCGGTGTAGACGCCGGCGAAGAACTCGGTGGTGAGCGCGGGGACGACCAGCAGGACGGTGCGGGTGCGGCCGAGCCGGAGGTTGCGGGCGGCCAGGTTGGGGCGGTAGCCGAGTTCCTGGGCGGCGTCGCGTACGCGTTCGGCGGTGGCGGGGGAGACGCGTCCGCGCCACTTGTCGCCGAGCACGAGGGACACGGCGGCCTGGGAGACCCCGGCGGCCTCGGCGACGTCCCGGCTGGTGGGGCGCGTACTACCTCTTGCCACCGTGTGCCTGCTCCTTCGTCTGGACTCGCGGTCAGCGCACATGGTACGTATTGAGGAGGACGTTATACGTAACACCTCGACGTCACGCACTACCGGAAGGGCACGCCATGGCTGCGGGATACCTGGAGATCCTGAGGGCGAGGCACGCCACCCGGCTGCTCGTCGGGACGCTGGTGGGACGGCTGCCCAACGCGACCGCGGCCATCGCCGTCGTGCTGTTCGTGCGGGCCGAGGGCGGCACGTACAGCCTGGCGGGCGCGCTCGCGGCCGTCTACGGGGTGGCCAACGCGGTGGGGCAGCCCCTGCTCGGCCGGCTGGTGGACCTCCACGGCCAGCCCCGGGTGCAGCTGCCCGCGGCGGTCGTCTCCGCGCTCGGCATGACGGTCTTCGCGCTGGCCGGTACGGACCCGGTGGCGCTGGCCTGTGCCGCGATGGCCGTGGCCGGACTCTTCACGCCGCCCCTGGAGGGCGGCCTGCGGGCGCTGTGGCCCTCGGTGCTGCGCGAGGAGGAGCAGGTGCACACCGCGTACGCGATGGACGCGGTGGCGCAGGAAGTCCTGTTCACCGTCGGGCCGTTGTTCGTGACGCTGTGCGTGTCGCTGTGGTCCGCGCAGGCCGCCCTGCTGATCCTGGGCGTCATCGGTGTCCTGGGCGCCCTCTCCGTGGTCCTCTCGGAGCCCTCGCGCGCGTGGCGTTCGGCGCCCCGCGAGGCGCACTGGCTGGGCGCGCTGCGCTCGCCTGGACTGCTGGCCCTGCTGGGCGCCTTCCTGTTCATCGGGATCGCGCTCGGCTCGATCACGGTCGCGGCGCTGTCGTACGCCGACGCGCACGGCGGGGACACGGTGTACGGCTGGCTGATGGCGGGCATCGGGCTCGGCGCGCTGTGCGGCGGTGTGGTCTACGGGGCGCGCAGCTGGGGCGGGGCGCCGGAGCGGCGACTGCGGGTGCTGGTGGGCCTTCTGGCGGTGTGTTACGTCCCGCTGACGCTGGTGCCCGGTCCGGTCGCGATGACGGCTCTGGCCACGCTCGCCGGGGTGTTCCTCGCGCCGAGCATCGCGTGCGCGTTCGTCCTGGTGGACCGGCACGCTCCGGCCGGCACCGTCACCGAGGCCTTCTCCTGGCTCGTGACCACGTTCACCGTGGGCGCCTCGGTCGGGACGGCCCTCGCGGGACCGGTGGTCGAGTGGGGCGGGGCGGGGCGGGGCTTCGCCGTTCCGGGGGTCGCGGGTGCCGCCGCGCTGGTGGTTCTGCTGGCCACGGGCCGGGTCCTCGCGGCCCCCGGAAGGGGCGAGGTTGTTGCGGCGTCATCGGAAAATGATCCAAACCGAGCCGTCGAACCCCGTTTCAGCTCAGGGGATCGGGCGTAATGTTCAGTCATGGACCGCCGCATTTTCGGGCTGGAGAACGAGTACGGCGTCACGTGTACGTTCAGGGGACAGCGCCGGCTGTCTCCCGACGAGGTGGCGCGGTACCTCTTCCGCCGTGTCGTGTCATGGGGCCGCAGCAGCAATGTCTTTCTGCGGAACGGTGCCCGCCTTTATCTCGACGTGGGATCACATCCGGAATACGCCACACCCGAGTGTGACAACGTGACGGAGCTCGTCACCCACGACAAGGCCGGCGAGCGCATTCTCGAAGGTCTCCTGGTGGACGCCGAACGACGCCTGCACGAGGAAGGAATCGCGGGCGACGTCTATCTGTTCAAGAACAACACCGACTCGGCCGGAAACTCCTATGGATGCCACGAGAACTATCTGGTGGCCCGGCACGGGGAGTTCTCACGGCTCGCGGACATCCTCATTCCCTTCCTCGTCACGCGGCAGCTGCTGTGCGGCGCGGGCAAGGTGCTCCAGACCCCGCGCGGTGCCGTGTACTGCGTCAGCCAGCGGGCCGAGCACATCTGGGAGGGCGTCAGTTCGGCGACGACCCGGTCCCGGCCCATCATCAACACGCGTGACGAGCCGCACGCGGACGCCGAGCGGTACCGCCGTCTGCACGTCATCGTCGGCGACTCGAACATGTCCGAGACGACGATGCTCCTCAAGGTCGGTGCCACGGATCTCGTGCTGCGCATGATCGAGGCGGGCACGGTCATGCGGGACCTCACCCTGGAGAACCCCATCCGGGCGATCCGCGAGGTCAGCCATGACATCACGGGCCGGCGCAAGGTGCGTCTGGCCAGCGGCCGTGAGGCCTCCGCGCTGGAGGTGCAGCGCGAGTACTACGAGAAGGCCGTGGACTTCTGCGAGCGCCGCGGCATCCGCACGGGGACGGTCGAACAGGTCCTCGAACTGTGGGGCCGTACGCTCGACGCGATCGAGGCCGAGGACCTCGACCGGATCGGCACGGAGATCGACTGGGTCATGAAGTACCAGCTCATCGAGCGGTACCGGGCCAAGCACAACATGACCATGTCGCACCCCCGGGTCGCGCAGATAGACCTCGCATATCACGACATCCACCGACGTCGTGGTCTGTACTACCTTCTGGAGCGGAAGGGGCAAGCCGCCCGGATCTGCAACGACTTGAAGATCTTCGAGGGCAAGTCGGTGCCGCCGCAGACCACTCGGGCCCGGCTGCGCGGCGACTTCATCCGGCGGGCCCAGGAGCAGCGGCGGGACTTCACCGTCGACTGGGTCCATCTGAAGCTCAACGACCAGGCCCAGCGCACGGTGTTGTGCAAGGACCCGTTCCGTTCGGTGGACGACCGGGTCGAGAAGCTGATCGCCGGAATGTGAGCCGGGCGTTCCGCGCGTGACGCGGAACGCAACGCGGGGCGCCGTACGTTTTCCGTACGGCGCCCTTCTCACGTCGTAGAGTTGCGCGCACGCCATCAACCAAGATCGACCGATACGAGGCTCCCACCGTGCGCCGACGCTCACTCCTTCTCTCCGTACCCGCTGGACTGGTCACACTCGCCGGATGCGGTGACGACGGCAAGTCAGACACGGCGAAGTCCAGCAGCAGCCCGTCGCCCTCGGCCTCGGCCGCGGCTTCCGCGCCGCCCCCGCCGAAGATCGTCGACGGTCCGCTGCCGGCGATCACCGCCGGCACGAAGTTCGGTGAGAAGCCGACCGTGGCCAAGGGTCCGGGGGAGCCGTCGAAGGACCTGGCGGTCCGCACGGTGATCGCGGGCAACGGCACGACGGTCGCGGAGAACGACTACATCCAGGCCAACTACCTGGGGCAGATCTGGTCCACGGCGAAGGTCTTCGACAACTCCTACGACCGGGGCACGCCGCTGGTGATCCAGCTGGCCCAGGGCGGGATCATCGACGGCTGGCGCTACGGTCTGATCGGCAAGAAGGCCGGCAGCCGTGTGGAGATGTCGGTCCCCCCGACCTGGGGCTACGGCTCGTCGGGCAACGCGCAGGCGGGCATCAAGGGCACCGACACGCTGGTGTTCGTGGTGGACATCCAGGACACGTTCAACGCCAAGAGCTCCGCGAAGGGCAAGGACGTCCCGCAGAAGGACTCCTCGCTGCCGACGGTCGGCACGAACACGGACGGCTCGGCTCCCAAGATCACGGTGCCGAAGAAGACCGCTCCGACGAAGCTCGTGGCGAACTACGTGATCGAGGGCGACGGTCCCGAGGTCAAGGCGGACAGCACGGTCCTGGTGCAGTACGAGGGTGTGCTGTGGGACAGCGGCAAGGAGTTCGACTCCACGTACAAGCGGGGTCAGCTGACCTCGTTCTCCCTGCAGCAGGTCGTCAAGGGCTGGGCGCAGGGGCTGACGGGCAAGAAGGTCGGCAGCCGCGTCCTGATCGTCATCCCGCCGGCGCTGGGCTACGCCGACAACCCGCCGGCCGGCAGCGGTATCAAGAAGGACTCCACCCTCGTCTTCTCGGTCGACATCCTGGCGAAGATGTAACCCCTCCGGGGATGCAAGACTGTCCGTGTTGTCCTTACGTACACAAGCAGGAGCAAAGACGTGAGCATCGAGAAGCCCGAGATCGATTTCCCCGAGGGCGAGCCGCCGGCGGACCTTGAGATCAAGGACCTCTGGGAGGGTGACGGCGCCGTGGCCGAGGCGGGCCAGAACGTCACGGTGCACTACGTGGGTGTGTCGTTCAGCACGGGTGAGGAGTTCGACGCGAGCTGGAACCGGGGCGCCCCGTTCAAGTTCCCGCTCGGCGGCGGCCGTGTCATCAAGGGCTGGGACCGTGGCGTGCAGGGCATGAAGGTCGGTGGCCGTCGCCAGCTGACCATCCCCGCCCACCTCGCCTACGGCGACCAGAGCCCCACCCCGGCGATCAAGCCCGGTGAGACGCTGATCTTCGTGGTCGACCTGATCGCGGTCTGATCACGGCGGACCGGATCCGGCCTGGATCCGATCATCCGAGGCCCATGCCCGTCCGGGCATGGGCCCTCGGCTTTTGCCGCGACACTTCTGAGCGGTACGGTCATCGGTCGGAAGCACCATAGGAAGGGCATCGATGGCCATTGCCAAGGCCGAGCGGCTGATGAACCTCGCACTGTGTCTGCTCGGGACGCGGCGGCCGCTCAGCAAGCGGGAACTCCGCGAGTCCATCGAGGCCTATCTGGAAGCCGGATCGGACGACAGCTTCAACCGGATGTTCGAGCGGGACAAGGACGATCTGCGTGAACTCGGCCTGGTCATCGAGACGGTGGAGAACCTCGACGGCGAGGTCGGCTACCTGGCCCGCCGCGACAGCAACCGGCTGCCGCCGATCACCCTCGACGCCGAGGAGGCCGCGGCCCTGGGCCTGGCGGCCAAGGTCTGGCAGCAGGCCCGGCTGGCGGGCGCCGCGAGCGGCGCGCTCCAGAAGCTGCGCGCCGCGGGCCTGCCCGAGGACGTGGACCCCTACGGATCCCACGGCGCCCTCGAACCCCACATCCCCGTCCACGAGGCCGCCTTCGAGCCCCTGATGCTCGCCTGCCGCGACCGGCGCCCGGTCGTCTTCGACTACCGCAAGGCCAACGCCGCGCAGCCCGGGACCCGGCACGTGGAGCCCTGGGCCCTGGAGTGCTGGCGCGGCCACTGGTATCTCGCGGGCTTCGACCGCGACCGGGGGGCGGAGCGCGTCTTCCGGCTCTCCCGGATCACCGGCAAGGTCCGCGCGCGTGCGGGCCGCTACACCGCCGAGGTCCCCGACGTCGTCACCGTGCGTGAGACGGTGGCCGGCTGGGCGGGGGAGATCACCGACCGCTCGGCGCTCATCCGGCTGCGGGCCGGCGCGGGCTACCCGCTGCGCGCCAAGGCCGTCTCCGTCCGGGAACTGGGCGGTGGCTGGGACGAGCTGGAGATTCCGTACGGGCACGGGCTGGACGCCTGGCTCGTCGAGTTCGGGCCGGACGTCGTGGTCGTGGAACCCGCCGAACTGCGGGCCGATGTGATCGACCGGCTGCGTTCCGTGGCCAAGGGCTGAGGGGGAGAGAAAGAACGTGGCAGGAAAACCGGCCAGGCCCGCGAACGCGATCGACCAGACCCGGCGGATGCTCTCCCTGGTGACCTATCTGCGCGAGCGTCCCGGCGCGCGCGTCGGGGACGTCGCCCGTGCCTTCGGGATCACCGAGGACGAACTGATCTCCGACCTGGACGTCCTGCCGCTGTGCGGGACGAGTTTCCGCGGCGGGGATCTCCTCGACATCGACACCGACGGCGACCGGATCTGGTGGCACAACCCCGACGACGTCGCCGCGCCGCTGCGGATCGCCGCCGACGAGGCGACCGCGCTGCTGGTGGCCGCCCGCGCGGTGTCCACCCTGCCGGGTCTGCGCGAGGGCGACCGGCAGGCGCTGCTGCGGGCCACCGCCAAGGTGGAGGCCGCGTCGGGCGAGGCGGCGGGCGCCAGCTCCCGGCTGTCGGTGACCTTCGAGTCCGAGGGCGGGGTCTTCGCCGACGTGGACCGGGCGATCTCCGAGCGGCGGCGGCTGTGGATCCGCTACTACTCGCCCTCGCGCGACGAGCTCAGCGAGCGCGAGATCGACCCGATCCGTCTGGTGACCGTGGGTCACACCTATGTGGAGGCCTGGTGCCGCCGCTCGGAGGCGCGCCGCACCTTCCGGCTCGACCGGGTCGCCGAGATCCGCATCCTCGACGAGCCGTCCGCGCCGCCCGAGATCGAACTGCGGGACCTGTCCGAGGGGCTCGTCCAGCCCGCGGCCGAGGACCCGGAGGTGGTCGTCGAGGTCGGCCCCGGCGGGCGCTGGGTCGCCGAGTACTACCCGCACGACAGCGCGGATGAGCTGCCGGACGGCGGGCTGCGTATCACCTTGCGGACACCCGACCCCGCCTCGCTGCGGCGGCTGGCCCTGCGTCTCGGCGGTGACGGCCGGATCGTCTCGCCGCAGGCGCTCGCGGACAGCGCGCGCGCCGCGGCCCGTGAGGCGCTCGCCGCCTACGACGGGCCGGAGGGGCTCGCGGACGTCCGGGACAGACCGTACGAGGGGCGGGAGCAAGGGCTTTGAGGACGTCGTCGATGTCTGGTGCGCAGGGAAGGCCGGGTGTCCCCGAGAAGGCGGGCGCGGTGCGGCGGGCGGGGGCCCAGGGACGCGGGGGAGCGGCCCCGGGCACGCCGGGACGGGCCGCCTCGGCACCGGGCGGGCCGGAGATGTCGGTCGGGACGGCCTTCGCCGGGATGCGCCGCGTCGTCGAGGTGATGTTCAAGGCCGCCTGCCCCGACTGCCGGGCCGGTTTCGAGCTCACCCCCGGTGCCCTGCGCCTGGCCATCGGCGCCAGCAGCCGCACCACGTTCTACTCGTTCACCTGCCCCGCGTGCGGGTCGGCCGTCCGCAAGCCCGCGGGCGAACGCATCGTGGAACTTCTCACCGGGGGCGGGGTCCGCACGCTGCGGCTCCACTCCACCCTCTAGGGTCGTGGTCATGTTCTGGCCGATGTTTGCGATCGCCGCGGGTTTCCTGGGAATCACGGTTCTCGGCGTTCTCGCCGTCCGTGTCTTCGTCGAGGCGGAGCGTCTGGGGAGGCAGGTGGCCGACTCGGCGCGCCGGGTCGGTGCCGCCTCGGAGGACCTGGAGAGGGCCGCGGCCGGGGCCGCGCGATCCATGGACGCGGTCTGAGCCGTCCGCGGATGCAATGCGTCACGCCAGCCTGTCGACTTCGTGCCTTGGCCAGGTACGCTCAGGGTCAGGGCCCGGAGAATGAGGCGCGGGCCGCGAACTGGGCGTACGCACGGGGATTGCCCCGCGTTCACCCATGAGCGTTACGATCGCTGACAACGCGATGATCGGACACATGTCCGGTCGATCGGACAGCACCCTGACCATGCAGCCTCGGTGAGAAGGTAAAGACTTATGTTCCGCAACGGACTTGAGCCGTGGCACCTGCTGATCCTCGTTGTCGTGATCGTCCTCGTCTTCGGCTCGAAGAAGCTGCCGGACATGGCGCGCTCGCTCGGCAAGTCCGCCCGCATCCTCAAGAGCGAGGCCAAGGCGATGAAGGAGGAGGGCAAGCAGCCCACCACCTCCACCCCCGCCGAGTCCGCCGACGAGCCCACTCCCGCCCAGCGTACGATCCAGGCCTCTCCCGGGGACGTGACCAGCTCACGCCCGGTCAACGAGACCACGGACACGACCCAGCGCTGACGCGAGGACCGGGCCATCCGGTCCGTTGCACGAGATGAGGATGTGGGTTGCTCAAGTCCGCCCGCAAAGAGGAGAGGGATCCCGAGGGCCGGATGCCCCTCGCGGATCACTTGCGTGAGCTGCGCAACCGGCTCGCGAAGGGTGTCCTGGCGATCCTCGTTGTCACGATCGTCGCGGCCTTCTTCTACAGGGACATCATCGATGTCATCACCAAGCCGATGCTCGCAGAGATCGGCTGTCACCAGTCCTTCGGCGAGCTGACGAAGGCCAAGAACACGCACTGCGCGCATCTCACGGTCAGCGGCCTGCTGGCGCCGTTCACGCTGGCCCTGAAGGTCGCGCTGACGGCGGGTGTCGTGCTCGCGTCCCCGGTCTGGCTGTACCAGCTGTGGGCGTTCGTCGCCCCCGGCCTGCACCGCACCGAGAAGAAGTACGCGTACGCGTTCGTCGGCATCGGTTTCCCGCTCTTCCTGGCCGGCGGATTCCTCGCGTTCCACGTGCTGCCCACCACGGCCAAGGTCATGATCGACCTCACGCCGAGCGGCGCCGAGAACCTGCTGCCGCTGGACGATCTGCTGGACCTGATCACCCGCATGATCGTCGTCTTCGGTCTCGCCTTCGAGATGCCGTTGCTGCTGATCCTGCTGAACCTCACCGGTGTGCTGTCCGGCAAGCGCATGCTCGGCTGGTGGCGCGGCATGATCATCGGCATCACGGCGTTCTCGGCCGTGGCCACGCCCAGCCCCGACCCGATGACGATGCTGGCGCTCGCCTCACCGATCTGGGCGCTGTACTTCATCGCCGTCGCCGTGGCGTTGCTCAACGACCGGCGCCGGGCCCGACGCGACGCCGAGGGCCCCGGTGACGACGAGGCCTCCGATCTCGACCTCACCCCCGAGGCGATCGGCGCCATCGAGCCCGTGACGGCCAGCCGGAGCCTTCCGGAGCAGGCCGGCCCGGACCGGGTCAACGGTTATGACGACGTGACCTGACGGAGCCCGGGACCTCGTAGGGTCACCCTGTGACCAGCGAGATCACCCTCATCGTCAACCCCACCGCGGGCCGCGGCCGGGGCGCCCGAGCGGCGCTGCCGGCCGCTTCCGCTTTGCGTGCCGCGGGATTCTCCGTCGACACCGTCCAGGGCGAGGACGCGGCGGACGCCCTCGCCCGGGCCCGCGAGGCGGTCGCCGGCGGCACCGGCGCCCTCGTCGCGGTCGGCGGGGACGGCATGGCGAACCTGGCCCTCCAGGCCGTCGCCGGGACCCGTACACCCTTCGGACTGGTCGCGGCCGGGACCGGCAACGACTTCGCGCGGGCCCTCGGCCTGCCCGTGGCCGACCCCGCGGCGGCGGGCCGGATGATCGCCGAGGCGCTGCGGGGCGAGCGGCTGCGCGAGGTGGACCTGGGCCGGGTGAACGGCACCTGGTTCGGCACCGTCCTCGCCTCCGGGTTCGACTCCCGGGTCAACGACCGCGGCAACCGCATGCGCCTGCCCGTCGGCCGTTTCAAGTACGACGTCGCCATGGTCGCCGAACTGGCCGCCTTCCGGCCCGTCCCGTACCGCATCACGCTGGACGACGGCGGGACCCGGGACGTCGAGGCGACCCTGGTGGCCGTCGGCAACGGGTCCTCCTACGGCGGCGGCATGAGGATCTGTCCCGGCGCGAGCCTCGGTGACGGGCTGTTCGACGTCACGGTGGTCGGGGACTGCTCCCGCGCGACGCTGCTCAAGATCTTCCCCCGCGTGTACCGGGGCACCCACGTCGGCCATCCCGTGGTGAGCGTGCACCGGGCGGCCCGGGTCGAGCTCCTCGCGGAGGGCGTCACCGGGTACGCGGACGGCGAACCGCTGGGCCCGCTGCCGCTCACCGCGGAGTGCATACGGGCAGCTGTGCGCGTCGCACTTCCCTGAGCTGCGGGGATCCGGGGTTTCACAGCTGCTTATCCGGATAATGATCGTCCTTGTGTCAGTGCCTCCCGGTAGTCTCGAAAGCACGATGACAGAGGACCTCTCACCGGCCGAGCGGTACGCGGCAGCACGCAGGCGCGCTGCCGAGCAGGCCACCGCGCTCGCGTCCTTCCGCGAGATGTACGACTTCGGCCTCGACCCCTTCCAGATCGAGGCCTGCCAGGCGCTCGAAGCGGGCAAGGGCGTGCTGGTGGCCGCGCCCACCGGCTCGGGCAAGACGATCGTCGGCGAGTTCGCCGTCCACCTCGCCCTCCAGCAGGGCAAGAAGTGCTTCTACACCACGCCGATCAAGGCGCTCTCCAACCAGAAGTACGCCGACCTGTGCCGCCGCTACGGCGCGGACAAGGTCGGTCTGCTCACCGGCGACAACAGCGTCAACTCCGAGGCCCCGGTGGTCGTCATGACCACCGAGGTCCTGCGGAACATGCTGTACGCGGGCTCGCAGACCCTTCTCGGCCTCGGCTATGTGGTGATGGACGAGGTGCACTACCTCTCCGACCGCTTCCGCGGCGCCGTCTGGGAGGAAGTGATCATCCACCTCCCCGAGTCGGTGACCCTGGTGTCGCTGTCGGCGACCGTGTCCAACGCGGAGGAGTTCGGCGACTGGCTGGACACCGTGCGTGGCGACACCCAGGTGATCGTCTCCGAGCACCGGCCCGTCCCGCTGTTCCAGCACGTGCTCGCCGGACGGCGGATGTACGACCTCTTCGAGGAGGGCGAGGGCCAGCGCAAGGCCGTCAACCCCGACCTCACGCGCATGGCGCGCATGGAGGCCAGCCGTCCGTCGTACCAGGACCGCAGACGGGGCCGCGCGATGCGCGAGGCCGACCGGGAGCGTGAGCGCAGACAGCGCTCGCGGATCTGGACGCCCGGCCGGCCCGAGGTCATCGAGCGGCTCGACGCCGAAGGACTGCTGCCCGCCATCACGTTCATCTTCAGCCGCGCGGCCTGCGAGGCCGCCGTGCAGCAGTGCCTGTACGCGGGGCTGCGGCTGAACGACGACGCGGCGAGGGCCCGGGTCCGGGAACTGGTCGAGGAGCGGACCGCCTCCATCCCGGACGAGGACCTGCACGTCCTCGGCTACTTCGAGTGGCTGGAGGGCCTGGAGCGCGGGATCGCGGCCCACCACGCGGGCATGCTGCCCACGTTCAAGGAGGTCGTCGAGGAACTCTTCGTGCGCGGCCTCGTCAAGGCCGTCTTCGCGACGGAGACCCTCGCGCTGGGCATCAACATGCCCGCCCGCTCCGTGGTGCTGGAGAAGCTCGTCAAGTGGAACGGCGAGCAGCATGCCGACATCACGCCCGGCGAGTACACCCAGCTGACCGGCCGGGCGGGCCGCCGCGGCATCGACGTCGAGGGCCACGCGGTCGTGCTGTGGCAGCGCGGCTTCAGTCCCGAGCACCTCGCGGGACTCGCGGGCACCCGCACCTATCCGCTGCGCTCCAGCTTCAAGCCCTCGTACAACATGGCGGTGAACCTGGTCGAGCAGTTCGGCCGGCACCGCTCGCGCGAGCTGCTCGAGACCTCCTTCGCGCAGTTCCAGGCCGACAAGTCGGTCGTCGGGATCTCCCGGCAGGTGCAGCGCAACGAGGAGGGCCTGGAAGGCTACAAGGAGTCGATGACCTGCCATCTCGGCGACTTCGACGCCTATATGGGGCTGCGCCGCGAACTGAAGGACCGCGAGACCGAGTTGGCCCGGCAGGGGATGTCGCAGCGCCGCGCCGAGGCGGCCGTCGCCCTGGAGAAGCTGAAGCCCGGTGACGTGATCCACGTGCCCACCGGCAAGTACGCGGGGCTGGCGCTGGTCCTCGACCCCGGGCTGCCCGCCGGGCGGTCGAACGGCCACCGCGGCTTCGAGCAGCACGACGGACCGCGCCCGCTGGTGCTGACCGCCGAACGCCAGGTGAAGCGGCTGGCCTCGATGGACTTCCCGGTGCCGGTCGAGGCGCTGGACCGGATGAGGATCCCCAAGTCCTTCAACCCGCGTTCCCCGCAGTCCCGCCGGGACCTCGCGTCCGCGCTGCGCACCAAGGCCGGGCACATCGTCCCGGACCGGCACCGCAAGCGGCGCTCCGAGGCCGCCGACGACCGTGAGATCGCCCGGCTGCGCACGGAGATCCGCGCGCACCCCTGCCACGGATGCAACGACCGCGAGGACCACGCGCGTTGGGCCGAGCGCTACCACCGGCTGCAACGGGACACCACGCAGCTGGAGCGCCGGATCGAGGGCCGGACGAACACCATCGCCCGCACCTTCGACCGGATCGTGGCCCTCCTCACCGAGCTGGACTATCTGCGGGCCGACGAGGTCACCGAGCACGGCAAGCGGCTCGCCCGGCTCTACGGCGAACTCGACCTGCTGGCCAGCGAATGTCTGCGGGCCGGCGTCTGGGACGGGCTCTCCCCGGCCGAACTGGCGGCCTGCGTCTCGGCGTTGGTGTACGAGTCCCGGGTCGCCGACGACGCGATGGCGCCCAAGGTGCCGTCGGGCAAGGCCAAGGCGGCGCTCGGCGAGATGGTCCGGATCTGGGGCCGGCTGGACGCGCTGGAGGAGGACTTCCGGATCAACCAGACGGAGGGCGTGGGCCAGCGCGAGCCGGACCTCGGCTTCGCCTGGGCCGCCCACGAGTGGGCCTCGGGCAAGGGCCTGGACGAGGTGCTGCGCGAGGCCGAGATGCCCGCCGGCGACTTCGTGCGCTGGTGCAAGCAGGTCATCGACGTCCTCGGCCAGATCGCCGCCGCCGCGCCCGTCTCGGGCGGCGAGAGGTCGACGGTCGCGAAGAACGCCCGCAAGGCGGTCGACGCCCTGCTGCGCGGAGTGGTGGCCTACTCCTCGGTCGGCTGAGGCCGGCCGAGGCCGACGGATTGTGGCCGGCCCCGCGCTCGCGGAGCCGGACCGGTGCGGCCGGTGGCGTGCGTCTCCCCGCCCGGGGAGGGGCGCACCACCGGCCGCACTCGTTTCAGCGGCCGAGATACGCGCGCCAGCCCCCGTACGAGGTGATGTCGGGCGCTCCGGCCGCCGCGCCGGGTTCGCACAGGAAGCCGGGCACCCGGGTGCCGTCGGCCAGTTCGACACTGCCCAGGGCCATCGGCCGGGGGAGCGCCGCCAGCAGCCGCCCGAGGCCGTCCGCGGGCAGGCTCCACACCTCGGCCTCGACGGCCGCGCCGCCCGCGCCGACATGGACGAGTCCCGGCTTCGGCGGGCTGGTGTCCAGGACGTGCAGGCGGTAGACGGCGGCGGTCGTGGTCGTACGGTCGAGCCGGGCGCCCAGGGAGAGCAGCTGGGGGTTGAGCGGCTGGCCCGACAGATGCGCCCCGACCACGGCCAGACGGGTCCCGGGCTCCAGCGAGCGGGCGATGCGGGAGAGCCGCTCGTCGGTGAAGGCGGGCCCGATCAGCATCACCCCGAAGGGAAGCCCCGCCGGTGTCAGGCCGGCCGGTACGGCGACCGCCGCCAGGTCGAAGAGGTTCGTGGAGTTGGTGAAGCGGCCCAGCCGGGCGTTGGCGCCGAGCGGATCGGCGGCGACCTCGGCGAGCGTGGGATGCCCGGGCGTGGTGGGCAGCAGCAGCGCGTCGGCGTCGCCCAGTTCGGCGAGCGCCCGGGCGCGCAGTCCGGCCAGCCGCTCCTGGTCGGCGTACAGCCGGTGGGCGGGGACGTCCCGGGCGCGGGTGATGATCCCGGCGACGGTCGGGTCGAGCCCGGCACCTCCCTCCGCGGTCTGCTTGTCGACAAAGCTCCCGACCGCGGTGTAGCGCTCGGCGACGAAGGCGCCCTCGTAGAGCATCGCGGCGGCCTCGGTGAACGGGGTGAGGTCGAGGGTGCGCACCTCGGCCCCTGACGCGGCGAGCCGGTCCACCGCCTCCTCGTAGGCCTGTGCCCAGCCCTCGTCCAGTTCGCCGAGCTGTGCCGTCGGCGCGACGGCCACGCGCCAGGGGGCGGGCGCTCGCTGTGTCAGGGGCGGCAGTTCGCGTGCGGAGGGGGAGGTGAGGTGGGCGAGGGCCTGCTCGGCCTCCGGGAGGGTGCGGGCGAAGACGGTGACGCAGTCCAGGGAGGCGCAGGCCGGGACGACGCCGGTGGTGGGCACCAGTCCGCGGGTCGGCTTGAGGCCGACGATGCCGTTGAACGCGGCGGGGACGCGGCCGGACCCTGCGGTGTCGGTGCCGAGGGCCAGGTCCGCGATGCCGAGGGCGACCGCCACGGCCGATCCCGAGCTGGAGCCGCCGCTGATCCGCTCCGGGTCCAGGGCGTTGCGCACGGCGCCGTAGGGGGACCGGGTGCCGACGAGGCCGGTGGCGAACTGGTCGAGGTTGGTGGTGCCGAGCACGACGGCTCCGGCCGCGCGGAGCCGGGCGACGGCGGGGGCGTCGGCCCGCGGAGTGTAGGCGTAGTCCGGGCAGCCGGCGGTGGTGGGCAGCCCGGCCACGTCGATGTTGCCCTTGACGGCGAGGAGCCGCCCGGCGAGCGGGAGGCGCTCGCCGGCGGCGACCCGTTCGTCGACGGCACGGGCCTCGCCCTCGGCCTCCTCCTGGGGACGCAGGCCGATCCAGATCTCGGGACGGTCCACGGCCTCGATGCGGGCGTACGCCAGACGGACTCGGGTGAGGGCGGACATCGGGGCTCCTCGTGACGGAGGTGGTGCGCGGGCGGAGAGGGGGCGAGCGGGGGCCGTGGACGGGGGTGGAGCGGCCGGAGACCGGCGCGAGGACGGGGTCCAGGCCGGACCGAAATGGCCGGTGCGGTGGTGGTCGAGGCCGGGCGCCGTGCCCGGACCGGTGGGAGCCGGTCCGGGTGCGGGCGGATCGGGTGGAGGGCGTCAGGGTGCCGGGAGTTCCGGGGGTGCGAGGACGAGCAGGGCCGTGCCCGCCTCCACATGGTCGCCGGGGCGGGTGAGGATCTGCCGGACCACGCCGTCGATCGGGGCGGGGACACGGGACTCCATCTTCATCGCCTCCAGGGCGAGCAGCGGCTGCCCCGCCGTGACCCGTTCGCCCGGTGCCACGTTCAGCTGCCACACCGAGGCCGCGAACTCGGCCTCGACGAGCCGGCCGCCCTCGGGGACGCGCACCTCGACGGGCGGGGCCGGCGGGGCGGCCGCCGCCTCGGCGCGGGCGAACTCGCCCGCCGCCTCCCAGGCGTCCCGTTCGGCCGAGAACGCCCCGCCCTGCCGGGACCGGAACTCCGCTATGGAGGCGGCGTTCTCGGCGAGGAAGGCCTCGTACGCGGCGAGCGAGAAGGTGCCCTCCTCGACGCGTGGCACGAAGCGGCCGGAGACGATGTCGGCCCGCAGCTCCAGCAGTTCGTCCGCCTCCACCGGGTACCACTTGATCCGGTCGAAGAAGCGCAGCAGCCAGGGCGAGCCCGGCTCGAACGCGCCGCGCTGCTGCCACGCGGACCACACCTGGGTCGTACGGCCCACGAACTGGTAGCCGCCGGGGCCCTCCATGCCGTAGACGCAGAGGTAGGCGCCGCCGATCCCGACCGAGTTCTCCGCGGTCCAGGTACGGGCCGGGTTGTACTTCGTGGTGACCAGGCGGTGCCGCGGGTCGAGCGGGGTGGCGACCGGCGCGCCCAGATAGACGTCGCCGAGGCCGAGGACCAGGTACTCCGCGTCGAAGACCGTGCGGTACACGTCGTCCACCGAGTCCAGGCCGTTGACGCGGCGGATGAACTCGATGTTCCACGGGCACCAGGGGGCGTCGTCGCGGACCCCGGCCATGTAGCGGGCGATGGCCTCGCGGGTGGCGGGGTCGTCCCAGGACAGCGGGAGATGGACGGTGCGGGAGGGGACGACGAGCCGGTCGGTCGGGGGCAGGGCGCGGACCGTGCGCCGCACGGTGTCCAGGAGTTCGCGCTGGGGGAGCCGGCCCGGGTCCGTCTGGATCTGGAGCGAGCGGATGCCCGGGGTCAGGTCCGTGACGCCGTCGAGCCCCGCGGCCGCCACCGCCTCCATCAGGGCGTGGACCCGCATGCGCAGGGCGAGGTCCAGTTGCATGGGCCCGAACTCGACGAGCAGGTTGTCGTCGCCGCTGCGCCGGTACGTCACGTCGCCGTCCCGGGCGAGGATCCCGCCGTCGGCGATCTCGGGCCGCGCGGAGCCGTCGTCGGCGAGCGGCACGAAGCGCACGGTGTCGCCGGGGCGGAGCTGGCCGAGCTTCCAGCGTTCGGTGCTCACGACGGTCGCGGGGCAGACGAAGCCGCCGAGGGAGGGGCCGTCCGGGCCGAGGAGCACCGGCATGTCACCCGTGTAGTCGACGGCGCCGACCGAGTACGGGGTGTCGTGGATGTTCGAGGGGTGCAGGCCGGCCTCGCCGCCGTCGGTGCGGGCCCAGCGGGGCTTGGGTCCCACGAGCCGCACTCCGGTGCGGGCCGAGTTGAAGTGGACCTTCCAGTCGGCGGCGTAGAAGTCGTGGATGTCGTCCTCGGTGAAGAACTCCGGTGCCGCGTGCGGTCCTTCGAGGGCGCCGACGTGCCACTCGGCCGTGAGGGCGGGGCGGTCCGCGGCGGGCACGGGCGTCCCGGACTCCGTGACCGTGCCGCCGTGCAGGACGTCACCGGTGCGCAGGGTGCGGCCGCCGTGCCCGCCGAACCGGCCGAGCGTGAACGTGGCGGCGCTGCCGAGGAAGGCGGGCACGTCCAGTCCGCCGCCCGCGAACAGGACGTAGGTGCGCAGCCCGTGCCCGGAGGGTGCCCCGACCTCCAGCACGGCACCGGCCGGCAGGGTCAGCGGCTCCCACTGCCGGACGGCGGACCCGTCCACGGTGACCGGTGCGGGAGCGCCGGTGACGCAGACCGTCGTGGCGTGGGTGAACCTCAACGCCGGTCCCTGGAGGGTGCATTCGAGTCCCGGCGCGCCCTCGGGGTTGCCGAGCGCGCGGTTGCCGAGCCGGAAGGAGAGGTCGTCCATCGGGCCGCACGGCGGTACCCCGACCTGCCAGTAGCCCCTGCGCCCCGGCCAGTCCTGCACGGTGGTGAGCGTGCCGCCCGAGACGACCTCGACCCGCGGGGTGGGATCGGCGACGCCGGCCAGGGTGGCCGTCGAGTGCTCCGCGCCGCGGAAGGAGGGTTCGGCGAGCGCGGCCCGCACGAGGCCGAGGTTGGTCTCGATCCCGTCGATCCGGGTCGCGGCGAGTGCCTCGTCGAGGCGTTCCAGGGCCTCGGCCCGGTCGGCCCCGTGGGCGACGACCTTCGCGAGCATCGGGTCGTACGAGGTGGTCACCTCGGTGCCCGTCTCGACCCAGCCGTCGACGCGGACCCCGGCGGGGAACGCGACCCGCGTCAACAGGCCGGCGCTGGGCCGGTGTTCGCGGGAGGGGTCCTCGGCGTAGACGCGTGCCTCGACGGCGTGCCCCCGGGGTTCCCCCGGTTCCCGGACGACCTCGGACTCGCCCCGGGCCAGGCGCAGCATCCAGGCGACCAGGTCGACGCCGTAGATCTCCTCGGTGACCGGGTGTTCCACCTGGAGGCGGGTGTTGACCTCCAGGAAGTACGCCTCCTCGCGGGCGGCGTCGTAGACGAACTCGACGGTCCCGGCGGAGCGGTAGCCGACGGAGGCGCACAGGTCGCGCGCGGCGGAGGCGAGCCGTTCGCGCACCCGGGCGGGCAGGCCGGGGGCGGGCGCCTCCTCCAGGACCTTCTGGTTGCGGCGCTGGAGCGAGCAGTCGCGGTCGCCGAAGGTGACGACCCGGCCCCGGCCGTCGCCGAAGACCTGGACCTCGACATGGCGGGCGTGTTCGACCAGGCGTTCAAGGAAGACCCCGGCGGAGGAGAAGGAGGCGGCGGCGACCCGCTGCACCCGGTCCCAGGCGTCGGTCAGTTCGGCGGCGGACCGGCAGGCCGACATGCCGATGCCGCCGCCACCGCCGGTGGCCTTGAGCATGACGGGGTAGCCGATGCGGCCGGCCGCATCCAGGGCCTCGGGGAGACCGGGGAGCAGCCCGGTGCCGGGTGCCAGCGGGACGCCTGCGGCCTCGGCCGCCGCTCGCGCCGTGTGCTTGGCGCCGAACAGCTCCAGCTGCTCCGGTGTCGGCCCGACGAAGACGATCCCGGCGTCCTCGCAGCGCCGGGCGAAGGCCGCGTCCTCGGACAGGAAGCCGTATCCGGGGTGGACGGCCCCGGCTCCGGTGTCCTTGGCGGCCTTCAGGACGAGGTCGGCGTCGAGGTAGGACTCCTTGGCGGGGGCCGGGCCGAGCCGTACGGCCTCGTCGGCGAGCCGGACGTGGGGCGCGGCCCGGTCGGCGTCGGAGTACACGGCGACGGTGCGCAGGCCCAGTTCGCGGGCCGTGCGGATGATGCGGACGGCGATCTCGCCGCGGTTGGCGACCAGGAGGGTGTCGAAGCTCATGCGGGGTCCCCGATCGTCATGGCGACCGCCGTCGGCTCGAAGCCGTTGCACGGGTTGTTGGTCTGGGGGCAGTTGGAGACCAGCACGATCACATCGCGTTCGGCGCGCAGGGTCAGGGTGAGGCCGGGGGCGGAGATGCCGTCGACGATGCCGAGGGTGCCGTCCTTCTCGACCGGCACGTTCATGTACCAGTTGATGTTCGACACGAGATCGCGCTTGCCGAGGCCGTGACGGGCGCCCTCGGCCAGGAAGTTGTCCACGCAGGCGTGCTGGGACCAGGTGTGGTGGCCGTAGCGCAGGGTGTTGGACTCCTTGGAGCAGGCGCCGCCGACCGTGTCGTGACGGCCGACCTCGTCCGCGACGACCGTCATCAGCGGGGTGTGCTCGTTGGACATCAGCACGCTTCCCGTGGTCAGGAAGATGTTCCCCTGGGCCTGGATCGTGTCGGGGGCGCTGTAGCGGACGGCGGTGTCGGCGGCGTCGTACACCAGGAAGTCGACGGCCTGGTTGCCGTGCAGGTCGGTGACGGTGAGCGTCTGGCCGGCGCGGACGACGGCGGACCAGGCGGCCCGGGCCGGGACGGTGACGTGCGTCATGCGAGCCCCCTCGTGGCAAGGAATTCGGCGGTGTTGAGGAAGGCGCGGCGGCCTTCGGGTGTGGCCTCCCACAGCGGGTCGCCGGCCGCGGTCGGCCGGGCGCGCCAGGCCAGCACCTCCAGCGGGGTGCTCGTGTAGGCGGGGCGCGGGTCGGCGGGGTGGGGCACGTTGGCGAGCAGCACGGTGAGGTCCTGCTCGGCGCGCAGGGTCACCGCGGCGCCGGGTCCGGCCGAGCCCGTGAAGAGCGGAGCGCCGTCCTCGGTGATCTCCACGCCCTGGAAGAAGGAGAGCGAGGGCGGCAGGTCGCGGGGTGCGAGGCCGTTCTTGGCGGCGGCCAGCTTGAACAGCTCCCGGCCGGCCGGGGACGCGGACTGCGGGGTCCCGTCCCCGTAGCGGTCGGTGTTGCGTACGAGGGTGGAGGTGCCGCACAGGGCGTCGTGCCGTCCGGAGG
>NZ_JBHXDQ010000045.1:0-77404 GCF_042725875.1 Streptomyces sp. NPDC127038 | reverse complement strand
ACCCCCCCCCCCCCCAACCCCCCCCCCCCCCCCCTCGCGGGGTCTTTGATTTTTGTACACCCCCCCCCCCCCCCCGCGCGCCCGGGCCCCGGGGGGGGGCCCCCGCGGCCGATGTGACGTACCTCTACACGCCCTCCACGGGGCGCCTGTGCCGCGGGGAGGACCCCGCAGGACTCAGGCGTCCTCGCGGGCCAGCGCCTCCATGGAGCGCGCCGTGACGTCCTCCACCTTGCCGAGAGCCGGGATCGTGACGACCAGGCCCTGGGCCTTGTAGTAGTCGATGATCGGCTCGGTCTGCGTGTGGTAGACCTCCAGCCGCGTACGGACGGTGTCCTCGGAGTCGTCGTCGCGCTGGTACAGCTCGCCGCCGCAGACGTCGCAGACGCCTTCCTGCTTCGGCGCCTTGTACGACACGTGGAAGACGTGCGCCGAGTCGTTGCGGCAGATGCGGCGGCCCGCGATACGGCGGACCACCTCGTCCTCGGGGACCTCCAGGTCCAGCACCGCGTCCAGCTTCATGCCCTCGGTGCTGAGCATCTCGTCCAGCGCCTCGGCCTGCGAGACGTTGCGCGGGAAGCCGTCGAGCAGGAAGCCGCCCTCGGCGTCGGGCTGCTCCATGCGGTCCTTGGCCATGGCGATGGTGACCTCGTCGGGTACGAGTTCGCCCTTGTCCATGTAGGACTTCGCCAGCTTGCCGAGTTCCGTCTGCTGAGAGATGTTGGCGCGGAACAGGTCACCCGTTGAGATGTGCGGGATCGCCAGATTCTTGGCGAGGAACGCGGCCTGCGTTCCCTTCCCGGCACCGGGCGGCCCGACGAGGACGATTCGCATCAGCGGAGGAACCCTTCGTAATTGCGCTGCTGAAGCTGACTCTCGATCTGCTTCACCGTCTCGAGACCGACACCCACGATGATGAGGATGCTGGTGCCACCGAACGGGAAGTTCTGGTTTGCCCCGAAACCAACCAACGCCACCGTCGGCACGAGAGCGATCAGCCCCAGATACAGCGAACCCGGCCAGGTGATCCGGTTGAGTACGTAGCTGAGGTACTCAGCGGTCGGCCGGCCAGCCCGGATGCCCGGGATGAAGCCACCATACTTCTTCATGTTGTCGGCGACTTCCTCGGGGTTGAACGAGATCGCCACGTAGAAGAACGCGAAGAACACGATCAGGAGGAAGTACAGGGTGATGTAAATCGGGTGGTCACCCTTGGTCAGGTTCTGCGTGACCCACGTTTTCCACCCGGAGTTGCTCTTCGAGAACTGGGCGACCAGGCTCGGAATGTAGAGCAGCGACGACGCGAAGATGACAGGAATCACACCTGCCTGGTTGACCTTGAGCGGAATGTAGGTCGACGTACCGCCGTAGGAACGGCGGCCGATCATGCGCTTCGCGTACTGGACCGGAATGCGGCGCTGCGCCTGCTCGACGAAGACCACCAGACCGACCATGCACAGACCCACCGCGATGACCGTGCCGAACTCGATCCAGCCGCCCGCCAGCTTGCCCTGGACCTTGACGGTCCACAGCGCGCTCGGGAAGGTCGCGGCGATCGAGATGAACATCAGGATCGACATGCCGTTGCCGATGCCGCGGTCGGTGATCAGCTCACCGAGCCACATGACGACACAGGTACCGGCGGTCATCGTGATGACCATCGTGATCGTGGTGAAGATCGACTGGTCGGGCACGATCTGGTTGGCGACGGGGCAGCCGGAGAACAGCGCGCCGCTGCGCGCGGTGGCCACCAGGCCCGTGCCCTGGAGGATGGCGAGCGCGACCGTCAGATAGCGGGTGTACTGCGTGATCTTCGCCGTGCCGGCCGAGCCCTCCTTCTTGAGGGCTTCCAGTCGCGGGATCACCACGGTGAGCAGCTGGAGAATGATGCTCGCCGTGATGTACGGCATGATGCCGAGCGCGAAGATCGTGATCTGGAGCAGCGCGCCGCCGCTGAACATGTTGATCAGGCTGAACAGCCCGCGGTTCGAGTCGGCCACATCGATGCACGACTGGACGTTCTTGTAGTTCACACCGGGGATCGGGATGTGGGTACCGACCCGGTAGACCACGATGATGCCCAGCGTGAAGAGCAGCTTCTTGCGCAGGTCGGGCGTCCTGAACGCCCGGGCGAACGCGGTGAGCACGGTGCCTCCTGCGACCCCCGCGCTACTGCGGCAGAGGGTGACGGTCTTGAGGTTCGACGGATGACTGACAGCTAACCAACAGTCAAAGACCGCCCGGAGTTCCCGTGAGGCACGCCGGACGAAAATTAACAGTGCAGGCCACCTTACCGGCGACACTGCCCCCCTTGGAACGACCAACCGGGGATGCCCCTTTTGTGGGGCATCCCCGGTCGGGATCGTTCAGGTCATCGAGACGCCTGCTGAAATCAGACGAGCTCGGTGACGGTACCGCCGGCGGCGGTGATCTTCTCCTTGGCGGAGCCGGAGACGGCGTCGACCGTCACCTGCAGCGCCACGGAGATCTCGCCCTGGCCGAGGACCTTGACGAGGCTGTTCTTGCGAACGGCACCCTTGGCGACGAGACCCTCGACGGTGACCTCGCCACCCTCCGGGTACAGCGCGGCCAGCTTGTCGAGGTTCACGACCTGGAACTCGGTCTTGAACGGGTTCTTGAAGCCCTTCAGCTTCGGGAGACGCATGTGGAGGGGCATCTGCCCGCCCTCGAAGCGCTCCGGAACCTGGTAACGGGCCTTCGTGCCCTTGGTACCACGACCGGCCGTCTTACCCTTCGACGCCTCACCACGACCGACACGGGTCTTGGCGGTCTTGGCGCCCGGGGCGGGACGGAGGTTGTGGATCTTGAGCGGGTTGTTTTCCGCCATGATCAGTCGACCTCCTCGACCGTCACGAGGTGGCGGACGGTGTGAACCATTCCGCGGAACTCGGGGCGGTCCTCCTTGACGACCTGCGTGTTGATGCCCTTGAGACCAAGGGAGCGCAGGGTGTCACGGTGGTTCTGCTTGCTGCCGATGTACGACTTCGTCTGCGTGACCTTGAGGCGCGCCATCAGACACCCGCCCCGGCACGTGCACGAAGGAGCGCCGCGGGGGCGACGTCCTCGAGGGGCAGACCACGGCGAGCCGCGATCTCCTCGGGACGCTGGAGGCCCTTGAGGGCCGCCACGGTCGCGTGCACGATGTTGATCGCGTTCGAAGAACCGAGCGACTTCGACAGGATGTCGTGAACGCCGGCGCACTCGAGCACTGCACGCACGGGACCACCGGCGATAACGCCGGTACCGGGGGAAGCAGGCTTGAGCAGGACGACGCCCGCGGCCTTCTCGCCCGTGATCGGGTGCGGGATGGTGCCCTGGATACGGGGGACCTTGAAGAAGTGCTTCTTGGCCTCTTCAACACCCTTGGCGATCGCGGCCGGCACCTCCTTGGCCTTGCCGTAACCGACACCGACGGTGCCGTCACCATCGCCTACCACGACAAGCGCGGTGAAGCTGAAGCGACGACCACCCTTCACAACCTTGGCGACGCGGTTGATCGCGACAACGCGCTCAACGTACGCGGTCTTCTCGGCGGCAGCAGCGCCGCCGTCACGGCCCTTCCGGTCCCGCCGCTCGCCGCCACCGGCACCGCTTCCACGGCGCTGGGGTCCAGCCATTGGATTACCTCTCTCTTTCCGCTAGCTACGGAAGCGGCTCAGAACTTGAGCCCGGCTTCGCGGGCGGCGTCCGCCAGGGCGGCGATGCGCCCGGCGTACTGGTTTCCACCACGGTCGAACACGACAGCCTCGACACCGGCGGCCTTGGCGCGCTCGGCGACCAGGGCGCCGACCGACTTGGCCTGCGCGGACTTGTCGCCCTCGCCACCACGGATCGTGGTGTCCAGGGTCGAAGCCGACGCGAGGGTGTGACCCTGCACGTCGTCGATGACCTGGGCCACGATGTGACGGTTGGAGCGCGTCACGACCAGGCGCGGACGCTCAGCCGTACCCGAGATGTGCTTACGGATGCGGATGTGACGACGCTTGATGGCAGCACGCTTGTAAGCGTCGCCCTTAGCAATCTTGACACCGTATGCCATGGCTTACTTACCCGCCTTTCCGACCTTGCGGCGGATGACTTCGCCTTCGTACTTGACGCCCTTGGCCTTGTACGGGTCGGGCTTGCGCAGCTTGCGGATGTTGGCCGCAACCTCGCCGACCTTCTGCTTGTCGATGCCCTCGACCGAGAAACGGGTCGGGGCTTCCACCTTGAAGGTGATGCCCTCGGGGGCCTCGACAGTGATCGAGTGGCTGTAACCGAGCGAGAACTCCAGGTCGGAGCCCTTCGCCAGGACGCGGTAACCGACACCGCTGATCTCGAGCTTCTTCACGTAACCCTCGGTCACGCCGGTGATCATGTTCGCCACCAGCGTGCGGGACAGGCCGTGGAGGGCCTTGTTCTGACGCTCGTCGTTGGGGCGGGTGACGTTCAGAACGCCGTCCTCACCCTTGGCGATCTCGATCGGCGCCACGACGGTGTGGGTCAGCGAGCCCTTGGGACCCTTGACCGAGACCGTACGGCCGTCGATGGTGACGTCCACGCCGGCGGGAACCGTGATGGGGAGCTTGCCAATACGCGACATAGCTGTTTCCTCCGTTCCCTTCCGCTACCAGACGTAGGCGAGGACTTCTCCGCCTACGCCCTTCTTGCCGGCCTGCTTGTCGGTGAGGAGCCCGTGCGACGTGGAGATGATCGCCACGCCGAGGCCGCCCAGAACCTTGGGCAGGTTGGTGGACTTCGCGTAAACCCGGAGACCGGGCTTGGAGATCCGCTTGATGCCCGCGATGGAGCGCTCACGGTTCGGGCCGAACTTCAGCTCGAGAACGAGGTTCTTGCCGACCTCGGCGTCCTCGACCTTCCAGCCCGTGATGAAGCCCTCCTGCTGGAGGATCTCCGCGATGTGCGACTTGATCTTGCTGTGCGGCATACCCACGGTGTCGTGGTACGCCGAGTTCGCGTTACGCAGACGCGTAAGCATGTCTGCGATCGGATCAGTCATGGTCATGAATTGGCCTTCGGCCTCTCTCGCCGGGGTTTCCTGTATGCGCCATCCCTCTCCCCACTCATGGGCGGGACGGGTGCGGTGCGGGGACCTACGGCGTAGTAAGTCGTGTGGGCGTCAGGCGCCCAACCCTCCTAGCCTAAGCCATGGAGGGCTGGGCACCCGACACACCCATTGCTTACCGAGAGCCCTGGAATCCCAGAATTGCGGGGATTACCAGGAGCTCTTGGTCACGCCCGGCAGCTCGCCACGGTGAGCCATCTCACGAAGGCAGACGCGGCACAGGCCGAACTTGCGGTACACGGAGTGCGGACGACCGCAGCGCTGGCAGCGCGTGTAGCCACGCACACCGAACTTGGGCTTACGAGCAGCCTTGGCAATCAGAGCCTTCTTCGCCATCTCGCTTACGCCTCCTTGAAGGGGAAGCCGAGGTGACGGAGAAGGGCGCGGCCCTCAGCGTCGTTGGTCGCCGTGGTCACCACGGTGATGTCCATGCCCCGGGTACGGTCGATCTTGTCCTGGTCGATCTCGTGGAACATGACCTGCTCCGTGAGACCGAAGGTGTAGTTGCCGCGGCCGTCGAACTGCTTGGGGGACAGACCACGGAAGTCGCGGATGCGCGGAAGCGCGAGCGACAGGGTGCGGTCCAGGAACTCCCACATGCGGTCGCCACGGAGCGTGACGTGGGCACCGATCGGCTGACCCTCACGCAGCTTGAACTGCGCGATGGACTTGCGGGCCTTGGTGATGGCCGGCTTCTGACCGGTGATCGTGGTCAGGTCACGGACGGCACCGTCCATGAGCTTCGAGTCACGGGCGGCGTCGCCGACACCCATGTTGACCACGATCTTCACGAGGCCGGGGATCTGCATGACGTTCTCGTAGGAGAACTCTTCCTGCAGCTTGCCCGCGATCTCCTCGCGGTACTTCGTCTTGAGACGCGGAGTGGTGGTGGTAGCCATCAGATGTCCTCACCCGTCCGCTTGGCAACGCGGATCTTGTTGCCCTCGTCGTCGAAGCGGTAACCGACGCGCGTGACGACCTTGTTGCCGTCCTTCTCAACGACCAGCTGGACGTTGGAGACGTGGACGGGCGCCTCGGTCGTGACGATGCCACCGGCCTGCGAACCCTTGGCGGTCGGACCGGCCTTCGTGTGCTTCTTGACCCGGTTGACACCCTCGACCAGGACGCGGTCCTCGCGGGGGAAGGCCGCGATGACCTTGCCCTGCTTGCCCTTGTCCTTACCGGTGATGACCTGGACCAGGTCGCCCTTCTTGATCTTCATGCTTACAGCACCTCCGGCGCGAGCGAGATGATCTTCATGAACTTCTTCTCGCGCAGCTCACGGCCGACGGGGCCGAAGATACGGGTGCCACGAGGGTCGCCGTCGTTCTTCAGAATGACGGCGGCGTTCTCGTCGAAGCGGATGTACGAGCCGTCCGGACGGCGGCGCTCCTTGACGGTGCGAACGATGACGGCCTTGACGACGTCACCCTTCTTCACGTTGCCGCCGGGGATCGCGTCCTTGACGGTGGCGACGATGACGTCACCGATGCCCGCGTAGCGGCGACCGGAGCCACCGAGCACACGGATGCAAAGGATTTCCTTCGCACCAGTGTTGTCGGCGACACGCAGTCGCGACTCCTGCTGGATCACGTCTATCTCCTGATTGTCTGCCGGTTCCCGGGGCGGGGCCGTCTAGGACGGTCCCGCCCCGAGCCTGGCGGAACGAACCTGAGGGAAACCCCTCAGGTGATTACTTGGCCTTCTCGAGGATCTCGACGATGCGCCAGCGCTTCGTCGAGGACAGCGGCCGGGTCTCCATGAGGAGGACGCGGTCGCCGACGCCGGCGGCGTTCTGCTCGTCGTGGGCCTTGAGCTTGTTCGTACGGCGGATGACCTTGCCGTACAGCGCGTGCTTCACGCGGTCCTCGACGGCGACGACGACGGTCTTGTCCATCTTGTCGCTGACGACCAGACCCTCACGGGTCTTGCGGAAGCCGCGGTCGGTCTTCTGCTCAGTCACGTTGCTCTCGCTCATCAGGCGCTCTCCACCGTCTCGATGCCCAGCTCGCGCTCACGCATCAGGGTGTAGATCCGCGCGATGTCCTTGCGGACGGCCTTGAGCCGACCGTGGTTCTCGAGCTGACCGGTCGCCGCCTGGAAGCGGAGGTTGAACAGCTCTTCCTTGGCTTCGCGGAGCTTCGCGAGAAGCTCCTCGTCACCCAGTTCGCGCAGCTCGGACGCCTTGGTACCGGCCGACATCACGCTTCACCTGCCTCGCGCTTGACGATCCGGCACTTCATCGGCAGCTTGTGGGCTGCGCGAGTGAGGGCCTCACGGGCGATCTTCTCGTTGGGGTAGGACAGTTCGAACATGACCCGGCCCGGGTGCACGTTCGCGATCCACCACTCCGGCGAACCCTTACCGGAACCCATGCGGGTCTCGGCAGGCTTCTTCGTGAGCGGGCGGTCCGGGTAGATGTTGATCCAGACCTTGCCGCCACGCTTGATGTGGCGGGTCATCGCGATACGAGCGGCCTCGATCTGGCGGTTCGTCACGTACGCCGGCGTGAGGGCCTGAATGCCGTACTCGCCGAACGAAACCTGCGTGCCGCCCTTGGCCTGACCACGGCGCTTCGGGTGGTGCTGCTTGCGGTGCTTGACCCTACGGGGGATCAGCATGTCGGTCAGGCCTCCGTTCCGGTGCTCTCAGCCGGAGCGGCAGCCGGAGCCTCGGCCTTGGGGGCCTCGGCAGCGGGAGCCGTCTGCGGCTTACGACCGCGACCGCCACGCTCGCCACCGCGGCCACCGCGGCCGGCCGGGCGGTCAGCGCCGCCACGGGCCGGGCGGTTGCCCGCGCGGGCAGCAGCGTTCTCGGCGCGGACCTCGGCGATGTTCTTGACGTCGCCCTTGTAGATCCAGACCTTCACACCGATGCGGCCGAAGGTCGTCTTGGCCTCGAAGAAGCCGTAGTCGACGTTCGCGCGGAGCGTGTGCAGGGGCACACGGCCCTCGCGGTAGAACTCCGAGCGGGACATCTCGGCGCCGCCGAGGCGGCCACCGCACTGGATCTTGATGCCCTTGGCGCCCGCCTTCATCGCCGACTGCATGCTCTTGCGCATGGCACGGCGGAAGGAGACGCGGGAGGACAGCTGCTCGGCAACGGCCTGAGCAACCAGCTGAGCGTCCGTCTCGGGGTTCTTGACCTCGAGGATGTTCAGCTGGACCTGCTTGCCCGTGAGCTTCTCGAGGTCACCGCGGATGCGGTCGGCCTCGGCGCCACGGCGGCCGATGACGATGCCGGGACGCGCGGTGTGGATGTCCACCCGCACGCGGTCACGGGTGCGCTCGATCTCAACCTTCGAGATGCCCGCGCGCTCCATGCCGGACGTCATCATCCGACGGATGGCGACGTCTTCCTTGACGTAGTCCTTGTACAGCTTGTCGGCGTACCAGCGGGACTTGAAGTCCGTGGTGATGCCGAGCCGGAACCCATGCGGGTTAACCTTCTGGCCCATTACCGGGTTCCTTCCTTGCTGCTGACGACCACGGTGATGTGGCTGGTCCGCTTGCGGATCCGGTAGGCACGGCCCTGGGCGCGCGGACGGAACCGCTTCAGGGTCGGACCCTCGTCGACGTACGCCTCGGAGATGTAGAGGCTGTCGGCGTCGGTGTGGTCGTAGTTGTGCGCGGCGTTGGCAATGGCGCTGTCAAGCACCTTGCCGACCGGCACGCTCGCGGCCTGCGGGGCGAAACGCAGGACCGCCTGAGCCTCCGTGGCATCCATGCCACGGATAAGGTCCACCACTCGGCGGGCCTTCATGGGCGTAACGCGGATGTACCGCGCCTGGGCCCTGGCTTCCATGGTTGTCCTTCCAGTGTCTGTCATGGTCGATTCCACCCCGCGTTAGCGGCGCTTCGACTTCCGGTCGTCCTTGACGTGACCCCGGAAGGTGCGCGTCGGCGAGAACTCGCCGAGCTTGTGGCCGACCATCGACTCGGTGACAAACACCGGGATGTGGGTCTTGCCGTTGTGCACCGCGATCGTGTGGCCGAGCATGGCCGGGATGATCATCGAGCGACGGGACCAGGTCTTGATGACGTTCTTGGTACCGGCTTCGTTCTGTACGTCCACCTTCTTTACGAGGTGTCCGTCGACGAAGGGTCCCTTCTTGAGACTGCGCGGCATCTAAACCCGCTCCTAGCGCTTCTTGTTCGTCTTGCGGCGGCGGACGATGTACTTGTTCGAAGCCTTCTTCGGCGAACGAGTACGACCCTCCTTCTGACCCCACGGCGAGACCGGGTGGCGACCACCGGAGGTCTTGCCCTCACCACCACCGTGCGGGTGGTCAACCGGGTTCATCGCCACACCGCGGACGGACGGGCGAACGCCCAGCCAGCGCTTGCGGCCGGCCTTACCCCAGTTGATGTTGCTCTGCTCGGCGTTGCCGACCTCGCCGACCGTGGCGCGGCAGCGCTGGTCAACGAGGCGGATCTCGCCGGAGGGCATGCGGAGGTGGGCCATGGTGCCCTCCTTCGCGAGCAGCTGCACCGAGGCACCGGCGGAGCGGGCGAACTTGGCGCCGCCACCGGGACGGATCTCGATCGCGTGGATCGTGGTACCGACCGGGATGTTGCGGAGCGCCAGGTTGTTGCCCGGCTTGATGTCGGCCCCGGGACCGTTCTCGACGCGGTCACCCTGCGACAGGTTGCGGGGGGCGAGGATGTAGCGCTTCTCGCCGTCCGCGTAGTGAAGCAGCGCGATGCGCGCGGTGCGGTTGGGGTCGTACTCGATGTGCGCGACCTTCGCCGGCACGCCGTCCTTGTCGTGACGACGGAAGTCGATCACTCGGTAGGCGCGCTTGTGTCCGCCACCCTGGTGGCGAACGGTCACACGACCGGCGTTGTTACGGCCGCCCTTGCTGTGCAGCGGGCGGACCAGCGACTTCTCCGGCGTGGACCGCGTGACCTCGACGAAGTCGGCGACGCTGGAGCCACGACGGCCCGGCGTAGTCGGCTTGTACTTGCGGATTCCCATTTCTCAGTCCTCGTCCGATATTCGGACCAGGGCGCTCCGTTAGGAGGCCTGGCCGAAGATGTCGATACGGTCGCCCTCAGCGAGGGTCACGATCGCGCGCTTGCTGTCAGCACGCTTGCCGAAGCCCGTCTTGGTGCGCTTGCGCTTGCCCTGACGGTTGATCGTGTTGACCCCGGTGACCTTGACCGAGAAGACCGCCTGGACGGCCTGCTTGATCTGGGTCTTGTTGGCCCGCGGGTCCACGACGAAGGTGTACTTGCCCTCGTCGAGCAGCGCGTAGCTCTTCTCCGAGACGACCGGCTTGAGGAGGACGTCACGGGGATCCGTGAAGCTCTTGCTCAGCGGGGTCTCGACGGTGTTCTTGCCTTCGGCCTCGTGGCGCTTCGCCTTGGCGACGCGCGCGGCCTTGGCGGCCTTGGCGGCCTTCGAGGCAATGCTCGGGTGACGCGTAGCCATCAGGCTTCGCTCCCTTCGGTGTCAGCGGCCTGGGGGCCAGACACGAAGGACTCGAAAGCGGCCTGGGTGAAGACCACGTCGTCCGAGACGAGAACGTCGTACGTGTTCAGCTGGCCCGGCTCCAGGATGTGGACCTGGGGCAGGTTGCGCGCGGAGAGCAGCGCGGCCTCGTCGGAGCGCTCGATGACCAGGAGCACGTTCTTGCGCTCGCTGACCTTGCCGAGGAAGCTCTTCGCGGCCTTGGTGGAGGGGGTCTCGCCCTCGATCACGCCGGTGATGACGTGGATGCGAGCGTTGCGGGCCCGGTCGGTGAGGGCGTGGCGCAGGGCCGCGGCCTTCATCTTCTTCGGGGTCCGCTGCGAGTAGTCACGCGGGGTGGGGCCGTGAACGACGCCACCGCCGGCGAACTGCGGCGCGCGGGTCGAACCCTGACGGGCGCGGCCGGTGCCCTTCTGGCGGTAAGGCTTGCGGCCACCACCACGGACCTCGCCACGACGCTTGACCTTGTGCGTGCCCTGACGGGCGGCGGCCAGCTGCGCGACGACGACCTGGTGAAGCAGCGGGATGCTGATCTTCTCGACGTCGAAGATCTCGGCCGGGAGCTCGATAGTCCCGGCGGTGTCGCCGGAGGGCGACAGAATGTCAATGGTGCTCATGTCCTCAGGCCCCCTTGGCCGCGGTACGGACCAGGACGAGGCCGCCGTTCGGACCAGGGATCGCTCCCTTGATGAGGAGCAGGCCCTTCTCCGCGTCAACGGCGTGAACGGTCAGGTTCTGGGTGGTGACCCGCTCGTTGCCCATGCGGCCCGCCATGCGGACGCCCTTGAACACACGGCCCGGGGTGGCACAGCCACCGATGGAGCCGGGGGAGCGGTGCTTGCGCTGGACACCGTGTCCGGCGCCGAGGCCCCTGAAGTTGTGACGCTTCATGACACCGGCGAAGCCCTTGCCCTTGCTGTTGCCGGTCACGTCCACCTTGATGCCGGCCTCGAACACCTCAGCGGTGATCTCCTGGCCGAGGGTGTACTCGCTGGCGTCAGCGGTACGGATCTCGACGAGGTGGCGGCGGGGAGTGACGTCGGCCTTCGCGAAGTGGCCCTTGAGGGGCTTGTTCACCTTGCGCGGGTCGATCTCGCCGAACGCGATCTGGACGGACTCGTAGCCGTCGACGTCGTTCGTGCGGACCTGGGTCACGACGTTCGGGCCGGCCTTGACGACGGTGACGGGAACAACACGGTTGTTCTCGTCCCACACCTGCGTCATGCCGAGCTTCTCGCCGAGGATGCCCTTGATCTGCTTAGCCATTCTCAGATCACCGATCCCTAGAGCTTGATCTCGATGTCGACACCGGCCGGGAGGTCGAGTCGCATCAGGGAGTCAACGGTCTTGGGCGTGGGGTCGAGGATGTCGATGAGGCGCTTGTGCGTGCGCATCTCGAAGTGCTCGCGAGAGTCCTTGTACTTGTGCGGCGACTTGATGACGCAGTACACGTTCTTCTCAGTGGGCAGCGGCACCGGGCCCGCGACCGACGCACCAGTGCGCGTCACCGTCTCGACGATCTTCTTCGCCGAGGAGTCGATGACCTCGTGGTCGTAGGCCTTGAGCCGGATGCGGATCTTCTGTCCCGCCATGGCTACTCAGTAGTCCTTTGTCTCGATTTAAACGCTCTGGCACTCGGGGGTTCGCGTCCTGTTCTCCGACCCACGCGGTCGGGTGTGTCGCGCTCCCGGCGACAGGAATATCCATCACGGATTTCCCTGCCAGGGACGCGGCTCCGCCCGAAAGCAACCGCAGGACCGGGGGCGAGAACACCCACCGGGTGCCTGGCCTGCACCCCGCTGACACTTCCCGGAAGATTCCCGTACGTCCGCCCCAGCGCTGCCTGAACGACAGATGGGGCGACGAGTACTGTGGGACTCGCTTCCGGTCCTCCCGACGAGAGGCGCGCAGCATCGGCACTCGACCGAGCAACCCCGTTAGTCTGCCATACAGGACAGTCCCCTGGCCAATCGAGCCGAGGATCGTACCCCTAAGGTGACGCAGATCAAACCCGGGGCACGCAGCCAAGTCGGCGGAGATCTCCCCCAGGGCATATGCGCAGGACCCAGGCCCGACCGCCCTTTCCGGCCCTAAGCTTTCTTCACGAGCGCCGGAAACAACAGGCGCCTGCGAGAGCTGGGGGACGAGCGACATGACCGTGCGGCTGGAAGATCCGGACCATGCAGCGGCGCAGGACACCGGAGCACCAGCCCCTGGTCAGCGAGTGACCGTGCGCAACCGTCCCTGGGTGGTCACCGACGTCCTCCGCTCGACTGCCGCCAGCGACGACCCGGCACGCGCGGCGGAGGCCACCACCAGCCACCTGATCACCCTGTCCTCCCTGGAGAGCGACGGCCGGGACGAAGAGCTCCGGGTGGTCTGGGAGCTGGAGCAGGCGACGGACGTCCACGACCAGTACGAACTGCCCTCTCCCGACGAAGGCTTCGACGAGCCCGGCCGCCTGGACGCGTTCCTGGACGCGGTGCGCTGGGGCGCCATCGCCTCCGCCGACAAGACGGCGCTCCAGGCCCCGTTCCGCTCCGGCGTGGAGATCCAGGACTACCAACTGGACCCGGTCGTACGCGCCTTGTCCATGCCCCGTACGAACCTGCTGATCGCGGACGACGTGGGCCTGGGCAAGACGGTCGAAGCCGGCCTGGTGATGCAGGAGCTCATGCTGCGCCACCGCGCCCGCTCCATGCTGATCGTCTGCCCCGCCGGACTGACGCTCCAGTGGCGGGACGAGATGCGGGACAAGTTCGGCCTGGACTTCCGGATCGTCGACACCAGGATGCTGCGGGAGTTGCGCCGCTCCGCGGGCCCGTACGCCAACCCGTGGACCCATCACCCGCGGCTGATCGTCTCGATCGACTGGCTGAAGCGCGAGCGCCCGATGCGCATGCTGCGCGAACTGCTGCCCCAAGTGCCTGAATATCCCCGCGCCTTCGACCTGCTGGTCGTGGACGAGGTGCACACGTGCGCGCCCTCCGGGACGGGGAAGTACGCGGTGGACTCACAGCGCACCCGGGCCGTGAAGCTGCTGGCTCCGCACTGCGAGCACCGCCTCTTCCTCTCGGCGACCCCGCACAACGGCTATCTGGAGTCCTTCACCGCGCTCCTGGAACTGCTCGACGACCACCGCTTCGCCCGTGGCATCAAGCCGTCCGACGAGCAACTGCGCCGGGTGATGGTGCGCCGGATGAAGTCGGACCTGCCGCCGCTGTGGAACGGCAAGTCGCGCTTCCCGAAGCGGGTGCCGCACGCACTGGAGGTCGAGTACAGCGACGCGATGCGGGAGGCGTACGCGAAGCTGACGGAGTACGCGCGTTCCCGCCGCGCCGAGCAAGGGAACGGAAAGGCGGGCGGGACGGCCGCCGACTTCGTGACGTCACTGCTCAAAAAGCGCTTCCTGTCGTCTCCGAAGGCTTTCGCGGAGACGATCCACACTCATCTGGGCACGATGACGACCAAGCGCTCCGAACCTGAGCAGGAGCCCGCTCCGAGCGTCCGTGTGCTGCGTCCACTGATCGACGGGATCGAGGAGGCCGAGGAGGAGGACGAGCAGGAGCAGGCCGAGGCGGCGGCGCGGGCCTTCACCGCTGCGCGCCAGGCCATGCGCCCGCTCTCCGACCGGGAACACACCCTCCTCAAGGAACTGGACACCTGGGCCATCGACGCCGGGAAGCGACCCGACGCCAAGTTCGGCCGCTTCAAGGAGTGGCTGGACGAGATCGTCTGCCCTGACGGTCCTCTGGGCGACTGGAGACCCGAGCGGGTCATCGTCTTCACCGAGTACCGCGACACCCAGCGCTGGCTGTACGGACAGCTGATCGCCGCCGGCTACCCCGAGGAGCGGATCGCCCAGCTGTACGGCGGCCAGGACCAGGACGACCGGGAGCAGGTCAAGCAGGTCTTCCAGGAGGACCCCGACCTCTCCCCCGTCCGCATCCTGCTCGGCACCGACGCGGCCAGCGAGGGCATCAACCTCCAGGCCCACTGCCACCGGGTGCTGCACTGGGAGATCCCCTGGAACCCGAACCGCCTGGAGCAGCGCAACGGCCGTGTGGACCGGCACGGGCAGAAGGCGGACCAGGTGGACGTGTTCCACTTCGTTCCGGCGGGCTGGCAGGGCTTCGACCCGGCGCACGACAACCAGACGGACTCGGGCTACGAGGACGGCGCCCTGGAGGACGAGCTGCACTTCCTCGCCGTCGCCGCCCGCAAGACCGAGCGCATCCGTGAGGACCTGGGCAGCGCGGGCGAGGTGATCGCCGCGCAGGTCGAGCAGAAGATGCTGGGCCGCCGTTCGAGCTGGACCACCGCCGACGCCGAGATCACCAAGCGGTCCGGGAAGGCCGTCCTGAAGGTCGAGCGGGACCTGGCGCGTGACCTGGAGCGGTTGGTGGACGCGCTGTCCGACAGCCGTCAGGAGCTGCACCTGACGCCGGAGACGGTCGAGCGGGTCGTCCGTACGGGCCTGCTGCTGGCCCACAACAAGGATCTCACCGAGGTCCCCGACCCCAAGCCGGGCAAGGGCGCGCGCTGCTTCCGGCTGCCAGAGCTGCCCGGCGCCTGGGCGCGCGCCCGCAACGACGGGCTGCGCCACCCCCTCACCGGCAAGGAACGCCCGGTCGTCTTCGACGAGGCGGAGGCCCGCGACCGCACGGACGTGGTGCACCTGCACCTGGGCCACCGCCTGGTCCAGATGTGCCTGCGGCTGCTGCGGGCCGAGCTGTGGTCGAGCGGACCGAAGGCCCGCCTGTCCCGGGTGACGGCCCGGGTGGTGCCGGACGGCGTGCTGCGGCAGCCTGCGCTGGTGGCGCACGGCCGCGTGGTCATCACCGGCAGCGGCGGGACGCGGCTGCACGAGGAGGTGATCACGGCGGGAGGCCTGATCGAGGGCGGCAAGCTCGTCGCGGCGAAGATGGAGGATGTCGACGGCTGGCTGGCCGAAGCGACGGAGGAGCTGCCCGCCACCGACGTCCTGGCCGAACTCACCGGCCTCTGGCCACAGTTGGAGGACCGGCTCGCACGCGCCCTCAACACCCGCGCCAACCGCCGCTTCCGCTCGTTGGAGACGCTGCTCGCCGAACGCTGCGAGGAGGAGGTCGAGGGCATGCGGGCGGTCCTGGAGGACCTGGGCCGCTCGATCCGGGACCGGCTGGACGACACGGGGCACTGGCAGCAGGAGTCCCTGTTCGACGTCGACGACGAGCGCCGCCAGTTGCGCGCGGACCGGGAGGGGTTGCAGGAACGGCTGCGACGTCTGCCCGAGGTGACGGAGGCGGAGACGACCGCGTTGCGCCGCCGCTGGGCCGATCCCTCGCCGCGTTGGTTCCCGGTCGCCGTGACCTTCCTCGTCCCCCGTTCCCTCTCGCCCCTCGCATCCAACGCCGCCCGCCAGGAGAACCGCTGATGCCCGCCGCTCCCGCCGCCAGGAAGTTCCCGCCGAAGGGCTCGGTCCCCACCCCCGCCGAGCAGCACGAGGACTGGCTGCGGCTGCTGCGCCCCGACGGCCCGTTCGTGTCGCTGCCGGTGCTGGTCGGCGCCTTCCCGCAGGGTCTCGACACGATCCCGCCCGAGACGTGGGCGCGGCTGCGGCAGGCGTGGGCGGAGGTCCAGGAGGACCCGGCGCCGCTGCGGTCCGCGTGGGAGAAGTTCGTCCTGACCGAGCTGATCGGCTGGCGTGCTCCCGGTCTGCGCGAGGGCGCTGCGATCCCCGAGTCGCTGCGTGCCGGCGCGAACACACCCGACGCCGTGCTCCTCGGCCCCGGCCAGTCCGGCGGCTTCACTCCGCGCGCCCTGTTCTTCCGTACGGACGACTGGGAGGGCCCCCTCAACCGCCCGCGCGGCGAACAGCCCGGCATCGCCGACCGGGCGGCCGACCTGTGCCGGGCCCGCAACGTCCCGCTGGCGCTGCTCACCAACGGCCGCGAGTGGGCGCTCGTCCACGCCCGCCCGAAGGAGGCGACGACCGTCGCCGTCTTCGACGCGGACCTGTGGACCGAGGAACCGATCCTGGCCCGCGCCTTCGCGAGCCTGCTCACCGCGGGCCGGGCGGTCCGCCCTCCGCTGGACGCGGCGGGCAAGCCGACCGAGTCGACCGCGGGCCTGTTCGCCCGCACCGCCGAATCCCAGTCCGAGGTCACCGACACCCTGGGCCGCCAGGTCCGCGAGGCGGTGTCGCTGCTGGTCGCGGAGGTGTCCCGACTGGACCGCGAGTCGGGCGGCGACCTGCTCGGAGGCGTCCCCGCCAAGCAGGTCTACGAGGGCGCGCTCACCGTGATGATGCGCCTCGTCTTCCTCCTCTACGCCGAGGAGCAGCGTCTGTTGCCCTCCGGGGACGAGCTGTACGACGCCTCGTACGCGGTCGGCCCGCTGCACGACGAGCTGGAGACGGCCCAGCACCTGCACGGCGACGAGCTGGGCGACCGGGTCGAGGCGACCTGGCCGCGCCTGCTCGCCCTGTTCGCGGCCATCCACGGCGGCAGCACGCACGACCGGCTGTGGATCCCCCCGTACGGCGGCTCGCTCTTCGACCCGTCCCGTTTCCCCTGGCTGGTCCCGGCCAAGGTCACCGACCGCGTGGTCTACGAGATCCTGGACGCCCTCCTCACCCTGCGCGCCCGCAAGGGCTTCAAGGGCAAGGAGCGCCTCTCCTACAAGGGCCTGGACGTCGAGCAGATCGGCCACGTCTACGAGGGTCTGCTGGAGTACGGCTGCCGCTGGGCCGACGAGCCGTACGTGGGCGTCTCCTTCGGACGGGACAAGAAGTACGAGGCGGTGCTGCCGCTGGCCCGCCTGGAGGAGTGGGAGGCGGCCGGCACGCTGGCGGACGAGGTCGCCGCGGCCGCCGGTACGAAGGCGGCGACGGTGACGACCGCCCACGCCAAGTCGGGCACGGCCACGGTCGAGCTGGAGACGGCCTGCGGCAACGACATGGCTCTCGTGGAGCGGGCCGCCGTCTTCTCCGGGCTGTACGGCCTCGACCTGCGCGACGAACCGAAGGTGTGGCCGCAGGGTTCGGTCATCGTGGTCCGCTCCGGCAACCGCCGCGACACGGGCACGCACTACACGCCGAAGGCGCTGGCGGAGGAGGTCGTCGAGCACACGCTCGCGCCGCTGTGCTTCGCGCCGGGCCCGGCAGAGGGCGCGGAGCCCGGTGTCTGGGAGCCGAAGAAGGCGGAGGAGCTGCTGAAGCTGCGGGTCCTGGACCCGGCGATGGGTTCGGGCGCGTTCCTGGTCTCGGCCTGCCGTTACCTCTCCGACCGGGTGGTGGACGCCTGGCTGCGGGAGGACGAGCTGCCGCCCGAGATCGCCAAGGACGTGGACCGCGACGACCACGAGCAACTGCACCAGATCGCGCGGCGGTTGGTGGCCGACCGGTGCCTGTACGGCGTCGACCGCGACCCCATGGCGGTGGAGCTGGCCAAGCTGTCGCTGTGGCTGGTGACGCTGGCGAAGGGCCGGCCGTTCTCCTTCCTGGACCACGCGCTGCGGTCGGGTGACTCGCTCGTGGGCGTCATCGACGTCCGACAGGTCAAGCAGTTCCATCTGGAATGGCAGGACCGGCAGTTGAGCCCGGAGGTGGCGCGGGCGCTGGACGTCACGGAGACCTTGCTGTCGGAGGCGGCTGAGCTTCGGCGCAAGATCGAGTCGACGGCGGTCACGGACATCCGGGTGGTGCGCGACAAGGCGGACCTGCTGGCGAAGGCGGAGTCCCGCAGCGAGCGGCTGCGGCTGGCGGCGGACGCGGTGGTGGGCGCGGCCCTGGCCGCCGAGGGCATCTCCGACGAAGAGGCGTCCGACATCTCCGGCGAGGAGAACGTGGGCGGGGCACGGGGTGCTGCGCGCTTCCGTGACGCCAAGGAGGACGCCAAGTCCCGGGCCTACCGAAACCGGCTGGAGTCGGTGGCGGGGCTGGTGGCTACCGCGCTGGAAGGCGGCGCCGGGGCCGAGGAGGCGGAGGCTCGGGCGCGCGGGATTGTGGACGGGTGGCTGAAGGGGCCTCGGGCTGAGGCGGTGCGGCCGTTGCATTGGCCGTTGGAGTTTCCGGAGGTTATGGGGGTGGGGGGCTCCAGTGGGTTTGATGTAGTGGTGGGGAATCCGCCGTTTGTGGGCGGGCAGAAGCTGACAGGGGCGTTGGGGCAGGACTACCGGGAGTACCTGGTCAATCGGGTCGGGGGCGGAAAACGGGGCAGCGCGGACCTGTGCTCGTACTTCCTGCTGCGGAACCTGTCGCTGGCACCGGGGCGCCGCACGGGGATCATCGCCACAAACACGGTCGCTCAGGGCGATACGCGTGAGGTCGGGCTCGACCAGGCGCTGGCGAGCGGTTGGACGGTGTACCGGGCGGTCAAATCGCAGCCTTGGCTGGGGTCGGCTGCGGTAGTCGTGTCGCTGTTGTGGCTGGCGGGCAAGCTCAGCGAGAGCGAGGCTCCTGTGCTCGACGGCAACGAAGTACGGGGAATTACGCCGGGGCTTGACCCTGCATCTCGAGTTTCAGGGACGCCATATCGACTAGTGGACAACGAGGCTCAGTCTCACATCGGATCGTATGTACTGGGCACGGGTTTCGTGCTGCCGTCTGAGCAGGCGCAGGCGCTCATTGCGAAGGATCCGAAGAACGCGGAAGTTCTGTTCCCGTATCTCATCGGTAAGGACTTGAACCAGCGACCGGGTGCCACCGCGAGCCGATGGGTGATCAACTTCCACGACTGGTCACAGGAGAAGGCCGCAGAGTACGCGGATGCGTTCGCGATTGTAGAGAGAGACGTCAAACCGGAGCGAGCGAAGAACAGCAACAAGCAGCGACGGGAAATCTGGTGGCGGTTCACCCGCCCGACCACTGAGCTGTACGAGGCCATCTCAGAGCTCGAACAGGTCATCGTGATCGCCTTGGTCAGCAGCACCGTAATGCCAGCTCGGGTGCCCGCGAATCAGGTGCTGGCGCACAAGCTCGGCGCCTTCGCCACCGACAGCACGGCCCAACTGTCCATCCTGTCCAGCTCCTTCCACACTTGGTGGGCTTGGAAGTATTCGGCAACCATGAAGGAAGACCTCAACTACTCGCCCAGCGACGTCTACGAAACATTCGCCCGACCTTACGAGACCTCGCGTCTTTTTGGGGCCGGTGAAACCCTGGAAGCAGCACAGCGCAGCATGATGTTCGCCAGGGACATCGGCCTCACCCCGGTCTACAAACTCGTACATCTTCAGTCCGCGAATGCCCCCGACATCGAGGCAGTTCGGCAAGCGCACGTTGAGGTGGACCAGGCAGTTGCCGAAGCGTACGGCTGGACCGATCTCGACCTCAAGCACGGCTTCCACACCACACCCCAAGGCGAGCGCTTCACCATCGCTCCGGACGTCCAGACCGAGATTCTGGACCGACTCCTTGAGCTGAACCACGCCCGCTACAAGGAAGAGGCAGAGAAGGGCATGCACACGCCAGAGGCCAAGCGGCGGCGCGCTGCCGCACGTAAGGCCAAAGCGAAGGCTCGCGCCGCCGCGCACGCACCACAGAGCACCGAAGAGGACTTCTCCGACGGGCTGTTCCCCGAGCCTGGCGCCCTCTTCTGAGCCCGCACACGAACGCGCCCCGCCCCGGCGTCAACCAGTCTCGGGGCGCGGGCAGTTGATTTCAGCTCCCCGACGCGTACGTCACAAAGTCCGCCCACACGTCCGATGCCAGCGCGAGCTGAGGACCTCCGACGGTCTTGGAGTCACGGACGTGGACGGTGCCGGGGACACTGGCAACCTCCACGCAGGAGTCGCCTTCACTGCTGCTGCTGTAGCTGCTCTTGAACCACTCCAGTTCGGAAGCGTCCCCGGCCGAGGTATTGCGGATCATGTTTCCCCCAGCAGTTGCTCGATGAAGGCCGTCGACTCACGGGGCGTGAGAGCCTGCGCCCGGATGATGCCGTAGCGCAGTTCCAGGATACGGAGCTGCCTGGGATCGGAGACCGGGCGGCCGTTGACCACGGCCGGAGATCGCCCCACAGCCGAGCCGTCAGCGAACTTCAACACCTCGATGTCACCGGCCAATCCAGCATGCTCCTCGCGCTCCATCGGCATCACCTGTAGCTCGACGTTCCGCAACTGTCCTACCACCAGCAGATGTTCAAGCTGGCAGCGCAGCACCGCCTTCCCGCCAAGCGGACGTCGAAGCGTCCACTCCTCCAGGACGAAACTGAGTTCAGGCGCCGGATCCCGTTCGAAGACCGCCTTGCGGGCTACACGCGCAGCGATGAACCGCTCCACCTCATCCTCGGTATAGGCCGGCCGCCGCATCAGGAGAAGCCCGCGTGCGTACTCCGGCGTCTGCAACAGGCCGTGGATGTTCAAGGGGTCGTACAGCTGAAGCTCGACCGCCTTCGCCTCGCTGTCCGCCAGGTCCCGCACCTTCTTGGGATACCGGACCTTCTTCACGTCCTCCTTCATGGCAGCGAGCAGCCCACCCGCCCCCAACACCTCGTCCGCCCTGTCCAGATACTCAAGCCGAGGAATCCGCCTACCCGCCTCGATCTTGTAGACCAGGTCCTCCCCATACCCCACCGCCGCCCCGAACTCGGCGGCCCGCATCCCCGCCGCCTCCCGCCGCAGCTTCAACTGCCGCCCCACGGTGGCGACCACCGCCACACCCCAGTCGTCGTCCGGATCCACCTCCCACCCCGGCTCGTCCGCCTCGCCCTTGAGCCGCCCCGCGTCGCCGTTCACCTGCTGCATCACGCGCACCTCCGTCGCCCGCACGCACCGCAACGCCCCGTACCTGTCGAGCCCGTGCCGACAGCCCCGACAGCACCGGACGGACTCCGGACAGACTCGGTACGGATCGCCTGAGTCACTCATCACGGTAAGCACGCGCCACCACGCTCAGTGACGTGAATCAGGAAAAGTCCACCCAGCTCCTCTCCCCCATCCGCCACTTCAGCGTCTTGCTGTCCCCCACCCCGCGCGGCGCCCGACTCGCCCGTCTCCTCGCCACCGAGTGGCTGCGCACCTGGGACCTGCCGCACGGCGTCACCGAGGCCGCCGAGCACCTCGTCGCCGAGCTCGCCTCGAACGCCGCCACCCACGGCCGGCTTCCGGGCCGGAGCTTCCGCCTGGAACTCCGCGCCACCCCCGATGTACTCCGCATCGAGGTGACGGACACGTGCGGCAACGACCTCCCGCGCCCTCAAACCCCGTCCGCCGAGGCCCTATCAGGGCGCGGTCTCCTCCTCGTCGAGGCTCTCTCCGACCGTTGGGGAGTCGAACTCGGCCCCGTCCCGCGCAAGACCGTCTGGGCCGAACTGAGACTTCGGAAACCGAAGCATGAAAACCCGTACTCCGGCGCGACCAGCGGTCTTCCCTAAGAACCACCAGGGAGAAAGAACCCCCACCAAGCCCCACCCCTCCCGCCCGCGGCGCAGCATCACTCCCCCGAGTGAATATGCCCAACTCGACTGGCTTTGGGATGGGTTGCCTGCCCTACGCTCAGCGCGACAGACCACGACCGTTGGCATCCGCAGACACCCGCGGACCTGCGACAGGAAATGCGACGGCCCCCGCCGGGACTGCGAATCCCATTGCGAGGGCCTGACCACCGAGGAAGTAAGGCTTCCCGATGGACACCGAAAACCCTAGCGCGCCCGCGCGCCCCCAGTCCCGTATCCCGGGCAAAAACCACCCGCACAGGCGCCCTCATTCCGGCGTCGTGCACGAGAACACCCGCCACACCGAGCGCTTCACGGTGGTCGGCAACCACCTCGCCCAGCACCCGGAGCTGTCCGGACTCGCCATCGGGCTGGGCCTGTACATCCAGTCCCTCCCCGCCGGCGCCCCCGTCGACATCAAGACCCTCGCGGCCCGCTTCCCCGAGGGCACCACCCGTATCGCCGCCGCCCTGCGCGAACTGGAGACCCACGGCTACCTGCGCCGCACCCGCGAACGCACCCCCGACGGCCGCATCGTCACCCGCACGGTCTCCTGCAACCAGCCGGGACGCCGCAGCACACAGACCGACCACCACCAAGCCGCGACAGCCGACGCCCCCAGGCCGCCCGCGCCCGCTCGACGGCCCGCACCGGACAAGCGGCCGCCCCGCAAGCTCCTCCCCGCCGTACCGCGGCCCGCCTGCCCCTCCCCCGCCCTTCTCCAAGCGGCCACCGATCTCCTCGCCGGCCTCCGCGGCGTGGACCGCCGCCTCCTCCTCTCGGCCACCGACGTCGAACACCTCGCCCCCGGCGTCGCCGCCTGGCTCGAACGCGACCTCACCCCCACCGCCGTACGCCACACCCTGACCACCGGCCTGCCACTCGAAGACCTGCGCCGTCCGGCCGCCCTGCTGGCCCACCGCCTCGCAGCCCAGCTCCCGCCACCACCGCCGTTCAGGACCCCTGAAGCACCATCGGCCGTCCGGCACCCCCTCCAGAACTGCGACAACTGCGATCGCGCCTTCCGGGGCCCGGAGCCAGGCATCTGCCGGGCGTGCACACCGGCAGGCCGATTCCCGGAAACGCCCGACGTCTCCGCTGCCGACGCGACAGGATGACTCCCCCACCACCCGACAGGACCTCACGTGCTGCCTTCCTTCGCCGCGAACGGGTTCCTTCCCCTGGGCCGGTATTCCGTCTCCCTCGATGAGGCGGAGTCCCTGCTGGTCAGCAACCCCGAGTTCCGGGACTCCGCGACGCGGGTCGGCCTGTGGGACGGTCTCCACGACTATCTCGACCGGTTCCTCGCGCTGGAGGACACCTACGCGGACGCCCTGGTCGGCCTCCCGCTCGTCCACAGGCTGTGGCTCGGAGGCAGCTTCGTCAGCACGAAACCCGATCCCCGGAACATCGACGCCACTCTGTTGATCGACACGCGCGCCGAGCGCACGGTGCGCGGAAAGCCCGGCTCCAAGTGGTTGACCACTGCCTTTCAGAGCCGCGAGAGGATGAGGGAGAAGTTCGGCGTCTCGCCGCTCAGAATCGGGTACCAGCCCGTTGCTCATATCTTCGAGTCAGAACGCCTCACCCCCGAGGAACGGACATACTTCACCCAACGGGGTGTGTGGGACGACTGGTGGCAGCGTTGCAGGCTGCCCGGCCAGGGCGACCGCTCGCCTTCGGAGGAAAGTGCCGCCCCGGCACGCGGCTATCTGGAGGTGCGACTGTGACCGGCGACAGCTGGCGAGAGCGCAGGCGCCAGATCATGGGGGAAGGTCCCGAGGGGACGGCCGGTCTCTCCGCGCGTCTGCTCGACGAAATGGGCACCGAGGACCGGGACGACGAGGAGATCGAGGCGGAGCATCGGGCAAGCCGACTGGCTGCGGCGCGCGAGTACGCACCGGACGCCCGACTCGACGAGGAACTCCAGCTGCGCCTGACCGGTCCGGACACGGACGGCGGCGCCCTCCGTTTCCAGTGGGGCGACGCCCTCCTCGAACCCGTCGAGCACGCGGTCTCTGTCGCCGCCCGGACCCCCGTCCAGCTGGAGCTCACGGGAATCTCGGCCGGCAGCACCGTGGTCCACGCCAGGCCCGTCGCCCCCACCGTCTCCCCTGAGTTGGACGCCCTGGGTACTCCCACCACATCCGCCGCGAGCACGGGCATGAGCACGCTGACCGAACTGCTGGCCGCGCTGGAGTCGGAGAGCGATGTCCGCGAGTGGTCGCGGCTGTTCGACGCAGTCGAGACGCTGTCCCGCGCGCTGGGCAAATACGACCTGGACCTGGGCGTGACCTGGTACGGCGCCGACGGCGGTATGCGCCGTGCCCGGCTGACCGAACGAGGCCGACGCTACGTGGAGCGCCTCAGTGAGACCAGAGACCGCGATCAGTCGATGACCATCTCCGGCCGCATCACAGAACTGCGCGAAAGCGGCTGGGTGAAGGTCAAGACGGGCACGGCCAAGAACGCGCCGGCCTACGACGTCCGCTTCGAGGAACCCGAGGTACTGCTGCGGATGCGCCCCGGCCTCGGGGACAACGTCCATTTCCGGGTCCGCTTCCGGCAGCGGCTGGACTCCATGGGCATCGCGAGGTCCACGGAGTACACCTACCTAGGACCGGCTGCCGAACAAGCGTCACTCCCCCTCGAAGCGTAGGCACGCCCGCCCTGTCTGGCCGTCCTCGGTGGTCGTCCGACAGGAGCCCTACTCCTGCCCCACCACGAACGCGGTCAGCCGCCGCATCCGCACGCCTGTGCCACGCGGTTCCAGATCCCCCTTCACCGCCACCTCCAGGCCTCGTCGCCAGGCATCGGCGGCCTTGTCGATGTCCTCGGGCCGCAGTTCCACCCGGACGCTCCTCTGTCGTTGGAAGTCCTCGCGGACGATGTCTCCATAGACCGTCGCCTCCGGTGGGGCCACATCACGGTTCAGCCTGGTCACCACACCGTGCAGGACGGCGCCCGCCTCCCGGCCCAGCCGTTGACGCAGGTCCTTGGCCACCGCTTCCAAGGCCTGCACATGCCGTCGGCCGATCGCGACCGGCGGTGAAGGCTGCTCCATCGGCCTCTCGGACGACCAGGCGAAGGCCAGTGAGAAACCGCGACGCTCCTCGCCCGCGATCTTCACCAGAGCCTCGCAGAGGTTGGCCGACAGGCCGGCGCTGTCCAGGTGCTCGAAGTGCGACACGGAGTCTTCGCCGAGTGTCTGCTCCGCGACGAAACGCGCGCAGGTGACGCCTGCGAACAGCATCCGGGAGACCCTGCGGGCGAAGGGCTCGGACGGCGACGGGCCGTGCCTGATCAGATCCGCGTCGTTGAACAGTGAGCCCTGCCCTGCCTCGCCCTCATGCCCGCCAAGCAGGCTGTCCGGCAGCGGAGTGTGGGCCGCGATGACATAACTGCCGACACGGGTCTGGTCCAGCCGTACCGCCGCGACGTGGTCCTTCACCACCTGTGGCTTCTGACCGGGCTGTACGGCCTGCGGGGTGAGAGCGGAGGACGCGGCCGCGGTGTGCAGGTCCTTCAGACCGGTCAGCGCCGAGACCAGGTCCAGCAGCGGAGCCGTACCGGACGGACCTGGTGGCACGAGACGGAGGAACTGCCAGTCCACCGGCGGTAATTGCATCTCCCTGATGATGTCCGCGGGACGGCGGGCCTCGACGACCGCGAGGGTCTCCAAGATGTCGGCCACCCGGCCCGCGTAGTCACGGCGTCGCTGCATCGGCACCAGCAGCTCGTACGGAGTCGGATTGAAGGGCGCCCCCGGCTCCTGCGGCGGCCTCCACTCCCATAGTTCGGCACCGGACAGATCGCCTTCCGCGCTCCATCCCTTGCCGCTCAGATAGCGCCGCACGACCGCGGGGGCCAGGCCCGCGGCATCCTCGAACTCCGCATCCGTGAACGCGGTCATGACGCCACCAGCATGTTCCGGTAGTCCTCGGCGAACAGGTCGTGCAAGGAGTCCACGGTCAGCAGATTGGCACGCGGGACGTGGACCGTACGCGTACCCGTTCTCTCGTTCTCCAGCAGGTCCTGGTCGTGCAGGCACATCCAGTAGGCGGCATGCGCCAGCAGCAGACGGTCCCGGGTGGCGTGCGCCCACGTGAAGGCGTCGGCCGGGGCCAGCACGAGGAAGAGGAAGCGGGGCAGATCGTAGTCCGGGCCCGCCAGCAGGTTGTAGTTCTTCGCTTTGAGCGGGTAGTGGATGTGCTCCCCGTGGATGTCGGGAGACGACGTGCACTTGACCTGCGCCTCGATGGCCGGGAAGCGACGCGTCCCCTTCCGGCCCGCGTAGCCGAGCTGCCAGTCGACGCCCACCCGGTCACGCTCCTTGCGGGTCACGTCGAGGTTGGCCGCCGTGGCCAGCATGCGGATGAACTCCTCGCCGTACACGCCTCGGTGACTGTTGTCCCCGAACCCGGTCGATCCGTTTGCCCATCCCGGCGCGTTCCCGAGGCGCGACAAAGGCACGCCATAGGTGTGCTTGCCGGTGTGCCCGTTGCCACTCGACGGCTGGTGCGGGATGCCACCCGTCCTACTGCCTGTCATGCGCCCCCGCCCGCCCTCCGAACCCGGGGCAACCGCGTCCCTCTGTACTCCGTGCGCGTCTCATACCCCTCGGGCGACGCACAGTAACGAGGGTCACACCGCCCGCCAAAGGCCTTGATCGGAATCCGGCCGAAAGCAGCCCTCGGATCGCCCGGAACGGAGTGAGCGATCGGGTTCCGCACAGAAGTCCGTACCGGTTGTCAGTGGGCGCGCCTAATCTGGCCCCTGTGACCCAGCAACCTCTCGCCAGCCCAGATCCCGAGTCGGACTCCGCCTCTGGCGGAGCGGTGCTGTCCGCACCCACCCCGCAGCAGCTGCGCGATCGGCTCTCGGAGCTGGTCGTACGCGATCTCCTCGGACCGACCGGGGACGTGGAAGAGGAACTGGGGGGCAATCCCCTGGACCACTACATCATCGGACGGCTGGCCCCCGGCGGCATGCTGGACGAGGACGGCGCGACCCTGCGGACGGTCGGCAAGGAGGTCGCGCCGGAGACGCTCGACGAGCCGAACGTGGCCCCGGAACAGGAGCCGGAAGCCGGGGACCCCGAACCGTCCGCTCCGAACATGCCGAGCCTCCACCCGTCGACACTGGGACTGACCGTTCGGGTCGACGGCCAGGTCCCGGAGCTGACGGTCGACTGCGCCTGGGCGCGGTACGAGCGCGGGGACTCCAAGATCGAGGGCAACCACAAACGGGTGTACCACCGGGTGCCCTGCTCGGGCAGGGTCACCGTGAAGCTGGCGGAGGGGAAACTGGCCGCCCAGCCGGTGAACGCCCGGGACTTCCCGCACATCGTGGTCCGCGGCCGGGCCCGTCTGCACGAGGGATCGTGGCTGGTGTCCCTGTTCCTGGTCAACAGCCAGGAGAACAAGCCCGGTTCGACCCACTGGATGTTCCAGGCGTCGATGGTCGTGGCGGGTGCGCCGGACACCGCTCCCTTCCTGCCCCGCCGTACCACCGAACCCCCCGGCGGCGACCAGGACGAGCGGCGGTCGCTCGCCATGACCTACCGCTTCCACCCCGAGTTCGCCGTGGGGCACGGAAGCGGGGTGCACGCGGAGACCGACCCGGCCGACCCCAGGCGCGCGGTGCGCATCTCCACCACGGCCACGCCGTCGTACGAGGTGCCGCACACCGACGTACCGGACCCTCGGAACGACCGACGTGACGAGGACCTGCCCGAACTCACCGAACTCGTCCTGGACATGAACGAGTTGAGCACGCTCGAAGCCGAGCCGCTGCGGACCGTCCTGCTCCCCCTGGTGGACGGTTACCGCTCGTGGATCGAGCGGCAGAGGCAGTCGGTGGACGACCCGGCCACGGAGCTCGACGCCTACCGCGCGGAGGCCGGGGAGAACATGCGCCTCGCCGATCGGGCGGCCGACCGCATCCAAGCGGGCATCGACCTGCTGCGAGACGATCCCGACGCCCTCGACGCCTTCCGGTTCGCCAACCGCGCCATGTGGCACCAGCGCGTCCACACCATCGCGGCCGGCGACCGGCGCCGCACCCCCACGAAAACGCTCGACGAAGCGGTCCGGGAAGCCGACCTGTCGAAGAACCGCAGCTGGCGCCCGTTCCAGCTGGCGTTCCTGCTGCTCAACCTGCCCTCGCTCGCCGACCCGGGCCACCCTGAACGCGCCGACGACCACAGCGCGCTGGCCGACCTCCTGTGGTTCCCCACCGGCGGCGGCAAGACCGAGGCCTACCTCGGTCTGACCGCGTTCACCCTCGCAATCCGTCGGCGCAAGCCGCGCCTGGGCGGCCTGGACGCCGAGCACGGCGTCGCCGTGATCATGCGGTACACGCTGCGGCTGCTCACCATCCAGCAGTTCCAGCGCGCCACCGCCCTGATCTGTGCCTGCGAGGTGATCCGCCGCGAGGCACCGGAGCTCTGGGGCGACAACCCGTTCCGCATCGGACTGTGGGTGGGAGGCAGGGTCACCCCCAACACCACCGAACAGGCATCTGACTGGGTCAAGGAGCGCAAGAAGGAGAAGGGGTTCGGCGGCTTCGGGCGCATGGGCTCGCCCCACCAGCTCACCAGCTGCCCCTGGTGCGGCTCGAAGATGGAGGCCGGACGCGACATCGCCGTCGAACCCACCCTCCGCCGGACGCTCATCACCTGCCCCGACGCCTTCGAGTGCCCCTTCGGCGCGAGCGCCTTCGGACTGCCCCCCGACGAACTGGGGCTGCCGATCCTCGTCGTGGACGAGGAGATCTACCGCTATCCGCCCAGCCTCGTCATCGCCACCGTCGACAAGTTCGCCCAACTGCCCTGGAAGGGCGACACCCAGGCGCTGTTCGGCCAGGTCTCCCGCCGCTGCACCCGGCACGGATACGTCACACCGTCCGCCGTGGACGCCGACTGGGAGTCCTCCAGCCACCCGGCGACCGATAAACACGAGGCCGCCTCCACCGTCGACGCCGTCCGCGTGCGGCCACCGGACCTGATCGTCCAGGACGAGCTGCACCTCATCTCGGGCCCGCTCGGCTCCCTCACCGGGCTGTACGAGACCGCCGTGGACCGCCTCTCCACCTGGGAGCCCGAGCCCGGTCGCACCGTACGCCCCAAGGTCATCGCCTCCACGGCCACCGTCCGCCGCGCCGACCGGCAGATCCACGATCTCTTCGCCCGCAGGACGGCCGTCTTCCCGCCGTCGGGGCTGAGCGCCGACGACACGTTCTTCGCCCGGCGCCGGGAGACGAAGGAGACCCCGGGCCGCCGTTACGTGGGCATCTGCGCCCAGGGCGTACGCACCAAGTCCGTGGCGATCAGGGTGTTCGTCGCCCAGCTCGCCGCCGCCCAGCACCTCTACGAGACCTACGGGGCCAGCGACCTGACCGACCCGTACATGACGCTCGTCGGCTACTTCAACAGCTTGCGTGACCTCGGCGGCATGCGGCGGCTCGTGGAGGACGACGTGTCGGCGAGGCTCCTGCGGGCCGACCGCAGGGGGCTCTCCGCCCGACGGATCAACGAACCGGCCGAGCTGACCAGCCGGATGGCCTCCGACGCCATCCCCGACATCCTGGCGAAGCTCGACATCACCTTCGGCCGCCGGCCCAAGGGCTCCCCCCGCCCCATCGACGTCCTGCTCGCCACCAACATGATCGCCGTCGGTGTGGACGTCTCCCGACTCGGTGTCATGGTCGTCAACAACCAGCCCAAGTCGACCGCCGAGTACATCCAGGCCACCAGCCGCGTAGGCCGCCGGGCCCCCGGGCTCGTCTTCACCGTCCTCAACTGGGCCCGTCCACGCGACCTCTCGCACTACGAGACCTTCGAGTCCTTCCACGCCACCATCTACCAGCACGTCGAGGCACTGTCCGTCACTCCCTTCGCGGACCGTGCCGTCGACCGCGGCCTGACCGGTGTCCTGGCCTCCCTGGTCCGCAACCTCAAGCCCGACTACAACCCCAACCGCGGTGCCCAGTGGGTGGACCGCCGGGGCGAGATCGTCAGTCACGCCGTGCGGTCCCTGGAACTGCGCGCCAGGGACGTCACGGCCAACCGGCACACGGTGGACGAGGTGCGCACCCGGCTCGACACCCGCCTGGACTACTGGGAGCAGAAGCGCAAGGCACCCGGAGCGGTCCTCGGCTACCGTGCGGCCAGGCGCCAGGGCGATGTCGCCCCGCTCCTCCTGGAGCCGGACAGCGGCCCCTGGCGGCTGATGACCTGCCCGACATCACTGCGTGAGGTCGAGCCTCCGATCCGGCTGATCTTCACCGGCCCGGCAGGCCACGAGCCCGACGACGAACCGCCGTACGTCCCGCGCCAGCAGGACGACGACAGTGCCCCCGCCACCGACGCAGATCCCTGGGAGACGACATGACCGGCCCCGCCACCGCAGCGCTTCGCGTTGGCGAGCTGCGTCCCAGCCAGCTCCTGCACACCTACGGCGTCGGCGCCGTCACCGACCTTCCCAACCTGTCGACGATGGTCATGGGCCTCGACGACTGGGACCCGGTGCGCGCCCGCGTCCTGACCGAGGACCGTCTCCTGGCCGCCGTCCGGCGACGGCTGGGCGGCCAGGTCACCGCCCTGCGCACTCCGCCCCACCTTCCCGAGAATCCCGCGGACCCATACGGCGACTGGACCAGGACAGGCGTTCCTGTCGGCCTCTTCCCCCGATGGCTGCGCTGCTCGCGCGAGCGGTGCAACCAGCTGGCTCCCGCTTCGGGCGGTCTCTTCCAGCTCCGGTCGAACCTCTACCGCCCGGAGAAGACCAAATACGTCCACATCAACTGCGGCGGTCCGGGCAAGGGCCAGCCCACCGCGCTGCCCGCCCGCTTCCTGGTCGCGTGCCCGGCCGGGCACATGGACGACTTCCCCTGGGTGTACTTCGTCCACCGTGGCGCGTCCTCGTGCGAGGGCCACACGCTCAGCCTGACCGAGTCCGGCACGACTGGTGAAGCGGCCAACGTCTTCGTGCGGTGCACCTGTGGAGTACAGCCCCGGTCCATGGCCGACGCCCTCGGCGCGGCCGGGGAGCGGAACCTGCCCGCCTGCCGGGGCCACCACCCACACCTCGGGACCTTCAAGCCGGGCGGATGCTCGGAGCACGCGCGCACGATGGTCCTGGGCGCCACCAACAGCTGGTTCGCCTCCCAGCTGAGGGTGTTCAGCATCCCTCGCGCCGAGGAACCCCTCACCCAGGCGGTCAAGGAGCACTGGAGCCTGCTGTCCCCGCTGGCCGCCGTCCCCGCCGACGCCGCGAAGATGCTGCTGCCGACGCAGGCGTGCTGGCCCGAGCTGGAGCAGTACGGGGCGGACGCCGTCTGGGCGGCGGTCACCAAAGAGGCGCGCTCGGCCGCCTCCGACCAGGATGACGAGGACGAGGAATTCGACCTCATCACTCCTGAGTGGCGAGCCTTCACCCAGCCGCGCGACCAGTCGCTGCCGGACTTCACCACCGTCCGTGAACGGCAGGTGCCCGACGGCACGGCCGACTGGCTCGACTCCGTCGTCCTTGTCCACCGGCTCCGTGAGGTCTCGGCCCTCACCGGCTTCACCCGGATCGAGGCTCCCGAATGGCTTCCGGAGGAGGAAGCCCGCACCGTCGCCGGAGCACCGCTCAGCCGCCACGACCCCACCTGGGTTCCCTGTGCCGAGCTGCGCGGCGAGGGCGTGTTCCTCGCGCTCAAGGAACGTCAGCTGGCCGAATGGGAACAGCAGGATGCGGTACAGGCCCGCGAGCAGGTCCTGAAGGCGGCGCACCTGGACTGGTGCCTGGCCCGTGGGGTCGTACCCCGCTGGCCCGGCATCCGGTACGTCCTCCTGCACACCCTGGCCCACGTCCTCATCCGCCAGTTCGCCCTGGAATGCGGTTACGGGGCCTCCGGCATAGCGGAACGGATCTACGCACGCTCCGGCCCCGATCCGATGTCGGGCATCCTGCTCTACACGGCAGCCCCCGACAGCGAAGGCACTCTGGGCGGACTCGTCTCGCTCGGCCGCGGTGAACGGCTCGGGCCTGCCCTCGCACAGGCCCTGGAAGAAGCCAGACTGTGCAGTTCCGACCCCATGTGCGCGGAACACGAACCGCGCATCCATAACCGCCTGCATGGGGCGGCGTGCCATGCCTGTCTCTTCGCTGCGGAGACTTCCTGTGAACGGGGCAACCACTATCTGGACCGAGCCCTGCTGGTCGAAACGCTGGCCGACGACAAGTGCGCCTTCCGGCCGTGACCAGGCCCGGGGAGAATGAACGCATCGCTGTTTCACGTGAAGGCCGTTCGTCCATCACTTCGAGGAAGACACGGATCCTCTCCGTCTCCGATACACGAAGTGACGACCGGCCCTCAGATCTCCCTCGCCTTCTGGCAGCGTTGTACGACCGCCTACCTGACGACCATGTCGTCGCATGGGAAAACGTCGTGCGCCAAGCGGCAGGACCCGACGACCCCTTGCTGGCTCGTTTCATAGCCGCCCAGGCGGCCGTTGGTCTTGCCGGTCAGCTCAGGGCAGTCGCCGACGCCTGGCGCATTGAAGCACCTGACTTGGCGGGTGCTGGCCTGGCGCTCGCTCTTGCCGCGCTCCGGGCAATGCCCCGCCCTCGGCCGATTCAGCCAGTCGTATCCGGTCCTCTCAGTGCGTCGATACCTGCCCGGTTGACCAGTGGAGTCGTGCGCGAGGTCATTCGCTCTGCCAACACATCTGTACTGATAGCCAGCTTTGCTGCCCATGGCGCAGAGGACATCGTGGCGGAAATAGCTTATGCAGCCGATCGAGGGGTTCGGGTAGATCTTCTGCTGGAGGAGTCCACGCAGGCCTCAGCGGCCTTCGCTGCGCTGCCGTCTGGTGTGACCATCTGGCACCGTGCGAGTTCCGAAGGCGTACTGCACGCCAAACTGATCGCTGCCGACAAGCACACCGCTTTCCTCGGGAGCGCCAATCTCACCGACCGCGCGCTGATCAGCAACATCGAACTCGGCGTAGTACTGCGGGACCCCGCGACCGTAGGGCCTCTGGTGGACCACTTCCGCTGGCTCATCGCGCCCGAGAACGGCGTGATGCGCCTCGCTTGATCGCCATGCCCCCTCCGCTGCTGGCCGGCCGTCGCACCCTGCAGCGACCCGGATCCTCACTGGATGTCCTCGACCAGCCCTTCCAGCGCGCGGGCGTACCGCCGCAGATCGGCCTTGACCGCTTCCCCCGAGGGGGAGTCGGGGCGCAGGACGTCGGGCAGGTACTTCACGCGCCACATCCGGAAGGTGTCCGGCACCAGGCGTTCGTCGTGAACGCCCAGCAGGGACCCCGCCATCCGCACGGCGTCGGCGACGAGCGGCACCGCGGTTCCGGGGGCCGGGCCTCGTGCGGTGGCCGCTCCCACGAGGGCGTCCAGGAAGCCGGTCAGCTGGAGGTCGCCGCCCGTGCGGACGATGCGCCGCAGCACGGCGGGGTCGTCGGTCCGCGGCGGGTACGCCTCGATGCACCCCGAGTACATCGTCAAGTATTCGGCCGTCACCGCACGGCCGTCGGTCCAGCCGCCCTGCCGCTCGAAAACCGCCATGGTCTCGGGCGAGAAGTCACCGAGGTCGCGGATCATCGCCAGGAGCCGGTCGACGTCCTCACGGTGAGCGGCCACGAAGCCGGCAAGTGCCGCGCCCCGCAAGGCCGATGGGCCAGCCTCGGCCGCCGCGCCCAGTTCCAGGATCCCCCACAGCGGCGCGAAGACGTCGTAGCCGAGTCCCGTCTCCGAGACCTGCGCGTCTTGGCCTTCCATCAGCGCCGTCGTCGCAGGGCGCTCCACGCGTCCGCGATCGTCTCCCCGGACCTCAGCCACCAGCTCTCCAGCTTGTTGCGCACCCCCAAAGCGACCCACCACCACTTGAACCGCAGGGGCAGTCGCCGGAACGGCACGAAGGTCAGAGTGTCCTTGACGGCGTATTCGGCGATGCTTCTGGGCCCCTCCGCACCCAGTGCGGCGTACAGCTCGGGGGTCAGCCGGCCGTTGAGACGCGCCGCGGCACCGGCCGCGGTGAACGCGAACGCGCGCTGAGCGAGATCCGGCAGCCGCATCGCCCGGACGATCCGGGGCGATGCCTCCTCCAGCGAACAGTTGAAGGCGAGTCCGATCACCGCGGTGCCAATACGCCCCGCCCCACGCTCGAACGCCGCGTCCACCTCTGCGGGGTCGTCGATACGGATCAGGCCCTCACCGGTTTCCCAGTTCCACTCGGACACCATGACCGAATTCCTTCTCTCCGTCATCCCGTGCACGGCGGCGGGAGGACCTTCTGTTTCTTGAGGTTGTTGATCATTCCCTTCCTCTTCAGCTTGTTCAGGTCACCCTCCGTGATGCTGTCGGAGGGGTACTTGCCCTGGACGTGGCCATGGTAGATCTCCTTGACGATCTTGCCGTCCTTGTCCGTCTCGTAGTCATGCCGGTCGAGAACCACGATCTCGTTGTTGGCGTGATCCACCCCGAGCCGACGGAACTTGGCCGGGTTGTTCGGGTCGCCCAAGTGAATCGACCGGTCCAGTGCCGCCTGGCCGTCTGCGGGGGCGCGGCCGATCTCGCCCTTGGCCGACGAACTGCTGCCCGAACCGTGCTTGTCGTACGTCGAGTCGTCGTAGATGCGGACCGGCTCGTCGTCCTCCAGGCCGAGCGGGTCGCTCCAGCGGAAGGGGTTGCCGACGTAGGCGTGATGGTTGGGGGCGGGGTCCAGACCGAGCGGGTCGGGTGAGAGGTAGCTCGCGGTGTCCGGGTCGTAGTAGCGGGACAGGTTGTAGTGCAGGCCGGTTTCCGGGTCGCGGTACTGGCCGGGGAAGGCGAGCGGGCACAGCCCTCCGCCGTCGCCGGCCAGCGGCCTTCCCCACAGGCTGGTGGCGGCCCGCCATGCGATCGTGCCGTCCTCGCCGACGAGTTCCCTGGGCGTGCCGACCAGGTCGGTGACGATCGCGTAGAACTGCCTGTCGACGTCGTCCCGGTCCTCGGGCCGCCACCGGCTGCGCAGCTGGGCGGCCGCACGGTGGGTGCCCGGCTCCCAGTCCCACGTGTCGGTCTCCACCACGTCGTCACGGAGCGTCCGCTGCTCCGCGAGGTTGGTGCCGTCCCAGGTGAAGAGGATCTCTTCGGCGGGCGAACCGTCCTCTGCCACACGGAACTTGGCGGTACGACGTCCGAGCGCGTCGTAGCGGTACCGCCAGACACCGCTGGTGGGCGTCGCCGCCTCGGTGAGCCGGTCCTCGGCGTCCCAGGTGTACGTCCAGATCCTGCGCAGGCCGGACAGCGTCCGCCGGACGACGCGGGCCACACGCCCTTGGGCGTCGTGCTCGTACGCCGTACGGCCCGCCGATTCGACCGTCGTCCCGGAGTGCCGCACCGGGCCCTGGGCGTCCTGCCCGCCGGGGGCCGGATGACTGGCGGCGCTGAGGTTGCCGAGGTCGTCGTAGGCGTAGGACTCGGTCCACCCCTCGGCCGAGACCCGGGTGACTCGGCCCGCGCGGTCGAGGTCGAACCTGCGGCCGCCGCCGAGCCGGTCGGCGATCGCCGTCAGGTGACCGTCCGCGCGGTAGGCGTAGGAGCGGGACTGACGCACGGGCGCGGCACCGGTTCCGCCGTCGTCGGAGGTCCCCGACCGGATGATCTGCTCGACGAGCCGGTGACCCGGGTCCCAGGACTGCGCCAGGGTGGCGGCGGCGCCCAGACCGCGTGCGGTCTCCCGGCCCGCGGCGTCATGGGTGAAGGTCAGCTCGCCGCCCTCGGTGACGAGAGAGGTGGGCAGGCCCGCGGAGTCGTAGGCCCAGCGCGACGTCGCGCCGGAGGGCGTGGTGCGCCGCACCCGCCGGCCCAGCGGGTCGTACACGCTCGTGACGGTCCGGCCGTCGGCGGTCTCGGTGACGATCCTGCCCACCGCGTCGTACCCGTAGGTGACGGTGCTGTCGGGGTTCGAGGCCTCCACCAGGCGTCCCGCCGCGTCGTAGCGCAGGGACGTGACCGCACCCTCCCCGGTGCGCGACTCCACCACACGCCCCTCGGCGTCGCGGGTCATGCTCACGGTCTGACCGCTGCCGTTGGCCCGCTCGATCTGGCGGCCGGTCGGGTCGCAGACGTAGGTGAGCGCTCGGCCGTCGAAGTCGGTCTCGGCGACGAGCCGGCCCGCCGCGTCGTAGCGGTAACTCCACGCGTCGCCGAGCGGATTGGTCACGGCGGTGAGCCGCATCTCCGTGTCGTGGGTGAAGAAGTAGCGCGTGCCGTCCGGATCCGTCCTGGCCGTCGGCTTGTTGAACGCCCCGTACGCGAACACGGTGGTGGAACCGCCCGCGTCACGGTGCTCGGTGAGGTTGCCCTCCCCGTCGTAGGACCAGGTCTCCCTGCCCCCGTCGGCGCGCTCGCGCCACAGCAGCAGGCCCTCGGGGTCCCAGCCCTGGCGGACGGTCCCTCCGACCGAGTCGTCGATGCGCACCACACGGCCGTGGTCGTCCCTGCGCACGGTGACGACACCGCCGCGCGGATCGACGACCCCCACCGGAAGCCCGGCCCCGTCGCATGCGAACCGGAACACGTTGCCCAGCGCATCGGTCTCCGTGGTCCGGCGCCCTTGTTCGTCGTAGGTGTACGAACTCACCGCACCCAGAGGGTCGGTGGTGGTGAGCAGGTTGCCGCGGTCGTCGTACGTGTACTGCCGGCGAGCCCCGTCGGCCTCCGTGACGGCGACCGGCAGGAGGCCCTCGTAGGCCACCTCGACGCTGGTGCCGTCCGGCCGGTCCAGGCGCACCGGCTGACCGTGATCGTCGAGGGTGAAGCGCGTGGTGTTGCCCAGTTCGTCGGTGCGGGAGAGCAGGTGCCCGTACGCGTCGTACTCGGTGTGCGCGGCGAAGCCCAGCGGGTCGACGACCCGAGTGAGGTGGAGGTGTTCGTCGTGGTGGTACTCGGTGCGGTGGCCGAGGCTGTCGGTCATCGTGGTGACACGCCAGGCGTCGTCGTAGGCGAACGCCGCGGACAGCGCGCCGTCCTGCCCGGTGCCGCGCACCACGCGGTCGGTGGCGCCTTCGTACGCGTAGCGGTACCAGCGGTCGTTCCGGTCCGTCCAGGACGTGATGCGGCCGAGCTCGTCGTACGTCAGCCGGTAGGGGCGGCCGGCGGAGTCGGCTATCGCGGTGAGATGCCGCTCGGCGTCCTCGTAGAGGTAGGTGCGCAGGAGCGTGCCGGAGTGCGAGCCGGCCGCTGCGTCGGCGTCCCCCAGGAGCCGCAGGGCGGTGATCCGGCCGTCCTCGGTGTCGACGGCGAGCCGGTAGCCGCCGGAGTGGTGGACCTCGACGGGCACGCCCTGGGCGGTCCGCCGGAAGTCGATGCGCCGGCCGTTGGGGTCGGTGACGGCACGGAGCGGGAGCACGACAGCCGTTCCGCTGCCGGCGTCGGCGGAGTCGGGCACGAGCGCGGGCCCGTAGTGCCGGATCAGCCCGGTCAGCGGGTCGCTGATCGTGACGGCTCCGCCGGGAGTCCCGTCCCAGTTCAGCGGGCGCCTGGGGCCGCGGCTCGGCAGCACCGGCCTGCCGGGCTCGGGCACGGGGTAGACCTGGAGCATGCCGTCAGCGCTCGCGCAGACGGCTCCCTCGGCGTCGAGTTCCAGACGCTCGTCGAAGGTCGACATCCAGGCCGGACCGAACCACTGCCCGGATCGGAAACTCGACACGTGGTGGCGCTCTATCGCCAAGGGGAGAAGGCCCGGAAGACGGACATCCGTGTGGGACATCAGCATCTCGCCGGTGATCATGTCCACGGGGTCGCCGCCCTTGCAACGGCCCTCCATGGCCTTGCCCGCCTTGGCCTCGTCCCCGGCTCCCGAGCGCAGCCCCTTGAAGAGATCCTTCATGTACAGGGCGCCGTTCTTGCCCAGCCCCCGGGCCGCCAGGCTCATTCCCTTGAGGCCGGCTCTGAGGCCCTTCATCGCCTCCAGGCCGCCCTTGAGGCCCTTGGCCAGGCCGCCGAGGGTGGTGATCCCCTTCATCATGGGGATGCAGTCCAGCGCGGCGAAGCCCACGTCCCACAGGGATGCCTGGCCCTTGGCGTATTTGTCGAGGGTGTCGGCGAGGACGACCAGCGCGGCGACCAGCACGATCGCGCCGAGGATCGGCCCCCCGACGATCATCGCGATGATGCCGAGGACCGCCACGACGACCTTGCACACCGTGACGATGGTGTCCCAGTTGTCGGAGAACCAGTCCCCGACCTCCTCCCACCACTTCCGGTTGTGGATACCGGCGTCCGAGGCCTCGTCGATCTTCGACTTCGCGTCCCGCGCGGCCTCCTCCCGCATCTTGCGGGCGTCCTCGGCCATCTTCTTCGCCGCGTCGAGCGCGCTGTTCGCGTTCGTCACGTCCGACTGGGCGGTCGTCCGCGCCGTATTCGCATGCTGCGCGTCCCGTGTGGCGGCTCGGACCTTCGCCTCGTCGGGCTTCTCGGTGTCCTTGCTGCCGGTCGGATCGTCCTTGTACTTGTCCGCTTCCTTGTTGGCCCGCGTCACCCACGAATCGGCCGACGACAGACGGGACTTGGCGGAGGTCAGGTCGGCCTGCGCCTCCCGCCCCTTGGCGAGCGCCTTGTCCGCCAGCGCCTGCGCCCGCTCCAGCTTCGGCCAGTAGTCCGCGAGTGCGTCCCCCGCCATCTCGTACGACTTCTTCAGCTTCTTGAGCTGCTTCGGCACACCCGAGAACTCGTCCTGGAACGCCTTCGCCGACTTTCCCGCCCATTGCAGGACGGCGTCCTCGTCGGCCATCCCCTTGATCAGGCGCAGCGCGTCCGAGACGTCGTCGGCGAAATCGTGCAGGTCCTTCGACAGCTTCCGCACCCGGTCCGGATCACCTGGCGTCGGATCCTTGTCCAGGTCCAGGACATGCCAGTCACCCGGCCGATTCCCCGCCATGCCGCAACCCCCGTCACGCCAGTCCCGTCAACACCCATATGCACAAGTGAACTTACAGGGAACGCCGGTTCGACACGACCGGCATCGCGCGGCGGGGATCTCGCCCTCCCCCGATCCGCCGTCCGGTCCGTAGCCTCTCCCCATGACGCGCACCACTCCCCCGCGGCCCCTCGACGTCGCCGCCGTGTTCCCCGAACTCGCGCCGCTGGCTCGTACCGCCGTGCGCCTGCATCCTCGTCCCGGTGCGCCGACGGCCGCGGACAGTTCGGTCGGCGGCCCCCTGCTGTGGCCCGCCGCCGAATCCTGGCCCACCTGCCCTGACCACGACGCGCCCACGCATCGTGGCCTCGCACCCGATGACGTACGGCTGCGGCGCCGCATCCTCGCCGACGCCTGGACCCGGCCGCGCGCGGAGGGCGCCGACCTGCTCACCGCCGAGGAGCGCGAGATCGTCGACCGTGCCGTCGACGAGAGGCGGATACCGCAGGAGGGCCCGGTCCCGCTCATCCCCGTGGTGCAACTGTGCGCCGCCGACACCCCCACGCTGCCCCGCCCCGCCGGCACCGACCTGCTCCAGGTCCTGTGGTGCCCGTTCGACCACGACGAGGACCACCTCCCCGCCGTCGAGCTGTACTGGCGGGCCTCCGCCGACGTCACCGACCCGCTCCCGGCGGCCCCCGAGCCCTCGGTGATCGGCAACGACAACTATCTGCCCGAGCCCTGCCTGCTCCACCCCGAGACGGTTACCGAGTACCCGGCCCCGCACGAGCTGCCCGAGGAACTGGCGGACCGGATCGAGGCGTGGGAGGACGCCCAGAACCCGGACGGCGAGGACGGCATCGAGGTCGTCGACTACCAGTACGACCTCAGCGTCGCCCCCGGCTGCAAGCTCGGCGGCCACGGGCCCTGGAGCTTCAGCGACCCGTTCCCGATGTCCTGCCCCGAGTGCGGCTCGGACGTGCGCCCGCTGCTCACCGTCGACGGCTCGGAATGGGACGGCAACACGAGCTGGCGCCCCCTGGAGGACGCCGACTACGACGGCCTGCACTTCCTCGGCCCGGCCTGCTCCACCCGGCTCGACATCGGCCGCAGCTACAACCTGCAGATCTACGTGTGCGTGGCCTCGTACGACCACCCGCACATCCAGAACATGCAGTAGCCCGGCGGGGCCGCTCTAGAGGGACGCCACGAACGCCGTCCAGGCTCCGGGGGCCACGGCCATACGGGCACCGCCGGGGTCCTTGGAGTCACGGACGTGGATCAGGGCGGGGGTGGGGGCGATCTCGACGCAGTCGCCGGCCTCACTGCTGCTGCTGTAGCTGCTCTTCGTCCAGTCCAGAGCGACCTCGACGCAGTCGTTTCCGTTGCTGCTGTCGCTGTAGCTGCTCTTGAACCAAACAAGGCCCGAGGCGATCTCGGCGGAGGTCATGTGGATCACGTTTCTCCCAGCGCTTGCTCGATGAAGGCCGTGGACTCCCCCGGCGTAAGGGCCTGGGCCCGGATGATGCCGTACCGCAGTTCCAGAACCCGGATGTGCCGCGGGTCGGCGACCGGTCGCCCAGCGAACTCGCCGTCCGTGCGGCCGACTGCCGTACCGTCTCCGAACTTCAGGACCTGGATCCGCCCACCCGTCCCCGGATGATTCGCGTGAGCCGTCGGCATCACCTGAAGCTCCACGAACGGCAACCGGGCCACCTCCAGCATGTGTTCGAGCTGTCGGCGCAGCACCATTGTGCCTCCGACCGGGCGGCGCAGGGTCACCTCTTCCTGGACGAAGCTGAGTTCGGGAGCCGGTGACCTCTCGAAGACGGACCTCCTGGCCACCCGCGCGGCCACCATCCGCTCCAGCTCGTCCGGTGAGTAGGCCGGCCGCCAGGTACCGAGCAACGCGCGTGCGTACTCGGGCGTCTGCAACAGCCCATGGATGTTGTGGTTGCTGTACAGCAGCAACTCGACCGCCCGCTCCTCCAGCATCTTCAGTTCGCGGACCTTCTTCGGGTACCGGGCCTTCTCCATGTCGTCCTTGAAGGCCCGGAGATGCCCTCCGGCGTTCAGGACGTCGTCCGCGCGGTCCAGGAAGTCGGCCCGGGGGATCCGCGCCCCGCGCTCGACCTTGCGGACCAGGTCCTCCCCGTAGCCGATGGCCCGTCCGAGCTCGACCACCCGCATCCCGGCCGTCTCCCTCCAGAGCCTGACCTGGCGGCCGGCCGCCTCGACGACCGGGGCGATCTCGTCCTCGGGGCTGACGTCCCACCCCGGCTCGTCCGCACACTCGCTGCTCACACCCACCCACCTCCAACGCGCACCGTTCCCGTACGACACCCGGGACAGCCGGGACAGACCGGGACAGCGACCGGACAAAGCCTGTACGCACCGGCGTCATCGCAGCTCACCGTAGGCGGATTCGGACACGCTGAGTGACGTGAATCAGGAAACCGCCGGGCCCGAGGCCCAACACGTCGAGCCCGTCCGCAACTTCAGCGTGCTGCTGTCCCCCACGTCACGCGGTGCCCGTCTGGGGAGGCTGCTCGCGACGGAACAACTCCGTTCCTGGGGCATGCCGTTGAGCCCGGGCGACCAGATCGTCGCCGAGCTGGCGGCCAACGCGGCGACGCACGGCCGGGTGCCGGGACGCGACTTCCGGCTCACCCTCTACGTCGTCGGCGAGACCCTCCGCATCGAGGTGGCCGACACCAGGGGTGACCGGCTCCCCCGGCTCGGCGCGGGCGGGGCATGCGGGGACTCCGGCCGCGGCCTGCTCCTCGTCGACGCGTTCGCGACCCGCTGGGGCGTGACACCGGGCCCGGCCCCGCGCAAGACCGTCTGGGCCGAACTGCGGCTCGTGCCCCGTTCCGCCCCGGACGCGGAGAAGGGGCCCGTACGGACGGCACCGTACGGACCCCTCTGACGTTCGACCGGCCTGCGGCCGCCCGGTCAGATCACGCCCTGCTCCAGCATCGCCCCCGCGACCCGCTCGAAGCCCGCGATGTTCGCGCCGCTGACGTAGTCGCCCGGGACGCCGTAGCGCTCGGCCGTCTCGTGGCAGAGGTCGTGGATGCCGTTCATGATCCGGGCCAGCTCGTCCTCGACGCGCTCGCGCGGCCACGAGGTGCGGGCATGGTTCTGGCTCATCTCCAGCGCGCTGACCGCGACACCGCCGGCGTTGGCCGCCTTGCCGGGGCCGAAGGCCACGCCCGCCTGCTGGAAGAGGTGGACCGCCTCGGGGGTGGTGGGCATGTTGGCGCCCTCGGAGACGGCCTTGACGCCGTTGGCGACGAGCGTGGCCGCCGCGGCCGCGTCCAGTTCGTTCTGGGTCGCCGAGGGCAGCGCGACATCGCCCGGCACGTCCCAGACGCTGCCGTTCGCGACGAAGCGCGCCGACGCGCCCCGCCGGGCCGCGTAGTCCGAGACCCGGCCGCGCTCGACCTCCTTGACCTGCTTGAGCAGCTCGACGTCGATGCCCTTGTCGTCGACGACGTAGCCCGTGGAGTCGGAGCAGGTCACCGCGTTGGCGCCGAGGGCGGCGAGCTTCTCGATGGTGTACGTCGCCACGTTGCCGGAGCCGGAGACGACCGCGGTCTGGCCCTCCAGGTCCTCGCCGCGCTCGCGCAGCATGGCGGCGGCGAACAGGACGTTGCCGTATCCGGTCGCCTCCGGCCGGATCAGCGAGCCGCCCCAGTGCGTGCCCTTGCCGGTCAGGACACCGGCCTCCCAGCGGTTGGTGATGCGCCGGTACTGGCCGAAGAGGTAGCCGATCTCCCGGCCGCCCACGCCGATGTCGCCCGCCGGCACGTCCGTGTGCTCGCCGATGTGCCGGTACAGCTCCGTCATGAACGACTGGCAGAACCGCATGACCTCGGCGTCCGACCTGCCGCGCGGGTCGAAGTCGCTGCCGCCCTTGCCGCCGCCGATGCCGAGACCGGTCAGCGCGTTCTTGAAGATCTGCTCGAAGCCGAGGAACTTGACGATGCCGAGGTTCACCGAGGGGTGGAAGCGCAGACCGCCCTTGTACGGGCCGAGCGCGCTGTTGAACTCCACGCGGTAACCGCGCTCGACGTGCACCCTGCCGTGGTCGTCCTGCCACGGGACACGGAAGACGATCTGCCGTTCGGGCTCCACCAGTCGCTCGACGAGGGCCGCGTCCGCGAGCTCCGGACGCTGGGTGAGGACCGGAGCCAGCGTTTCCAGCACCTCCCGCGCGGCCTGGAGGAACTCGGGCTGCGCCGGATTGCGCAGCTCGATGTCGGCGAGCAAGGAGGCGATACGGCTCTTCGTGTCGGGGCGGGTCACCTGGGGGTCCCTTCAGACGGGGCCGCCGGAACGGCCGACCCGGCTCGGTTCGACCGGTCGGCTCCGGCGGCGTCGGTGCGCAGAGCAGTCGGCCCCCGCCCGGAGGCGGAAGGCCGTCCCTACAGTCTTCCTCCTGAATTACGGACGCGTTACGTCATTCTTTCGACGCGCACCAAGATTCGCTTCACCTGTGGTAATCACCCCGAGATACGCAAAGGCGTTCGGGTTTCGTATACGAACGCGACCGTGAGGCGAGGCGGGCGGCCCGGTCGGGCCGGGCATGCGGAAGGGGCCCGTACGACCGAAGTCGTACGGGCCCCTTCTGGAGCTCTGGAAGGAGCTACCAGGTCAAGCGATCAGCAATTACTTGGTGATCTTGGTGACCTGGCCGGCGCCCACGGTCCGGCCACCCTCACGGATGGCGAACTTGAGGCCCTCTTCCATGGCGACGGGCTGGATGAGCTCCACCTTCATCTCGGTGTTGTCACCCGGCATGACCATCTCGGTGCCCTCGGGGAGGGTAACGACGCCGGTCACGTCCGTCGTGCGGAAGTAGAACTGCGGACGGTAGTTGTTGAAGAACGGCGTGTGACGGCCACCCTCGTCCTTGGACAGGATGTACGCCTGCGCCTCGAACTCGGTGTGCGGGGTGACCGAGCCCGGCTTGATGATGACCTGGCCGCGCTCGACGTCCTCGCGCTTGATGCCACGGAGGAGCAGACCGACGTTCTCACCGGCCTGGCCCTCGTCGAGCAGCTTGCGGAACATCTCGATGCCGGTGACCGTGGTGGTGGTCTTCTCCTGCTTGATGCCGATGATGTCAACGGTCTCGTTGACCTTCAGGACACCACGCTCGATACGGCCGGTGACGACCGTACCGCGACCGGTGATCGTGAAGACGTCCTCGACGGGCATGAGGAACGGCTTGTCGGTGTCACGCGGCGGGGTCGGGATCGCCTCGTCGACGGCGGCCATGAGGTCCAGAACGGTCTGGCCCCACTCCTTGTCGCCCTCGAGCGCCTTGAGCGCCGAGACCTTGACGACCGGCAGGTCGTCGCCCGGGAACTCGTACTCGGAGAGGAGCTCACGGACCTCGAGCTCGACGAGCTCCAGGATCTCCTCGTCGTCCACCATGTCGGCCTTGTTCAGGGCGACGACGATGTACGGAACGCCGACCTGGCGGGCCAGGAGCACGTGCTCCTTGGTCTGCGGCATCGGGCCGTCGGTGGCGGCGACCACGAGGATGGCGCCGTCCATCTGCGCGGCACCGGTGATCATGTTCTTGATGTAGTCCGCGTGACCGGGGCAGTCGACGTGCGCGTAGTGGCGGCCCTCGGTCTGGTACTCGACGTGCGCGATCGAGATCGTGATACCGCGCTGGCGCTCCTCGGGAGCCTTGTCGATCTGGTCGAACGCCGAAGCCTGGTTCAGGTCCGGGTACGCGTCGTGCAGCACCTTGGTAATGGCGGCCGTGAGGGTCGTCTTACCGTGGTCGATGTGACCGATGGTGCCGATGTTGACGTGCGGCTTAGTCCGCTCGAACTTCGCCTTCGCCACTGGGGTCCTCCTACGGAGTGGTTCTGTACGCCTTACTCATCGGCGCCAGGTGATCTTTGCTGGGGTGCCGCCCGCCGGGGTTCTCCCTTACCGGTTGAGCCCCGGCGGTCGGTGTCAAGCCTAAAGCGTGCAAACGAGGTGTGTTACTCGCCCTTGGCCTTCGCGATGATCTCCTCGGCGACGTTCCGCGGAACCTCGGCGTAGGAGTCGAACTGCATCGAGTAGCTTGCGCGACCCGACGTCTTGCTGCGGAGGTCTCCGACGTAGCCGAACATCTCCGAGAGCGGGACCAGACCCTTGACGATCCGGGCGCCCATGCGCTCCTCCATGGCCTGAATCTGGCCACGGCGGGAGTTGATGTCGCCGATGACCTCACCCATGTAGTCCTCGGGCGTGGTGACCTCGACGGCCATCATCGGCTCGAGGAGCACGGGCTTGGCCTTGCGCGCGGCCTCCTTGAAGGCCTGCGAACCGGCGATCTTGAAGGCGAGCTCGGAGGAGTCGACCTCGTGGTAGCCACCGTCGAGAAGAATGACGCGGACGCCCGTCATCTCGTAGCCGGCGAGGATGCCGAACTGCATGGCTTCCTGCGCACCCGCGTCGACCGAAGGGATGTACTCCTTCGGGATGCGGCCACCGGTGACCTTGTTCACGAACTCGTACGAGGCGTCGCCGCCCTCGATCGGCTCGATCGCGATCTGCACCTTGGCGAACTGACCGGTACCACCGGTCTGCTTCTTGTGCGTGTAGTCGAGACGCTCGACGGCCTGACGGATCGTCTCGCGGTACGCGACCTGCGGCTTGCCGACGTTGGCCTCGACCTTGAACTCACGGCGCATACGGTCGACCAGCACCTCGAGGTGCAGCTCGCCCATACCGCCGATGATGGTCTGGCCGGTCTCCTCGTCCGAGTGAACCTGGAAGGAGGGGTCCTCCTCCGCGAGACGCTGGATGGCTACACCCAGCTTCTCCTGGTCACCCTTGGACTTGGGCTCGATGGCGACCTGAATGACCGGCGCCGGGAAGTCCATGGACTCCAGGATCACCGGGTTCTTGTCGTCGGCCAGCGTCTCACCGGTGGTGGTCTGCTTCAGGCCCATGACGGCGACGATGTCGCCGGCGCCCACCGACTCGATCTCCTCACGCTTGTTCGCGTGCATGCGGTAGATCTTGCCGATGCGCTCCTTCTTGCCCTTGACGGAGTTCAGCACAGCGCTGCCCGCCTCGAGACGGCCCGAGTAAACCCGGACGAAGGTGAGCTTGCCCAGGTGCGGGTCGCTCATGATCTTGAACGCGAGGGCGGAGAGCGGCTCGTCGTCGGACGGCTTGCGCTTGACCACGACCTCGGGGTCCTTCACGTCGTGGCCCTCGATGGCCTCGACGTCAAGCGGGGTCGGGAGGTAGCGCACGACCGCGTCGAGCAGGGGCTGAACGCCCTTGTTCTTGAACGCGGTGCCACAGAACACCGGGGTGACCGTGACATCCGTGGACTTGCCGGACGCGATGGTGACGCGACGGATCGCGGCGTACAGCTGCTCCTCGGTGGGCTCCTGGCCCTCCAGGAACAGCTCCATGATCTCGTCGTCGTGCTCCGCGACGGTCTCGACGAGCTTGCCGCGGTACTCCTCGGCAGCCTCGACGTGCGTGGCCGGGATGTCGACGACGTCGTACATCTCGCCCTTGGCCGCCTCGGCGGACCACACGAGCGCCTTCATGCGGACCAGGTCCACAACGCCCTTGAAGTCCATCTCGGCACCGATCGGGAGCTGCATGACGATCGGGACCGCGCCGAGGCGGTTCTCGATCATGTCAACGCAGCGGTGGAACTCGGCGCCGGTACGGTCCAGCTTGTTCACGAAGCAGATGCGCGGCACGCCGTAACGGTCGGCCTGACGCCACACCGTCTCGGACTGCGGCTCGACACCCGCGACACCGTCGAACACCGTGACGGCACCGTCGAGGACGCGGAGCGAACGCTCCACCTCGACCGTGAAGTCGACGTGCCCCGGGGTGTCGATGATGTTGATCGTGTAGTCGTTGTCCTCGAGCGGCCAGTGACAGGTGGTGGCAGCAGAGGTGATCGTGATGCCACGCTCCTGCTCCTGCTCCATCCAGTCCATGGTGGCGGCGCCGTCGTGGACCTCACCGATCTTGTAGCTGACGCCGGTGTAGAAGAGGATCCGCTCGGTGGTGGTCGTCTTGCCCGCGTCGATGTGGGCCATGATCCCGATGTTGCGGACCCTGGCCAGGTCAAGTGAAGTGGTAGCCATAAGGCTTCAGTCTTCTCTCGGTCTCGATGTGGGTAGCGACTACCAGCGGTAGTGCGCGAAGGCCTTGTTGGACTCGGCCATCTTGTGGGTGTCCTCGCGCTTCTTCACAGCGGCACCGAGGCCGTTGGAGGCGTCGAGAAGCTCGTTGAGCAGACGCTCGGTCATGGTCTTCTCGCGACGGGCGCGGGAGTAACCGACGAGCCAGCGCAGCGCGAGCGTGTTGGCACGACCGGGCTTGACCTCGATCGGAACCTGGTACGTCGCACCACCGACACGGCGGGACTTGACCTCGAGGGTCGGCTTGATGTTCTCCAGCGCGCGCTTCAGCGTGATGATCGGGTCGTTGCCCGTCTTCTCACGCAGACCCTCCATGGCGCCGTAGACGATGCGCTCGGCGGTGGAGCGCTTGCCGTTCAGCAGCACCTTGTTGATGAGGGAGGTCACCAGAGGGGAACCGTAGACCGGGTCGATGATGACCGGGCGCTTCGGGGCGGGGCCCTTACGAGGCATTTCTACTTCTCCTTCTTGGCGCCGTAGCGGCTGCGGGCCTGCTTGCGGTTCTTGACACCCTGGGTGTCGAGCGAGCCGCGGATGATCTTGTAGCGAACACCCGGCAGGTCCTTCACACGGCCGCCGCGCACGAGCACGATGGAGTGCTCCTGCAGGTTGTGTCCCTCACCCGGAATGTAAGCCGTGACCTCGATCCCGCTGGTCAGACGCACACGCGCGACCTTACGCAGGGCCGAGTTCGGCTTCTTCGGGGTGGTCGTGAACACACGCGTGCAGACGCCACGACGCTGGGGCGAACCCTCGAGTGCGGGCGTCTTGTTCTTCTCGACCTTGTCCTGCCGGCCCTTCCGGACCAGCTGCTGGATCGTAGGCACTACTTCTCCGGTTTCTGTGTGCCGAATGGTGAAGCTAACCTGAAACGCCACCGACCCACGCGGTCGGGTGTGTCGAATACTGACGACCCCTCGCCGCGAGGCGAAAAGGGCGCAGATTGCGGTGGCCGCTTACGGCTCCCCTTGCGGTCTGAAGGCACGCACGAGAGCCAGGGCACACCCCAGGCACAAGGTATGAGCGTACCTACCTCACGGACTTCGGTCAAAACAAATGCCGTGGTGCCCGACACGCCGGACTTCTCCCGATCCATTCTCGGGGCACTTCACACTTGGCGCAGCTTGTCCTCGGTTCCGCGATGAAAGTCCACGATCGGCTCCGCACCGCACACACTGGGTGATGACGCTGACCCGTTGCCGCCCGCCCGTCACCGTGCGTGGGCCACGGGGCCGATCGGGGGACGGGGGATGGACTCATGGCGGCTGGATCCGCGGCCGGGTCCGCGGCTGGATCCCCGGGCGAGGACGAGAGCCTGGACGACCGGGTGCCGTTCCTGGCCCGGCTGGAGAGCGAGGACCGCTCCGCGCTGCTGGCGCTGGGCCGCGAGCTGTGTTTCTCCCCACGGATGGTGCTCCTGCACCAGAGCGAGCCCTCCTCGCACGTGCTGATCGTGACGCACGGCTGGACCAAGGTGACGGCCGCCGCGGCCAACGGCTACGAGGCGCTGCTCGCGCTGCGCGGTCCCGGCGACATCGTCGGGGAGTCCGCCGCGCTCACCGGCCGGCCGCGTTCCGCGACGGTGACGGCCCTGGAGCCGGTCCGCACGGTGGCGCTCGTACGGGAGCAGTTCAGGGACTTCCTCGCCCGCTCCCCCTCGGTCTCCTTCGCCCTGCTCGGCCTCACCTCGGACCGCACCCGCGCCGCCGACCGCCGCCGGCTGGAGTTCGCCTCCATGAGCGTGCGCGAGCGGTTCGCCGCGCTGCTGCTCGACCTGGCCCGTACGAACGGCCGCCGCACCGAGGAGGGCGTCGAGCTCTCCGTCCCGCTGAGCAAGCAGGAGCTCGCCGGCTCGGTGGGCGCGTCCCGGGAGATGGTCCAGCGGCTCCTGAAGGAACTCCGGGAGCGGGACGCGGTGCTGACGGGCCGCCGGACGATGGTGATCCTGCGCATGGACGTCCTGAGGCGGATCGCCCGGGGATGAACGGACGGCACTCACGACAGCCCGGCCCGGCGGCGCCCCGGCCGCTGCCCCGCCCGGCGGCCCCGGACGGCTGGGGCGCCCGTGACGCGGGACCGCTTCTGTGCACACGGTCACACTTCGAGTGGGACATCCGCCCTCACACCCGGCCCACCGGTGACGCCACCCTGCATGCCAGGCGAGGCCCCCACCGAAAGGCGACCATGACCGACCCCGTGAGCCGGACGATCCTCCTGCTGGACATCGAGAAGTACAGCGACCGGGACGACGTGGAGCAGGCCTATCTGCGCCGGATGCTGTACGACATCACGGACCGGGCCCTGGAGAGCGCCGGCATCGACGAGCGGCTGCGCCTGCGGGCGGACCGCGGCGACTCGGTGATGGAGCTGATCGACGCCAACGCCTCCGTCACGGCGCTGCTGCGCACGCTGCTCACCGAGGTCCCCGAACTGCTCCGCGCGGTCAACCGGACGGCGTCCAGCTCGGCCCAGATCCGGCTGCGCGGTGTCGTCGCCACCGGGTACGTGGCCGTCGACGAGCACGACGGCTGGGTCGGCTCCGACCTCAACCACGCCTGCCGGCTGCTCGACGCCCGGTTGCTGCGCGCGGCCCTCCTGGAGCGGCCGGACGACTTCGCCCTGTGCGTCTCCGAGAGCGTGCACGCGGGGATCGTGCGCCACGACCACCAGGGCATCCCGGCGCACGCCTTCCACCAGGTGACGGTGGACAGCAAGAACGGACCCCTGCGGGCCTGGCTGTACGGCCCGGTTCCGCACGGGGCGCAGGACCGCAGTGAAACGGGGGGAGCCCCGGCGCCGGACTGCTCGGGGGAGAGCCCGGCGCCGGGGGCCGCCCCTCACCGGACGGAACCCGCCGGACCCCGGCCGGAGCCACCGGCGTCGGAGCCGGGCGCGGGGCAGGGGCAGGGGCCGGAGCCGGAGCCGGCCGAGGGTCGGGGGCAGGCCGCCCGGCCCGCCGCGGGCGTCGTCTTCGACTTCGGGGGCGGCTCCCCCAGCTTCGGCGGCAGCCTCGTCGCGGGCGACCAGCACGGGGTGTCCGGCGGACAGGTCACCGGGGACGTCCACCTGGGCCGGAGCGGGGGTGAGCCCGCGTGACGGCACCCGCGCCCGCCCGGGGCGGCCTCGACGACGTACCACCGCCGGACGCGCCCTGGCCGGGAGAAACGCCACCGGACTCCGGGACCGACGGGGAAGCGGGCGAGCCCGAGGAGGAGACCCAGGAGGCCGGCGCCGCGCAGCGCGAACTCGTCGCGCACACCCCGGGATTCATCTTCGGCGAGGCCGCGTCCTTCGGTGGCAGCGTGGTCGCAGGCTCCCAGCACGGGGTGTCGGCGGGCGGCTCGGCCCGTGACGTCTTCCTCGGCGGCAAGACGGAGATCCACCACCACGGGACGGCCGCCTCGGCGGCGTACGTCTCCGGCGAGATCCCGCGGCGGCGGCTCGACGCGCTCGACGCGGTCTTCGCCGAGGGCCCCGCCTTCGCCGCCGCCCTGGCCCGGCTCCGCGACGAACGCGTCCTCGTCCTGGCCGGCGCCCACTCCACCGGCCGCCACGCCGCCGCGCTCATGCTCCTGCACCGGCTGGGCGTGCCCGCCGTGCACGCGCTGTCCGCCGAGACCGGACCGGCGAACCTGGGGGCCCAGCTCACCGCGCCCGGCGGCCACGTCCTGCGGGATCTTCCCCTGAGCCGCAACCGCCCGCTGCGCGACACCCATCTCTACGCGGCCCGCGACCGGCTCGCGAAGACCGGCGGGTACCTGGTGGTGACCCTGGAGAACTCCCCGTTCCTGCTGGGGGTCACCCCCTCCGCCTGGGAACCCCCGGAGGCGTCCGAGGTGCTGCGCGCCCATCTCGCCGGCTTGCGGGCCGGGCCCGGGGACGTCGCCGGGCTGCTCGCCCTCGGCCCCGTCCGCGACTTCCTCGCGCGCGGCGCCCACCGCCCCGCCGAGGTCGCCCGGTTCGCCGCCGAGGTCGCCCGCTACGACGGCGGCGAACAGGCGGCGGCCCGCCTGGCCGACTTCGGGCACGCGGCGGTCGAGCAGCAGTGCCGGGAATGGCTCGGCGACCCCGAGTCCACCCTGCGCGACAAGGCGTTCCTCATCGCGCTCGCCGTCTTCGACGCGGCCCCCTACGTGCTCGCCGCCGAACTCGCCGACCGGCTCTACGTGCACTTCCAGCGGCTCCAGCACCCCGAACAGCCGCCGGAGATCCCGGTGTTCGGGCTCGCCGCGGAGACCCGGCTGGAGCGGGCCTGGGCCGAGGGCGAGGTACGCGTCGAGACCACCAAGTGGGGCGCGGTGCCGCAGTTCACGGCCCGCTTCAAGAAGGAGAACACCCCCCGCGTCCTGCTCGGCGAGGTCTGGACGGGCCATCCGTCGGCGCGGCCCGCGCTGGTCTCCTGGCTCAAGGAGCTGGCCCGCGACCGACGCCCGGTCGTCCGGACCCGGGCCGCCGCGGCCGCCGCGCTGCTGGCCCACGCCGACCTGCCCTCGGCGATGGAGCTGCTGATCGACGGCTGGGCCGTGTCCAAGAACCACGGCTCCCGGCTCACGGCCGCCAACACGCTCACGCTCGCCCAGTTCCTCGACACCCCCGTCGTCCTGCGCCTGCTCACCCGGTGGTGCACGGACACCCACTGGGCCCGCCGCTGGACCGCGATCCGCGCCTTCGGCCTGCTCACCCCGCTGCGCCCCGACCTCGCGGCCCCGGCGCTGAGCGCGCTCGCCGCCCGCGCCCGCACGGGCGGCGGCGGCAAGACCGAGTCGGACAACCTGGTCGCCTCCACGGCCCTGCTCCTGTCGGTGGGCTCCCGGCGCGGCGAGATGCTCTCCGAACTGGTGCGTCTGCTCCACCACGACACGCCCTCGGTCCGCACCCTCGCGCTGGCCGCGTTCACCCGCGCCTGCGACAACGCCGAGGAGGGCGCCCTCGTCGAGTGGTACGCCGACACCGGCATGTACGAGGCGGACTCCGCCCGTGACCTGGCCACCCTCTGGCGGACCTCGCTCGGCGACCGAGGGCAGACCCGCGCCGCCCTGGCCGCCCTGCACACCTGGGTCCGGCTGGCCGAGCACCGCGCGGACGTGGCCCAGGCCCTGGAGCTGCTGCTGCCCGCGCTGGTCGTGACGGCGGACGACCGCAAACGGCTGAGCCACGAACTGGCCGGCCTGCGCACCCCGGACGGCGCGCGCCCACCCGTGGCCGGCCGTTTGCTCGGCCTTCTGACCCCCTCCACCCCAGATCCATCGAGGAGTTGAACCATGGCGGAGTTCCGCCGTCAGCCGGAGTGGCAGCAGGACGCCGACCGGCACACCGTGCTCATCGACCCGGTGCTCACCGTGCGGCCGATCGCACGCTTCGACTACACCGTCCGCCGCGTGGTCAACGCGATCGACCACGCGCTGGTCTTCGTCACCGCGAAGGGCGAGTACGACGTCTACACCCCGCCGCACCGGCCGAGCCGCTCGGACGCGGCCACCCGCCGCTACACCTCGGTCTACGAGGTGGACATGGGCAGCCACCCGGTCCAGCTCGCGCTGGAGATGCCGAGCGACGACGACGCCTTCTCCTTCGGCGCCACGGCCGACCTGACCTGGCGGGTCGCGGACCCGGTCGCCTACGTGGCGAGCGGCGAACGGGACGTGCCGACCCGGCTCACCCGAGAACTGCACCAGCTCGCGCGGCCGGTGAGCCGCGCCTTCTCCATCGAGGACAGCCCGGCCGCCGAGCGCGCGGTCCAGCGGGCCGTGGAGACCGGCGGGTTCGCCGCGGGCATCGGGCTCGCCGTGACCTGTGCCGTGCGGCTGCGGCTGGACGACGAGGCGATCGCGCACCGGCGGCGGCAACGGAGCCTGCGCTACGAGTCGGACATGCTCGACCCCGAGCACGAGTTCCGGCTCCGGCTGGCCCGTCAGCAGCACGAGCTGGAGATGCTGCGCCAGCAGCAGGACCACCGTCTGATCGCCGAGAAGATCGGCTTCTACCAGTACCACCTCCAGCACGGAGGGGTCGCCGCCTGGGCGCTGCATCTGTCCCAGCACCCCGAGGACACCAGGATGGTCGTCGGGTCCCTCCAGAAGGACCAGCTGTCCCTCATCCGGGGCCAGCTCCAGGTCCTGGCCGGGGACACCCTGGAGGACTTCCAGAAGGCTGAGTCGGCGCGTTCGACCCTGCGGGCCGTCGACGAGCTGATCCAGCAGCAGACGCCTCCGGCGCCGCGGGACGGGCAGGGGGCACTGCCCGCCGGTGCGCCGCCCGGACCGCCGCAGACACCGCCCCAGCCGCCGTATCCGGGGCAGTCACCGCACCCCGGCCCGTCACCCCGGCCGCCGTACGCGGCCACACCGTACGACCGTCCCCCGTACGACGGCACCCGGCCCCCTTACGAGGGGCAGCCCCCGTACGGCGGACAGGCCCCGTACGCGGGCGGTCAGGCGCCCTCCCCTGGGCGGCACCCGTACGACGTCACGGGTGCCGCGGGCGGCCCGCTCCCGTACGCCGGGCAGCCTGCCCACCCGGACGGCCCGCTCCCGTACGCCGGGGGCCCGGACGCCGGGTCACCCGTGGTGCCGGGGCGGCCCGACGGCCACTCGGCCCCGTACGGACCGGGCCCCGCGGCCCCGTACGGACCGCCCGCCGCGACGCCCTACCCCGCAGCGGGTCCGGCACCGGCCGTCCCCCCGATGCCCGGACTCCCCGACGACCCCCGGGCCGTGCTTCCCGCCGCGCCGCCGGAGGGCGAGCCCGCGTGAGCACGCCCGCCGGGGCGCCGGCAGTCCCTGTCCCACCGCTCACCGGCTGACGTCCCCGCACCGCCGTCAGCCCCACCGAAGGAGCCGTCATGTCCCAGCCTCCAGGCCCGGCCCACGAACCCGCGTACCCGGGCGGTCCGTACCCGGGGAGCCCGTATCCCGGGGCGGCCACCCCGCCGCCCGAGTATCCGGCGGCCGCCGCTCCCCCGCCGCAGTACCCGGGGGCCGGAGCCGCGAGCGCCGCCCCTCCGTATCCGGGAGCGGGCGGCCCCGCGCCCCAGTACCCGGGCTCGGCGGGTCCTGCCCCGCAGTACCCCGGAGGCCCTGGACCGGGAGGACCGGCGCCGCAGTACCCCGGGGGTCCCTGGCCCGGCGGTCCCGCGCCGCAGTACCCGGGAACGGCGAACCCTGGACCCCAGTACCCGGGAACGGCGGGCCCCGGACCGCAGTACCCGGGGGCCACGAACGCCGGAGCGCCGTTCCAGGCGGGTGATCCGCGGGTCGCGGGGGCCCAGCAGGCCGAGGCGAAGCCGTTCGTCCCGCGGCCGGCCGTCGCTCCCGACGATCTCGACTACCGCCACCAGGGCTCCCGCGTCCATCTGTCGAGTCATCAGCGCGGCGCCGACGCCACCGCCGTCGGACAGCTGGCCACCCAGATCCCCGGCGCCCTGGTGAGCCTCGCCGTGGTGTCGGCCCTCGCGCTGGGCATCTGCGGCACCGTCCTGGGCTGGCTGGTCGTCGTGGCCTGGACGGCCTCCGGCGCGCTCGTCTTCCACCGGCCCACCGAGCTGCGCTTCGCACGGCACGTGCTCAAGCTGAGGACCCCGCTCGCCGAGGAACGCGCCCGGCTGGAGCCGATCTGGCGCGAGGTCACCGCCCGCGCCGGGATCGAGGCCGACACCTACGAGCTGATGGTCGAGAACAGCGAGGACCTGAACGCGGTCGCCGTCGCCGGCCATGTCGTCGGCGTCACCACCTACTCCCTCAACAAGATCCCCAGCAGCAACCTCGCCGCCGTACTCGCCCATGAGCTCGGCCACCACACGGGCGGACACGCCTGGGCCGGGCTCCTCGGCTACTGGTACTCGCTGCCCGGCCGGCTCGCCTGGGCCTTCACCCGCGGCATGGCCAGGATCGCGCTCGCCGTCGCCGGGGTCTTCTCCGCGGCCGCGACGGGGCTGCTGATCCTGTTCATGGGGATGTTCGTGGTCGCCGGGTTCCTCGTCGCCTGGTACATCACGATCCCCCTCGTCGTCGCGCCCTACCTCCTCGCCTGGGCCGGCCGCCTCGGCGAACTGCGCGCCGACCAGCAGGCCGCGGCCCTCGGTTTCGCCCCCGAGATGGCCGAGGTCCTGCACCACTTCCAGGCCGAGGAGGACGCGGCCAAGGCGGTCGCCGCCGGACAGGGCAAGAAGCTCCAGGAGCCCACCGGCCTGGCCCGCCTGCTGTCCACCCACCCCGACAACTACACCCGGCTGCGCGCCCTGGAGCCGTACCTCCGGCTCCCGCGCTGAGACCGGAGCGCACACCGGGAACGGACGCCGGGAACGCCGAAGGGCGGTCACCCCCTGGTGGGGACGACCGCCCTTCGTACTACCGCTTACTGGTTGTACGGACCGTAGTCGTAGTCCTCCAGCGGGACGGCCTGGCCGGAGCCGGTGCCGAACGGCGAGTAGTCGATGTCGTCGTAGCCGACGGCCGAGTACATCGCGGCCTTGGCCTCCTCGGTCGGCTCCACCCGGATGTTGCGGTAGCGGGACAGACCCGTACCGGCCGGGATGAGCTTACCGATGATGACGTTCTCCTTGAGGCCGATGAGGCTGTCGGACTTGGCGTTGATCGCCGCGTCCGTCAGAACTCGGGTCGTCTCCTGGAAGGAGGCGGCCGACAGCCAGGACTCCGTCGCCAGCGAGGCCTTGGTGATACCCATCAGCTGCGGACGGCCGGAGGCGGGGTGACCGCCCTCGGTGACCACACGACGGTTCTCGGTCTCGAACTTCGAGCGCTCGACCAGCTCGCCGGGCAGCAGCTCCGCGTCGCCCGACTCGATGATCGTCACACGGCGCAGCATCTGCCGGATGATGATCTCGATGTGCTTGTCGTGGATCGACACACCCTGCGAGTTGTAGACCTTCTGGACCTCGCCGACCAGGTGGACCTGGACGGCACGCTGACCCAGGATGCGCAGCACGTCGTGCGGGTTGGTGGCACCCACGGTGAGCTTCTGGCCCACCTCGACGTGCTCGCCCTCCGACACCAGCAGACGGGCGCGCTTCGAGATCGGGAACGCCGTCTCGTCGCTGCCGTCGTCCGGGGTGACGACGAGCTTCTTGGTCTTCTCGGTCTCCTCGATCCGCACGCGGCCGGAGGCCTCGGAGATCGGGGCGACACCCTTCGGCGTACGGGCCTCGAAGAGCTCGACGACACGGGGCAGACCCTGGGTGATGTCGTCACCGGCCACACCACCGGTGTGGAAGGTACGCATCGTCAGCTGGGTACCGGGCTCACCGATGGACTGGGCGGCGATGATGCCGACCGCCTCACCGATGTCGACCAGCTTGCCGGTGGCCAGCGAGCGGCCGTAGCACATGGCGCAGGTGCCGACGGCGGACTCACAGGTCAGGACCGAACGGGTCTTGACCTCCTCGATGCCGTGCTTGACGAGCTCGTCGATGAGGACGTCGCCGAGGTCGGTGTTGGCCGGGGCCAGCACCTTGCCGTCGACGGTGATGTCCTCGGCCAGCGCACGTGCGTACACGCTGGTCTCGACGTTCTCCGTCTTGCGCAGCACGCCGTCCTCGCCGCGCTCGGCGATGGCCAGACGCAGACCGCGGTCGGTGCCGCAGTCCTCCTCGCGGATGATGACGTCCTGCGAGACGTCCACCAGACGACGGGTGAGGTAACCCGAGTCGGCGGTACGCAGGGCGGTGTCGGCCAGACCCTTACGGGCACCGTGGGTGGAGATGAAGTACTCCAGCACGGACAGACCTTCACGGAAGGACGCCTTGATGGGACGCGGGATCGTCTCGTTCTTGGCGTTCGACACCAGACCACGCATACCGGCGATCTGACGCATCTGCATCATGTTGCCTCGGGCGCCCGAGTTCACCATCATCGAGACCGGGTTGGTCTTCGGGAAGTTCGCGTTCATCGCCTCGGCGACCTCGTTGGTCGCCTTGGTCCAGATCGCGATGAGCTCCTGCGTGCGCTCTTCCTTGGTGATCAGACCACGCTCGTACTGCTTCTGGACCTTCTCGTCCAGGTCCTCGTAGCCCTTGACGATCGCGCGCTTCGCATCCGGAACGACGATGTCGGAGATGGCCACGGTGACGCCGGAACGGGTCGCCCAGTAGAAGCCCGCGGACTTCAGGTTGTCGAGCGTCGCCGCGACGATGACCTTGGGGTAGCGCTCGGCGAGGTCGTTGACGATCTCGGAGAGCTGCTTCTTGCCCACCTCGTAGTCGACGAACGGGTAGTCCTCGGGCAGCAGCTCGTTGAAGAGCGCGCGGCCCAGGGTCGTCCGCAGGCGGAAGGTGTCACCCTGCTGCCACTCCGGGTCGCCCTCCTCCTGCGCCGGCGGGGTCCAGCCGCGCGGCGGGATGGTGCCCACCGGGAAGCGGATGTCCACGCGGGACTGGAGGGAGAGCTCGCCGGCGTCGAACGCCATGATCGCCTCGGCGACGGACGCGAAGGAGCGCTCCTCGCCCTTGACGTTGCGCAGGTCGCCGTCGGTGGTCAGGAAGAACAGACCGAGGACCATGTCCTGGGTCGGCATCGTGACCGGGCGGCCGTCGGCCGGCTTGAGGATGTTGTTCGAGGACAGCATCAGGATGCGGGCCTCGGCCTGCGCCTCCGCGGAGAGCGGCAGGTGCACGGCCATCTGGTCACCGTCGAAGTCCGCGTTGAACGCGGTGCAGACGAGCGGGTGGATCTGGATGGCCTTGCCCTCGACCAGCTGGGGCTCGAAGGCCTGGATGCCGAGGCGGTGCAGCGTGGGCGCACGGTTCAGCAGAACCGGGTGCTCGGCGATGACCTCTTCGAGGACGTCGTACACGACCGTGCGGCCGCGCTCGACCATCCGCTTGGCGCTCTTGATGTTCTGCGCGTGGTTCAGGTCGACCAGGCGCTTCATCACGAACGGCTTGAAGAGCTCCAGCGCCATGGCCTTCGGCAGACCGCACTGGTGCAGCTTGAGCTGCGGACCGACGACGATCACGGAACGCGCGGAGTAGTCCACACGCTTGCCGAGGAGGTTCTGACGGAAGCGGCCCTGCTTGCCCTTGAGCATGTCGGACAGCGACTTCAGCGGACGGTTGCCGGGGCCCGTGACGGGGCGGCCACGACGGCCGTTGTCGAAGAGCGCGTCGACGGCCTCCTGGAGCATGCGCTTCTCGTTGTTCACGATGATCTCGGGGGCACCGAGGTCGAGAAGGCGCTTCAGGCGGTTGTTGCGGTTGATCACACGGCGGTACAGGTCGTTCAGGTCGGAGGTCGCGAAGCGGCCACCGTCCAGCTGCACCATCGGGCGAAGGTCCGGCGGGATGACCGGCACGCAGTCCAGGACCATGCCCTTGGGGCTGTTGCTGGTCTGGAGGAACGCGGAGACGACCTTGAGGCGCTTGAGCGCACGGGTCTTCTTCTGGCCCTTGCCGGTGCGGATGATCTCGCGGAGGCGCTCGGCCTCCTCGTCGAGGTCGAAGGACTCCAGGCGCTTCTGCAGCGCCGCGGCACCCATCGAACCGTCGAAGTACGTGCCGAAGCGGTCACGCAGCTCGCGGTAGAGGAGCTCGTCGCCCTCCAGGTCCTGGACCTTGAGGTTCTTGAAGCGGGTCCACACCTCGTCGAGACGGTCGATCTCGCGCTGCGCGCGGTCGCGCAGCTGCTTCATCTCACGCTCGGCGCCCTCGCGCACCTTGCGGCGCACGTCGGCCTTGGCGCCCTCGGCCTCCAGCTCGGCCAGGTCGGTCTCGAGCTTCTTGGCGCGGGCCTCCAGGTCGGCGTCGCGGCGGTTCTCGACCTGCTGGCGCTCGACGGAGACGTGGGCCTCCAGCGAGGGCAGGTCGCGGGTGCGGCGCTCCTCGTCGACGTACGTGATCATGTACGCGGCGAAGTAAATGACCTTCTCGAGGTCCTTCGGGGCGAGGTCGAGGAGGTAGCCAAGACGCGACGGAACGCCCTTGAAGTACCAGATGTGGGTGACGGGAGCGGCGAGCTCGATGTGGCCCATCCGCTCACGGCGCACCTTGGCGCGCGTGACCTCGACGCCACAGCGCTCACAGATGATGCCCTTGAAGCGGACGCGCTTGTACTTGCCGCAGTAGCACTCCCAGTCCCGGGTCGGACCGAAGATCTTCTCGCAGAAGAGTCCGTCCTTTTCGGGCTTGAGGGTGCGGTAGTTGATGGTCTCGGGCTTCTTGACCTCGCCGTGGCTCCACTGACGGATGTCGTCAGCGGTGGCCAGACCGATCCGGAGCTCATCGAAGAAGTTGACGTCGAGCACTATGCGTCAATCCCTCTCAGGGTTGTAAGTCTTAGGGGTCTGAAACGGGGGTCCTGGGGCCGGCGGGCCTTGATCACCTTTTCCACAGGCGGTCAAGGCCCGGCCGGACTCCCGTCAGACCTCTTCGACGCTGCTCGGCTCGCGCCGGGACAGGTCGATGCCGAGCTCCTCCGCCGCGCGGAAGACGTCCTCGTCGGTGTCGCGCATCTCGATGGACATGCCGTCCGAGGACAGCACCTCCACGTTGAGGCACAGGGACTGCATCTCCTTGATGAGCACCTTGAAGGACTCGGGGATGCCGGGCTCGGGGATGTTCTCGCCCTTGACGATGGCCTCGTAGACCTTCACGCGGCCGGTCACGTCGTCGGACTTGATCGTCAGCAGCTCCTGGAGGGCGTAAGCGGCGCCGTACGCCTCCAGCGCCCACACCTCCATCTCACCGAAGCGCTGGCCACCGAACTGAGCCTTACCACCCAGCGGCTGCTGGGTGATCATCGAGTACGGACCGGTCGAGCGGGCGTGGAGCTTGTCGTCGACCAGGTGGTGCAGCTTGAGGATGTACATGTACCCGACCGAGATCGGGTCCGGGAACGGCTCGCCGGAGCGGCCGTCGAACAGCCTCGCCTTGCCGGACGGGAGGACCAGACGGTCACCGTCGCGGTTGGGCAGGGTGTGCTCGAACAGACCCGCGAGCTCGTCCTCGCGCGCACCGTCGAAGACCGGGGTGGCGACGTTGGTCCGCGGGGGGACCTGGTCGGCACCGATGGCCTGGAGGCGCTGCGCCCAGTCGTCCGCGAGACCGGAGACGTCCCAGCCGCGGCTGGCGAGCCAGCCGAGGTGGATCTCCAGCACCTGTCCCGGGTTCATTCGGGACGGGACACCGAGCGGGTTGAGGATGATGTCGACCGGGGTGCCGTCCTCCAGGAACGGCATGTCCTCGATCGGCAGGATCTTCGAGATGACACCCTTGTTGCCGTGGCGGCCGGCGAGCTTGTCACCGTCCGTGATCTTGCGCTTCTGCGCCACGTAGACACGAACCAGCTGGTTCACGCCCGGCGGCAGCTCGTCGCCCTCTTCACGGTCGAAGACGCGGACACCGATGACCTTGCCGATCTCGCCGTGCGGGACCTTCAGGGAGGTGTCACGGACCTCGCGGGCCTTCTCACCGAAGATCGCGCGCAGCAGGCGCTCCTCCGGCGTCAGCTCGGTCTCACCCTTGGGCGTGACCTTGCCGACGAGGATGTCGCCGGCGACGACCTCGGCACCGATACGGATGATGCCGCGCTCGTCGAGGTCGGCGAGGACCTCCTCGGAGACGTTCGGGATGTCCCGGGTGATCTCCTCGGGGCCCAGCTTGGTGTCACGGGCGTCGACCTCGTGCTCCTCGATGTGGATCGAGGAGAGGACGTCGTCCTGCACGAGGCGCTGCGACAGGATGATCGCGTCCTCGTAGTTGTGGCCTTCCCACGGCATGAACGCCACGAGCAGGTTCTTGCCGAGGGCCATCTCGCCGTCCTCGGTCGCGGGACCGTCGGCCAGGACCTGGCCCTCGATCACGCGGGCGCCCTCGTCCACGACAACCTTCTGGTTGACGGAGGTGCCCTGGTTCGACCGGGAGAACTTGTGCAGGCGGTACGTGGTGTACGTGCCGTCGTCGTTGGCGGTGGTGATGTAGTCCGCGGAGACCTCCTGGACCACACCGTCCTTCTCCGACTTCAGGACGTCACCGGCGTCGACCGCGCAGCGGTACTCCATGCCGGTGCCGACCAGCGGCGCCTCGGACTTGATGAGCGGAACGGCCTGGCGCATCATGTTCGCGCCCATGAGGGCACGGTTGGCGTCGTCGTGCTCCAGGAACGGGATCATGGCGGTCGCGACCGACACCATCTGGCGCGGGGAGACGTCCATGTAGTCGACGTCCTCACCGGGGACGTAGTCGACCTCTCCGCCACGACGGCGGACCAGGACGCGGGACTCCTCGAAGCGGAGCTCGTCCGTCAGCGGCGCGTTGGCCTGCGCGATGACGAACCGGTCCTCTTCGTCGGCCGTGAGGTAGTCGACCTCGTCGGTGACGACACCGTCGGTGACCCGGCGGTAGGGCGTCTCGACGAAACCGAACGCGTTCACGCGGCCGTAGGAGGCGAGCGAGCCGATCAGACCGATGTTCGGGCCTTCGGGGGTCTCGATCGGGCACATGCGGCCGTAGTGCGACGGGTGCACGTCACGGACCTCGAAGCCGGCCCGCTCACGGGAGAGACCACCCGGGCCAAGAGCCGACAGACGGCGCTTGTGGGTGAGACCCGACAGCGGGTTGTTCTGGTCCATGAACTGCGACAGCTGGCTGGTGCCGAAGAACTCCTTGATGGAGGCGACGACCGGCCGGATGTTGATCAGGGTCTGCGGCGTGATCGCCTCGACGTCCTGGGTCGTCATGCGCTCGCGGACGACGCGCTCCATACGAGCCAGACCCGTGCGGACCTGGTTCTGGATGAGCTCGCCGACGTTGCGCAGACGACGGTTGCCGAAGTGGTCGATGTCGTCGGTCTCGACGACGATCGAGGTGCCGTTGTCACCAACGGTCTCGGTCTCACCGGCGTGCAGCTTCACCAGGTACTTGATCGTCGAGATGATGTCCTCGACGGTCAGGATCCCGGCGTCGAGCGGGGCGTCGCCGCCCAGCTTCTTGTTGACCTTGTACCGGCCGACCTTGGCGAGGTCGTAGCGCTTCGGGTTGAAGTAGAGGTTCTCCAGAAGCGTCTGCGCGGCCTCGCGGGTCGGCGGCTCGCCCGGACGCAGCTTGCGGTAGATGTCCAGCAGCGCGTCGTCCTGGCCCTGGGTGTGGTCCTTCTCCAGGGTGGCGCGCATGGACTCGTACTCGCCGAACTCCTCGAGGATCTGCTCGGTGGTCCAGCCGAGAGCCTTCAGGAGGACGGTGACGGACTGCTTGCGCTTGCGGTCGATGCGGACACCGACCATGTCGCGCTTGTCGATCTCCATCTCCAGCCAGGCGCCCCGGGAGGGGATGACCTTGGCCGAGAAGATGTCCTTGTCGGACGTCTTGTCGATGGAGGAGTCGAAGTAGACACCCGGCGAGCGGACCAGCTGCGACACGACGACACGCTCGGTGCCGTTGATGACGAAGGTGCCCTTGTTGGTCATGAGCGGGAAGTCGCCCATGAAGACCGTCTGGGACTTGATCTCGCCGGTCTCGTTGTTGGTGAACTCGGCGGTGACGAAGAGCGGGGCCGCGTACGTGAAGTCGCGGTCCTTGCACTCGTCGATGGAGTTCTTCGGGGGCTCGAAGCGGTGGTCGCGGAACGTCAGGGACATCGACCCGCTGAAGTCCTCGATCGGGGAGATCTCCTCGAAGATCTCCTCCAGACCGGACTTGGTGGGGACGTCCTGTCCGCTGTCCAGAGCCGCCTCGACACGAGCCTTCCACGCGTCGTTGCCGAGCAGCCAGTCGAAGCTCTCGGTTTGCAGCGCAAGAAGGTTCGGAACCTCGAGGGGCTCCTTGATCTTTGCAAAGGAGATGCGCAGCGGGGCGGTGCTGGCGCCGTTGTTCGTATTCGCGGTCGAGGCAGTGCGCGAGGCGGCCAAGAGGGGGTCCTTCCGAGGGCTCGGACTCACTACGCGCGTACCGGTCCCATGTCGGACAAAGCGTCGAACCGTTCCCGATCCGGCCGATGAAGGCCAGGTCAGAGATGATCCAACAGTCGATGGTCAAACACGGGCATGCCCCTGGTGACGGGCAGGAGGCAGCTAACAGGCAGCGCAAAGGGTCAGTGTAGCCACTAGGCCCACTGATGTCCAGTCCCTGTTTTTTGAGACTCTCACTGTTCTCAACACCTGCGGCAAGCCACGCCCTCAATGCACATCGATACTGCCCTCTTCGTCAGCGATCCATGCCTCGGATACGGATCGTTGTGACGACGCGTCCTGAGAATTGCGCGCTGCGTGCGGTTCGTCAAGGCCCCCCATGCCCAAAGCAAGTGCCGCGATCGTCACGTGCGGCCCGTCTTGCAACCCGTCCCTCTGCCTGTCACGGGGTGGTCGGAGGCACAACGAAGATCACCATACTCGTCGCGGCCTGCAGCGCAAGGCTGCCGCTTCAGGCCCCTGGAAGGATCCCCTGAACGCCGAAGAGCGACCACCCAGTTGGGTGATCGCTCTTCGGTGCGTCAGCGTTACAGCGCTACGGGAGCGGCTGTGACAGCTTCACAGGAGTCCTCGGGGGACTCGTCGAGTTACTTGACCTCGACGGAGGCGCCGGCGCCCTTGAGGGACTCGGCAGCCTTCTCGGCGGCCTCCTTGGCGACCTTCTCGAGGACGGGCTTCGGAGCGCCGTCGACGAGGTCCTTGGCCTCCTTCAGACCCAGGGAGGTCAGCTCACGCACGACCTTGATGACCTGGATCTTCTTCTCGCCGGCACCCGTGAGGATGACGTCGAACTCGTCCTGCTCCTCAGCGGCCTCGGCGGGCGCACCGGCGACGGCGGGGCCGGCAACGGCGACGGCCGCGGCGGCGGTGACGTCGAACTTCTCCTCGAAGGCCTTCACGAACTCGGCGAGCTCGATGAGGGTGAGGTTCTCGAACTGCTCGAGCAGCTCTTCCTGGGACAGCTTCGCCATGATGGCGTCCTTCCACTAATTCGGCAGGTGCCGGATGTACTGGTGAGGCGGGCGTACGTTCGGCCCGCTACGACCGTCGCCTCAGGCGGCGGTCAATGCGCGAGCCGAATTACTCGGCACCGCCCTGCTCGGCCTGCTTGACCCGAAGCGCCTCCGCGGTGCGGACGAACTTCGAGGGCAGGGCCTGGAAGAGGCGAGCAGTCTGCGTCTGCTTGCCCTTGAAGGCACCCGCCAGCTTGGCGAGCAGAACCTCGCGGGACTCAAGGTCCGCAAGCTTCTTGATCTCGTCGGCGGACAGCGCCTTGCCGTCAAGGACACCGCCCTTGATGACGAGGTTGGGGTTGTCCTTGGCGAAGTCACGAAGACCCTTCGCCGACGTCACCGGGTCACCGGAGATGAAGGCGACCGCCGTCGGACCGTTGAACAGGTCGTCGAGCGTCGAGATCCCGGCCTCGTTGGCCGCAATCTTGGTCAGCGTGTTCTTCACCACGGCGTACTGGGCGTCTTCACCGAGCGAACGGCGCAGCGTCTTGAGCTGCGCCACGGTGAGACCCCGGTACTCGGTCAGCACGGCGGCGTTCGAGCTGCGGAACTGGTCCGCGAGCTCGGCTACCGCGGCAGCCTTGTCGGGCCTTGCCATAGAGCGTCGGCCTCCTTCCGGGTGATGAGGACCGCTCAGAAGGGGCCGACACAACAAAAACGCCCCGGCGCAGGCGCACGGGGCGTAGCTCGACCGGATTCCTCCGCACGCTGGGCGTACGAACTCCGGGAACACATCCACGATCACCTGCGCGGGTCGTCCGCGGTGCGGATCCTTCGGTCACCCCGTCCTCTTGCGAGCACGTGGCAACGACCAGCGGTCTTTGGCTTCTCGAGGAGCGTACGTGAAGGGGACGCCGTCAAGCAAATCCGGCCGAACGGCCCAGCCGCCGGCGTCCCCTCGCGCCCGGGCGGGGCGGATCAGCCCTGCTGGACGCCCTTCATCATCCCGGCGAGGTCGACGGTGTCCTTGGCCGGCGGGGCGGTCACGGTCACGGGCTTGTTGTAGTCGAGGAAGGTGACGGTCATGTCCAGCGGACCCTTGTCGGCGGTCCCCCGCATCCGGAACTGCTTGGTGTGGTCGGCGCCGTCGATCCACATGTCCATCGTGAACGTGCGGATGCCCATCTTCGTGTACTGGTCGAGGGCCTTCTCGCGCTTCTCGCGCGTGGCCTTGTCCTGGCCCTTGAGCGACTTGCGGAAGTCGTCGAGGGTGACCGTCCCCCGGTAGTGGGTGGTCCTGACCCCGGCGACGGTCTCGGACCCGACCTTCTTCACGTTCTTGGAGCCGGTCAGGAAGGTGGACTCGGTGGCGGGGTTCCGGTCGGCCTGGCCGCCGCCGAGCTGGTCCGTGTTCAGCTCCTTGTCCGCACCGAGGGCGGACATGTCGAACTTGATCCAGCTCTTGCCGTCCATCTCCTTGGCGGCCTTGAGGCCCCCGCCGATGTACATCGCCTTGCCCACGAGCCGGATCTCGACGGGACCGTCGGTGGCCTGGTCCTCGGCGGTCATCTTCATGCTCATGGCCAGCGGCTTCATGCTCATCGCGGCCTCGCCGCTGACGCGGCCCTCTCCCGGGACCGTGCCGGTCATCCGGTAGTGGAGGGAGGTGATGTCCTCGGTCCGCTTCGCCGCCTTCGCCACGGCCGCGGCGGGCGTGAGCGCGGGCGACTGGTCCCCGGCGCCCTTGGAACAGCCCACCACGCCCCCGCCGAGGAGCAGGGCCGCGAGGACCGCCCCGGTCGCCCGGCGCCGGACCGCGTGGTTCACAGAAAGCTTCAAGGTTCCCCCCAAGGAACAGATGTACTACTCACAGATTCGGCGTGAGCGTAGCCCAGGAGATTCCGGCGATCACCTGGGTTTCCACCCGGCTCCGTCGTGCGCGGGCGCCTCGGGGAGGGCCGGCGGGAGGCTCAGGAGGGGGAGCCGCTGCCGGAACCGGTCGCCGTGTCGCCGCTGCCCGGCGTCATGCCCTGCGCCTTCAGGAGGTCCTTGAAGTCCTCCGTGTCGCCGGCCGGGGGCGCCGCGGCCGAGACCTTCACCCCGTAGTCGCTGTAGTACGTCGTGGAGGACATCGTGCCGCTCGACATCTCGGCCTTGGAGACCGCCTTGACGAGCAGGTCCTTGGAGTCGACCCAGATGTCCAGGTCCTCGGTCGTGATGCCGGCCGTGGTGAGCTGCTTCTTCATGTCGGCGAGCTGGCTCGCGGTGAGGTGGGAGCTCCGGGCGGCGAGGTCGCTGACGTCCACCGTGCCCGCGTAGTGCGTGGTCCGCTGTCCTCGGACCGTCTCCTCGCCGACCTTCTTGACGTCGCCGGAGGCCAGCAGGAGCTTCACCGACTGGTTCGGCGAGCTGTTCTGCATCTGGTCCTTCAGGAGGGCGCCGGAGCCGCCCCCGATCTTCGCCAGGTCGTCGTAGCCGTACCTGATCCAGTGCTTGCCGCCCGCCTGCCGGGCGAAGGCGTCGCCCATCTTCGCGTAGTAGGCGTCGGACAGATAGCGGGCCTCCATGGAGTCGGTGCCCATCTTGTGCATCGTGTCGGCCATCGTGCCGCCGGTGTACGTGATGGTCATGTCCCCGGTGAAGCCGTCGCCCCAGGCCATGGTTCCGCCCGACTTCATGGACATCAGCGTGCCCATGGTCGTCGTGGACTCGATCCGCGCGGAGTCGGCGCCGTCGGTGGACTTCTCCGCCGAGCGCAGGGCCGCGACGGGGCTGACCCGCGTGGCGCTCCTGTGGCCGGCCTTGTCGCCCGAACTCCCCGTACCGCCGGAGGAGTTGCAGGCCGCCACCCCCGCCAGCGCGGTCGCCGCCGCGATCGAGACCGTCAGTCGGCGCACCATGATGCTGTTCATTCGCCCCACCCCTATGAGAACTCTGTGAACCGCACGCTAGCGCGGCCCACTGACACCCGTACCCGGATTCCCGGCCGGGACGACCGCCCCGGAGAGGTCCCCGGGCATCACCGCGGGAAGACCTCCGGACATGAGGACGGGCCCCGCACCTCGAAAGGTTGCGGGGCCCGTTCAGATACGCGTGCGCGACGCGGTCACCGGGGTGAGCCAGGGGCTCAGACGGCGGCCGGGTCCTCCTCGACGAGGAGGTTGCGGGTGCGGTTCGGGTCGACGGGAACGCCGGGGCCGATCGTCGAGCTGATCGCGGCCTTCTTGATGTAGCGACCCTTGGCGGCCGACGGCTTCAGACGAAGGATCTCGTCGAGCGCGGCGCCGTAGTTCTCCACCAGCTTGGCGTCGTCGAAGGACACCTTGCCGATGATGAAGTGCAGGTTCGAGTGCTTGTCGACGCGGAACTCGATCTTGCCACCCTTGATCTCGGTGACAGCCTTGGCGACGTCGGGGGTCACGGTGCCGGTCTTGGGGTTCGGCATGAGACCACGGGGACCGAGCACGCGGCCGAGGCGGCCGACCTTGCCCATGAGGTCCGGGGTGGCGACGACGGCGTCGAAGTCCAGACGGCCCTTCGCGACCTCGTCGATCAGTTCGTCGGAGCCGACGATGTCGGCGCCCGCGGCCTCCGCGGCCGCAGCACGGTCACCGGTCGCGAAGACCAGGACCCGGGCGGTCTTGCCGGTGCCGTGCGGCAGGTTCACGGTGCCACGGACCATCTGGTCGGCCTTGCGCGGGTCGACACCCAGGCGGAAGGCGACCTCGACGGTGCCGTCGAACTTGCTCGTGGAGGTCTCCTTGGCGAGACGGACGGCCTCGAGCGGGGCGTAGAGCTTGTCCCGGTCGACCTTGGCGTCCGCAGCGCGGAGAGACTTGCTGCGCTTGCTCACTACTGCTCCTGTTGTGTTCTGAGGAGTCGTGGTGCGGGCCGAGCAGGCCCTGCCACGTGCGGCCGAGGCCGCATGGTTCCTGAAGGTGGGTGTCAGCCCTCGACCGTGATGCCCATGGAACGGGCGGTGCCGGCGATGATCTTCGCAGCGGCGTCCAGGTCGTTGGCGTTGAGGTCGGGCATCTTGGTCGTGGCGATCTCGCGGACCTGCGCCTCGGTGATCTTGGCGACCTTGGTCTTGTGCGGCTCGCCGGAGCCCTTCTCGACACCCGCGGCCTTGAGGATCATCTTGGCGGCCGGCGGAGTCTTGGTCACGAAGGTGAAGGAGCGGTCCTCGTAGACCGTGATCTCCACCGGGATGACCCAGCCACGCTGCGACTCGGTCGCCGCGTTGTAGGCCTTGCAGAACTCCATGATGTTGACGCCGTGCTGACCGAGCGCGGGGCCGACCGGCGGGGCCGGGTTCGCCGCACCGGCGTTGATCTGGAGCTTGATGAGCCCCGTGACCTTCTTCTTCTTGGGAGGCATTCCGGGTCCTCTTTCGTTTTCGCCTTCCTACGTCCGAGTCGCCCCGGACGGCTGCCTTCAACCAGGAAAGATCCGGATGAAGGCATACCGCACAACGATAACGGGTATCTGTGCGCGGCTAAAAACCGAGCAGGTCAGACCGGCTGTGACAGCCCGTCTGACCTGTTCGGAAGACGTACGTCCAGAAGGAGCTAGTTCTTCTGGATCTGGTCGAAGGAGAGCTCGACCGGGGTCTCGCGGCCGAAGATCTCGACGAGGCCCTTGACCTTCTTCGAGTCGGCGTTGATCTCGTTGATGGTGGCCTGGAGGGTCGCGAACGGACCGTCGGTGACGGTGACCGAGTCGCCGACCTCGAAGTCCAGCACCTGGACCTCGACCTTGCGCTGCGGCGCGGGCTTGCCCTCGGCCTCGGCGGCCTCGCGGGCGGCCTTCTCCTCGGCCTCCGGCGCGAGCATCTTGACGATCTCGTCCAGGGTCAGCGGGTACGGGTCGTAGGCGTTGCCCACGAAGCCGGTGACACCGGGAGTGTTGCGGACGACACCCCAGGACTCGTTCGTCAGGTCCATGCGGACCAGGACGTAGCCCGGGAGCTTGTTCTGCTTGATCGTCTTGCGCTCGCCGTTCTTGATCTGCGCGACCTCTTCCTGCGGCACCTCGGCCTGGAAGATGAAGTCCTCGACGTTCAGCGAGACGGCACGCTGTTCGAGGTTGGTCTTCACGCGGTTCTCGTAACCGGCGTACGTGTGGATGACGTACCACTCGCCGGGGAGCAGGCGCAGTTCCTCGCGCAGGGCGGTCACGGGGTCGACGGGCTCGGCCTCGACCTCGGGCTCGGCCTCCTCGGACGCGTCCTCGTCCTCGTCGGACTCGTCGGCGGCGTCCTCGACGTCCTCACCGGACTCGTCCTCGACGTGCAGGGCCGCTTCCTCGGCGTTCTCGCCGGCGGCGGCATCGGCAGCCTCGAACTCGTCCACGACGTCCGCTCCCTCGACGATCTCGAGCTCGTCGTCAACGGACTCGACCGACTCGGAGGCGTCGTTCAGGTTCGGGTCAGACACGGTGGCTGCTTCTTCCTTGTTACATGGGGCTGGAACGCGCGAAAGGGGCGCCGGTGACGGCGCCCTTCGCTCTCGGCTCAGCCGAAGACGTACTTGGCGGCGTGGTTGAGCCCATAGTCAATCACGGTGACCAGGCCGATCATGATGACGACGAACACAATCACCACTGTGGTGTAAGTCGTCAGCTGATTGCGAGTCGGCCAGACAACCTTCCGGAGTTCCGCGATGATCTGGCGGTAGAAGGTGGCAAGGCGCTTCAGCGGGCCCTTCTTGGCACGCTTACCGCCCTTGCGGGCTTTCTTCTTGGACTCCGGCGCCTCGGCATCAGGCATGTCGATGGAGCCCACGGCGTCCGTCACTCGTCCTCACCTGATTCCCGGGTCGTGACCGTGCCGCGCCCGGTTGAGCCGCACGGCGGTGCATTGCAGTACGTACATGCGCACACATCCTGGCGAAAGGTGTGTGAAGCAGGGCCGGAGGGACTTGAACCCCCAACCGCTGGTTTTGGAGACCAGTGCTCTACCAATTGAGCTACGACCCTTTGTCATCCCCAACGTACCGCATCCGCCCGGGTGCTCGGTGTGCACCGGGTGAGTGCGGCCGGTGAAGGCCAACGAGGTGAGAGTGTACGTGGTCCGAAGCCGGGCGTCGAACAGAAAGTGTCCGTACGGGCTCACCATGTCGAAGATCCACTGGTGGGGCGCACGGATCCGGACGGATGTTCTGCCGTTGTTCAGTCCGTGAAACCCGCGTGCCGGGGGTGTTTCCGGTCTGAAACGATGGGTCCCATGAGCCCTGCAACCCCTCCCACCGAGCGCCGGGTCTCCGCCCGAGTCGGCGCGATCTCCGAATCCGCCACCCTCGCCGTGGACGCCAAGGCCAAGGCACTCAAGGCCGCCGGACGTCCGGTGATCGGCTTCGGCGCCGGTGAGCCCGACTTCCCGACCCCGGACTACATCGTCCAGGCCGCCATCGAGGCCTGCTCGAACCCCAAGTACCACCGCTACACGCCGGCCGGCGGGCTCCCCGAGCTGAAGGCCGCGATCGCCGCGAAGACGCTGTGCGACTCCGGCTTCGAGGTGGAGGCCGCCCAGGTCCTCGTCACCAACGGCGGCAAGCAGGCCATCTACGAGGCCTTCGCCGCGATCCTCGACCCGGGCGACGAGGTCATCGTCCCGGCGCCGTACTGGACGACCTACCCGGAGTCCATCCGTCTCGCCGGCGGTGTCCCGGTGGAGGTCGTCGCCGACGAGACCACCGGCTACCGCGTCTCGGTCGAGCAGCTGGAGGCCGCCCGCACCGAGAACACCAAGGTGCTGCTCTTCGTCTCCCCGTCCAACCCGACGGGCGCGGTCTACACGCGCGAGCAGATCGAGGAGATCGGCCGCTGGGCCGCCGAGAAGGGCCTGTGGGTCCTGACCGACGAGATCTACGAGCACCTGGTCTACGGCGACGCCGAGTTCCACTCGCTGCCCGTCGTGGTGCCCGAGCTGCGCGACAAGTGCATCGTCGTCAACGGCGTCGCCAAGACGTACGCCATGACCGGCTGGCGCGTGGGCTGGGTCATCGGCCCCAAGGACGTCATCAAGGCCGCGACCAACCTCCAGTCGCACGCCACCTCCAACGTCTCGAACGTGGCCCAGGTCGCCGCGCTCGCCGCCGTCTCCGGCGACCTCGCGGCCGTCGCGAAGATGCGCGAGGCCTTCGACCGCCGCCGCAAGACCATCGTGCGCATGCTGAACGAGATCGACGGCGTGCTCTGCCCCGAGCCCGAGGGCGCCTTCTACGCGTACCCCTCGGTGAAGGGCCTGATCGGCAAGGAGATCCGCGGCAAGCGCCCCGCGGACACCGTCGAGCTGGCCGCGCTCATCCTGGAGGAGGCCGAGGTCGCGGTCGTCCCGGGCGAGGCCTTCGGCACGCCCGGCTATCTGCGCCTGTCGTACGCGCTCGGCGACGAGGACCTCGTCGAGGGCGTCAGCCGGATCCAGAAGCTGCTGGCCGAGGCGACGGACTGACCTCGGGCGTCCGCCCGCGCCCTCCGGGGCGCCGGTGACGCCGTCGCGCTCCACGCGCGCGTGCGGGGGCCGGTCACTCACGGAGTGACCGGCCCCCGTCCGTGTGTTCGGGCAAGCGCCCGATCAGGGAAAGCCCTACCGGCACGCCGTGCGCGTGGGGCAGGATCTCCGGATGGAGCGCGTACGTGATGTCAGTGAACTTCCGAAGGCCCATCTGCACCTGCACTTCACGGGGTCCATGCGCCCCGGCACCGTGCTGGAGCTCGCCGACAAGTACGGTGTGCGGCTGCCCGAGACGCTGACCGAGGCGCTGACCAGCGGGGAACCGCCGAAACTGCGGGCCACCGACGAACGCGGCTGGTTCCGCTTCCAGCGCCTGTACGACGCCGCCCGGTCCTGCCTGAGAGAGCCCGAGGACATCCAGCGCCTGGTGCGAGAGGCGGCCGAGGAGGACCTCAAGGACGGCTCGGGCTGGCTGGAGATCCAGGTCGACCCGACCTCGTACGCCCCGCGCCTGGGCGGGCTGATCCCGGCCCTGGAGATCATCCTGGACGCGGTCGACTCGGCGATGCGGGAGACCGGGCTCGGGATGCGCGTCCTGGTGGCCGCCAACCGGATGAAGCACCCCCTGGACGCCCGCACGCTGGCCCGGCTCGCCGTGCGGTACGCGGACCGGGGGATCGTCGGATTCGGGCTCTCCAACGACGAGCGGCGGGGCATGGCGCGGGACTTCGACCGGGCCTTCGCCATCGCGCGCGAGGGCGGGCTGCTGTCCGCGCCGCACGGGGGCGAGCTGACCGGGCCCGCCTCGGTCCGTGACTGCCTGGACGACCTGCACGCCTCCCGGATCGGCCACGGGGTGCGGGCCGCCGAGGACCCCCGGCTGCTGAAGCGTCTCGCGGACCGCGGGGTGACCTGTGAGGTCTGCCCCGCCTCCAACGTCGCCCTCGGCGTCTACGAGAAGCACGCCGATGTCCCCTTGCGCACTCTGTTCGAAGCGGGCGTGCCGATGGCCCTCGGCGCCGACGATCCGCTGCTCTTCGGCTCCCGGCTCGCCGCCCAGTACGACATCGCCCGCCGCCACCACGCCTTCACCGACCAGGAACTGGCCGAACTGGCCCGGCAGTCCATCCGCGCCTCGGCCGCGCCCCAGGACGTCCGGACGAAACTCCTGTCCGGCGTCGACGACTGGCTGGCCGCCTAGGGCCTGTCCGACGCCCTAGGACCCTTCCCCGGGCGCGGTGCCCCGGTCCCGGGGGGCCAGGCCGGCTAGCAGGGTGCGGGCGAGCGACGGGGCGAACTCGTCCAGGGCCGGCGGCGTGCCCTCCTGGGTGGCGTCGTAGGCGAACGCCCTTTGCGCGCACGCCCCCAGAAGGAGTGAAGCGGCCGCGTAGGTGTCGGTGTCCGGCTGGACACGCCCGGCCCGCTGCTCCGCCAGCAGATAGGCGGCGAGCCCCCTGATGGGCATGTGGGGGCCCGCGCCCATGGCCCGCATGGCCTCGTCGTGACGCCGCTTGAGCTGCGTCTCCGCGTACAGGGAGGCGGCGATCGGGAAGCTCTGCTCGTAGAAGAGGGACGCCTGGCGGACGATCTCCGTGAGGTTCTCCTCCAGGGAGTGCTCCCGCGGCTCGGCGGTCAGCCGCTCCAGGAGCGGGCCGAGCTGGGGCAGGCGCTCGTGGAGGACCCGGATGAACAGCTCCTCCTTGCTCGCGAAGTACTTGTAGAGCGCCGCCTCCGAGCAGCCGGCCGCCCGGGCGATCTCCTTGGTGGTGACGCGGGAGAGGCCGAGCGTGAGCATCAGCTCGTGCGCCGCGTCGAGGATGCGGATCCTGGCGGGCTTCGGCGGAGTGCTCTCCGTGGCGGATTTCTGCTGCATGGGGCCCAAGGATTCCATGACCCGCCTTCCTGGGCTTGACGGGTGGGTGAGTACTTACTCACTCTAGAGGGAGCAAGGGTGAGTGAACACTCACCCACCACGTCTCCACCTCACCTCCCAGGGGAGCAGGTCATGGAACTCACCGTTTTCGGTGCCACCGGAGGCATCGGCCAGGAGATCGTCCGGCAGGCGCTGGGCGCGGGCCACCGGGTCACGGCCGTCGTACGGGACCCCGCGCGGCTCACCGTCACGGGCGCGAATCTGGAGGTCTTCCGCGCGGACCTCGGCGACCCGGAGTCGCTGCGCCCGGCCGTCGCGGGCCGGGACGCGGTCCTGTCCGGTCTCGGCGCGCGCCGCCGCAAGGACGCCGGGGTCGCGGCCCGGCTCACCCGTACGGTGCTGGGCGCGATGGAGGCGGAGCAGGTGCGGCGGCTGCTGGTCGTCAGCGCGGCTCCGGTCGGCCCCGGCCCCGAGGACGACACCCTCGTCGACCGCGCGATGCTGGGCCTGATCTCGGCCCTGCTGAAGGACGTCTACACCGACCTGCGGGAGATGGAGGGCGAGCTGGCGGCGAGCGCCACGGACTGGACCGTGGTCCGCCCGCCCCGGCTCCAGAACAAGCCGTTGACCGGCTCGTACCGCACGGTCGTCGGGGGCTTCCCGTCCCGGGGCCGTCTCATCGGGCGGGCCGACGTGGCCCACGCGATGCTGGCGATGACCGACGACCCGGCAACCGTGAAGCAGGGCGTGGGCCTCGCCTACTAGTGCGGCACTAGGCCACGCGCCTTGTCCGGGGTGCCCGGACTCCCGGTGCCTCTCAGAGGCCGGCGTTCACCGTCACCGGCTCGTTGACGAGGGTGATCCCGAAGGCCTCGTGGACACCGGCGACGACCTCGCGGGCCAGCGCGAGGAGGTCCTCGGTGGTCGCCGTACCCCGGTTGGTCAGGGCCAGGGTGTGCTTGGTGGAGATTCGGGCGGGCCCGGTGCCGTAGCCCTTGGTGAAGCCCGACCTGTCGATCAGCCAGGCCGCGGAGGTCTTGGTCAGGCCCTCGCCTGCCGGGTACGCGGGTGCCACCGCGTCGGCGCCGAGCCGCTCCTCCACGCGCGCGCGGAACGCGGCGAACGCCTCGTCCGTGAGGATCGGGTTGGTGAAGAACGATCCGGCGGACCAGGTGTCGTGGTCCTCGGGGTCGAGCACCATGCCCTTCCCGGCCCGCAGCTTCAGCACGGTCTCGCGGGCGGCGTCGAGGGGCACACGGTCGCCGGGCTCCACCCCGAGCGCACGGGCCGTCTCGGCGTACCTGACCGGCGCCGACAGCCCCCGCGCGTCCTCCAGGCCGAACCGCACCCGCAGCACCACATGGCGCTCGGGGTCGGCCTTGAAGCGGCTGTGGCGGTACGAGAACGCGCACTCGGCGTTGGTCAGCGTGACCGTCTCGCGCGTCGTGCGGTCGTAGGCGATCACTTCGGTGATCGTCGACGACACTTCCTGGCCGTACGCCCCCACGTTCTGGATCGGTGTCGCGCCGGCGGAGCCGGGGATGCCCGCGAGGCACTCGATCCCGGCGAGACCGGCCTCGACGGAGCGCGCGACCGCGTCGGTCCACACCTCGCCCGCGGCCAGCTCCAGGTTCGTGCCGTCGAGGGAGAAGCTCTTCGTGGCGATGCGCAGGGCGGTCCCGTCGAAGCCCTTGTCGCCGATGACCAGGTTCGATCCGCCGCCGATGAGCAGCAGCGGCGTACCGGCGTCGTCGGCCTCGCGCACGGCGGCGATCACCTCGGCGTCGGTCGTGGCGGTGATCAGCCGGGCGGCCGGACCGCCGAGCCGGAAGGTGGTCAGCGGGGCGAGCGGGGCATCGTGGAGTTCCTGCACGGGCCCAAGAGTACGAGACGGCACCGACCACTCCGGGCGCGCGGGGTCGCCCGGGTGTCGGGGTGGCAGGGGCGACGGGAGGAACGGGGCGACGGTCGCGGGGCACGCGCGCGGGGCCCCGCCCTGGTGGACGGGACCCGTACGCGCGCGTGCCCGGTGCTCAGCGGTCGGCGGTCTCCAGCACCGGGGCGGGCTCGGCGGAGCCGGAGCCGGAGCCGGAGCCGGTCCCGGCCGCGTCCGCCGTCCTCGGCGCGGTGCGGCGCCCGGCCGGGATCAGCAGGGCGGCGATTCCGGCCACGGCCACGACCGCCGAGCCGGTGACCAGCGCAGGCCGCAGTCCGTCCACGAAGGCCTGCCCGGATTCGTATCCGCCCTGGGCGGCGAAGATCGACGACATGATCGCGACGCCGAGGGCGCCACCCACCTCGCGCAGCGCGTTGTTGGCGCCGGAGGCGATTCCCTGCTCCTGCGGGCGGACGCTGGACATGACCAGGTTGGCGGCCGGGGCGAAGTACAGCGCCATGCCGACACCGCTGATGATCAGAGCGGGCAGCTGAGCGCCGTAGGAGGCGTGGGTGGTGGCCACGACGGCCATGTAGCCGAGGCCGACGGCCTGGAGGAAGAGGCCGGTGGCGACGACCGGGCGGCCGCCGATGCGGTCGGACAGGATGCCCGCGATCGGCGCGACGAGCATCGGCATGCCGGTCCAGGGGAGCATCCGCAGCCCCGCCTCGGTCGGCGAGTAGCCGAGGACGCCCTGCATGTACTGGCTGAGCAGGAAGATCGAACCGAACATCCCGAGGAACATCAGCAGGCTGGCCGCGTTGATCCCGGCGAAGGCGCGGGAGCGGAAGAGCCGCATCGGGAGCATCGGGTTCTTCGCCCGGGTGCCGTGGACGACGAACCCGGCGAGCAGGACGCCACCGGCGATCAGACCGGTCAGGACGAGCCCGCTGGTCCAGCCGTCGGCGGGCCCGCGGACCAGACCGTAGACGATCCCGAAGAGGCCGCCGCTGGCGAGCAGGGTGCCGGGGAAGTCGAGCGGGGCGCCGGTGCCGTACGACTCGGACAGACGCAACCGGGCGAGCGGGAGCACGGCGAGGCCGAGCGGGACGTTCAGCCAGAAGATCCAGTGCCAGGAGACGTGCTCGGTGAGGCTGCCGCCGATCAGGGGCCCCGAGGCGACCGCGAGTCCGTTGACGGCGCCCCAGATCCCGTACGCCATCCCGCGCCTGGCGGCGGGGACCGCGGCGGTCAGCAGGGTCAGGGTCAGCGGCATCATGATCGCCGCTCCGACCCCCTGGACCGCGCGGGCGGCGATCAGCGAGTCGATGCCGGGGGCCATGGCCGCGGCGGCCGAGGCGCCGGTGAAGACGCTCAGGCCGACCAGGAAGAGCCTGCGGCGGCCGAACCGGTCGCCGAGCGCCGCGCCGAACATCAGCAGGACGGCGAAGGTGAGCGTGTAGGCGCTCACGGTCCATTCCAGGTCGCCCAGCGCTCCCCCGAGATCCTTGCGGATGGAGGGCAGGGCGGTGGTGACGACGAGATTGTCGAGGGCCGCCATGAATCCGGCGACGCTGGTGATGAGGAGGGCCCAGGCGGCGCCCCCGCGGCGTGCTTCGGCCTCGGTCTGCTGTGACATCTCTCCCCCAGAGAGATCGATGGTTAGTTATTGATGACTAACTTCAATGATCAGGGAAATACGCGGACCGGGAGCCTCGGCACCCGGCGGCCGCTCCCCGCCTACTCCTCGGGCCCGCAGACGGCCCCGGGACCGGAGAACAGCCCCTCCCACACCCGGTGCCCGGACGGGAAGCCCATCGCCACGAGCGTGTTGATGAGCATTCCGGTCGCCAGGAACGACGTGGTCGCGCCCGGGTCCGCGCCGAGCGGCAGGTGCACGGCGTCCCACAGCCGCGTCCAGCCGGCCCGCACGGCCTCGCCGAACTCGTGGTCGCCCTCCTGCTCGGCGGCGGCCACGGCGACGTACATCTGCATCTGCATCATCAGCCGCTCGGGCCGTTCCGCGATGACCTCGACGTACGCGTCCCCCATGGCGTGCTTCGCCTCCTCGCCCTCCAGGCCCTTGGCGGCCTCCTGGAAGGTCTGGATGGTGTCCTCGACGCACCGCTCGGCGGCGGCGAGGAAGATCGCCTTCTTGCCCGGGAAGAGCCGGAAGAGATACGGCTGCGAGACCCCGACGCGCTTGGCGATCGCCTCGGTGCTCGTGCCGTGATAGCCACCACGGGCGAACTCGGT
>NZ_JBHXDQ010000044.1:0-77656 GCF_042725875.1 Streptomyces sp. NPDC127038 | reverse complement strand
TGGCTCCGCTGTTACGTAGCCGAGGATATCAAGGGCGACGAGAGCTTATCGCGCCCAACGTAACTTTAAAGGGCGGGCCGGAGGATTTCCTCCGGCCCGCCCTTTCATGTCGTCACCGCGATACCGGGCGTGCCGAGCCCGCCCTAGAACGGCTCGAAGTCGTCGTACTCCTTCTCCGACTCGTCCCGCTCGGCCTGCCGGTCCCGGCGGCGCTGGGCCGCGGGCCGCGGGGCCTCGAAGCGGTGGTCCTCACCGCGGCGGCCCAGCATCTCGGCACCGGCCATGACGGTGGGCTCCCAGTCGAAGACGACCGCGTTCTCCTCGGGGCCGATCGCGACGCCGTCGCCGGAGCGGGCGCCCGCCTTCATCAGCGCGGCCTCGACGCCGAGGCGGTTGAGGCGGTCGGCGAGGTAGCCGACGGCCTCGTCGTTGTTGAAGTCGGTCTGGCGCACCCAGCGCTCGGGCTTCTCGCCGCGCACGCGGAAGAGGCCGTCCTCCTCCGGCGTCACGGTGAAGCCGGCGTCGTCGACCGCCTTCGGGCGGATGACGATGCGGGTCGCCTCTTCCTTCGGCTTCGCGGCGCGGGACTGCGCGACCAGCTCGGCGAGCGCGAAAGACAGCTCCCGCAGGCCCATGTGGGCGACCGCGGACACCTCGAAGACGCGGTAGCCGCGCGCCTCCAGCTCGGGGCGGACCATCTCCGCGAGGTCCTTGCCGTCCGGCACGTCGATCTTGTTGAGGACGACCATGCGCGGACGGTCGTCGAGACCGCCGTACTGCTTGAGCTCCTCCTCGATGATGTCGAGGTCGGAGAGCGGGTCGCGCTCGGATTCGAGGGTGGCGGTGTCCAGGATGTGGACGAGCACGCTGCACCGCTCGACGTGGCGCAGGAACTCCAGGCCGAGGCCCTTGCCCTGGCTGGCGCCGGGGATGAGGCCCGGCACGTCCGCGATGGTGTAGACGGTCTCGCCCGCGGTCACCACGCCCAGGTTCGGGACGAGGGTCGTGAAGGGGTAGTCCGCGATCTTCGGCTTGGCGGCCGAGAGGACCGAGATGAGCGAGGACTTGCCGGCGCTCGGGTAGCCCACGAGGGCCACGTCGGCGACGGTCTTCAGCTCCAGGACGATGTCCTGCAGACCCCCGGGGACACCGAGCAGAGCGAAGCCGGGCGCCTTGCGGCGGGCCGAGGCCAGCGCCGCGTTGCCGAGGCCGCCGCGGCCGCCCTCGGCGGCGATGTACGAGGTGCCCTGGCCGACGAGGTCCGCGAGGACGTTGCCCGCCTTGTCGAGGACGACGGTGCCGTCCGGCACGGGCAGGACCAGGTCCTGGCCGTCCTTGCCGGAGCGGTTGCCGCCCTCGCCGGGCTTGCCGCTGGTGGCCTTGCGGTGCGGGGAATGGTGATAGTCGAGCAGCGTGGTGACGGACTGGTCGACGACCAGGATCACGTCACCGCCACGGCCGCCGTTGCCGCCGTCCGGGCCGCCGAGCGGCTTGAACTTCTCCCGGTGAACGGAGGCACAGCCGTGACCTCCGCTACCCGCGGCGACGTGCAGCTCGACGCGGTCCACGAAGGTGGTCATGTGGGGTGCCTCCAGCACTTCGGTTACATCTGGTTACTTCGGATACGTCGTTGCGTACGTACTTCGGGGACCTCGGTACGTACGGAATGTCTCTTGGGTAACACGCGAAAGGCGGACCCGCTTCCCGTGGGGGAAGTGAGGTCCGCCTCGCGAAGAACTTCTGTTCTACGGAGCCTGGGCCCCGAGGCCTGCGATCCGGCGCGCGTGGAACCGGATCAGCCTCGATGGGACTCGGTCAGGCGACCGGAACGATGTTCACGACCTTGCGGCCACGGTGCGTGCCGAACTCGACCGCACCGGCGGTCAGCGCGAACAGCGTGTCGTCCTTGCCACGGCCGACGCTGACGCCGGGGTGGAAGTGGGTGCCACGCTGACGGACCAGGATCTCACCGGCGTTGACGGTCTGACCGCCGAAGCGCTTCACACCGAGCCGCTGAGCGTTGGAGTCGCGACCGTTCCGAGTGGACGATGCGCCCTTCTTGTGTGCCATGTCTCAGTCCCTACCCTTACTTCGCAGCCGCGGGGATCTCAGTGACCTTGATCGCCGTGTACTGCTGGCGGTGGCCCTGACGACGGCGGTAGCCGGTCTTGTTCTTGTAGCGAAGGATGTCGATCTTGACGCCCTTGTGGTGATCCACGACCTCGGCCTGGACCTTGATGCCGGCAAGGACCCAGGGGTCGCTCGTCACGGCTTCGCCGTCGACAACGAGCAGGGTCGAGAGCTCGACCGTGTCGCCAACCTTGGCGGTGGAAATCTTGTCAACCTCAACGATGTCGCCGACAGCAACCTTGTGCTGGCGACCACCGCTGCGCACGATGGCGTACACGCGGATCTCTCTTTCGCTCGGAACGGAACCCCGCAGTCCAGCCGCCCGGGAACGAACACGGAGGGCCTCTCCCGGTCACCGAGGTGTCCGAGAGGAAGAGGTTTACGGGGATGCGGCGCGTCAGGGGACACGCCGACGGTCAAGGTTACGGGGCCACGACCGAAAGGGTCAAACCAGGCCGGGCCCCGCGGGTGTGCCACCGGTCACGCGGTGTCCCCCGGCCCGCTCGACGCGGGCCGGGGAGGCGTGCGGGAGCCTCAGCTCTCGTCGGTGGACGCGGTGACGGTGGAGAGCGTCTGCTCCGCCGCCGCCGTCTTCTTCGCCGTGGACTTGGCGGCCGTCTTCTTCGCGGTCGCCTTCTTGGCCGTGGTCTTCTTCGCGGCCGTCTTCTTCGCGGCGACGGTCTTCTTGGTGGCGGCCTTCTTCGCCGTCACCTTCTTGGCCGTCTTGCGGGCCGCCGCCTTCTTCGCGGCCGGCGCCTCGGCGTCGGCCTCGGCGGCCTCCGGCTCGGCGGACTCCGACACGGGCTCGGCGACCGGCTCGGCGGCGGCCGACGGGACGACCACGACGGCCGCCTCCGCGGACGCGGTGGGCGCGGTGGCCTTGCGCACGGCACGACGGCGCGGACGGGCCGGCGCGGCGCTCGCGGCGGGGGCCTCGGCCACCGGCTCGGGCGCCGTCTCCGGCTCCTCGGCGGGCTGCGCCGGGGTCTCGGCCACGGGGGCCGCGACCGGCTCCGTGACCGTCACGACGGCCTCCTCGGCCGACCTGGGCGAACCGGCAGGCGCCGACACCTTGCGGGTCGCACGACGGCGCGTACGGCCCTGGGGAGCGGCCTCGGCCTCCGGCGCGGGGGCCACGGCGGTCTCGGCGACCGGCGCCTCGACGACGGGCTGCTCGGCGACGGGCGCCTCGACGACCGGGTCCTCGGCCGCGAACGGCTCCGCCTCGGCGGTCTCACGGGACCGCGCGGCGGCGCGCTCGGCACGCTCCTCGCGCCGCGTCCGGGGAGCGCGCTCCTCGGTCCTGGGCGCACCCGCGGGAGCGGACGCGCGCCGGGAGGTGCGGCGGCGGGAACGGCCACGGGTGGCCGCGGCCTCCGCCTCGGCGGCGCTGCCGTACAGCTCCTCGTCGGGCTGGAACTCGGTCTCGGCCAGCGCGACCGGCGCGGCGACCTCGGCGGCCAGCTCGGCCTCGGTCTCCGTCTCCGGCTCCTCGGCCTGATCCTGCGTGAGCTCGTGGTCGTGGTCGTGCTCGTGGACCTGGTCGGCACCGCCGCGGCCGCGCTTCTTGCGCTTGCCGCCACCGCCGATGGACGTCGGCTGCTCCATGTGCACGATGACACCGCGGCCGTTGCAGTGGACGCAGGTCTCGGAGAAGGACTCCAGCAGACCCTGGCCCACCCGCTTGCGGGTCATCTGCACGAGGCCCAGCGAGGTCACCTCGGCCACCTGGTGCTTCGTACGGTCGCGGCCCAGGCATTCGAGCAGGCGCCGCAGCACCAGGTCGCGGTTGGACTCCAGGACCATGTCGATGAAGTCGATGACGACGATGCCGCCGAGGTCGCGCAGCCGCAGCTGGCGCACGATCTCCTCGGCCGCCTCCAGGTTGTTCCTGGTGACGGTCTCCTCGAGGTTGCCGCCCTGGCCGGTGAACTTTCCGGTGTTGACGTCGACCACGATCATGGCCTCGGTCTTGTCGATCACCAGCGAACCGCCGCTGGGCAGCCAGACCTTGCGGTCCAGCGCCTTCATCAGCTGCTCGTCGATCCGGTAGGTGGCGAAGACGTCGACCTCGGAGGTCCACTTCGACAGCCGGTCGGTCAGGTCGGGCGCCACGTGGGAGACGTAGCCGTGGATGGTGTCCCACGCCTCGTCGCCGCTGACGATGACCTTGGAGAAGTCCTCGTTGAAGATGTCGCGGACGACACGGACGGTCATGTCCGGCTCGCCGTAGAGCAGGGTCGGGGCGTTGCCGCTCTTCGCCTTCTTCTGGATGTCCTCCCACTGCGCCTGGAGACGCTCGACGTCACGGCGCAGCTCGTCCTCGCTCGCGCCCTCGGCGGCGGTGCGCACGATGACGCCCGCGTCCTCGGGGACGATCTTCTTGAGGATGGTCTTCAGACGCGCGCGCTCGGTGTCGGGCAGCTTGCGGCTGATGCCGGTCATCGAGCCCTCGGGCACGTACACCAGGTAGCGGCCCGGCAGGGAGACCTGGCTGGTCAGGCGGGCGCCCTTGTGGCCGATCGGGTCCTTGGTGACCTGCACCAGGACCGACTGGCCGGACTTGAGGGCGGATTCGATGCGGCGCGGCCCGTTGGCCATGCCGAGCGCCTCGAAGTTGACCTCACCGGCGTAGAGCACCGCGTTGCGGCCCTTGCCGATGTCGATGAAGGCCGCCTCCATCGACGGCAGCACGTTCTGGACCTTGCCCAGGTAGACGTTGCCGACGTACGAGGTCGCCTGCTCCTTGTTGACGTAGTGCTCGACGAGCACGTTGTCCTCGAGGACGCCGATCTGGGTGCGCTCGCCGCTCTGGCGGACGACCATCACCCGCTCGACGGCCTCACGGCGGGCCAGGAACTCGGCCTCCGTGATGATCGGGACACGGCGGCGGCCCTGCTCACGGCCCTCGCGCCGGCGCTGCTTCTTGGCCTCCAGACGGGTCGAGCCCTTGATGGACTGGACCTCGTCCGAGGGCTGCTCCTCGCGCCGGCCACGCGGCTCGCGGACCTTGACGACGGTGCGCTCGGGGTCGTTCTCGCCGGGCTGCTCGGCTTCTCCGCCGGAGTCACCGGCGCGACGGCGGCGGCGACGGCGACGACGGCTGCTGCTGGAGCCGCCCGACTCCTCGCGCTCGTCCGCGTCCTCGGCGTCCTCCTCGGCCTGCTCGGCGGCGTCCTCGGCGTCCTGCGCGGCCTGCTCGGCGGCGAAGTCGTCCTCGCCGGCCTCGCCGTCCGCGTCCGACTCGGCGGACTCTCCACGGCGGCGACGGCGGCCACCGCGACGGCGGCGGCGACGGGAGCCCGCGGACTCCTCCTCGCCCTCGTCACCCTCGACGGCGTCCTCCGCGTCCTCGGCGGATTCCGCGTCCCCGTCGGCCTCGGTGTCCTCGACGGACTCCTGCGGCTCCTCGGTCACGGCCTGCGGCTCGTCCTCGAAGCCACGGCGACGGCGGCGCCTGCGGGGGGCCGCCGGCTCCTGCACGGCCTCGGCCGGTTCGGCGACCTCGGCCACCTCGGCGGCCTCGGCCGCTTCGGCGGCGGCCGCTGCGGCGGCCCGCTCGGGCGTCTGGAACATCGGCTCGGTGAACACCGGCGCCTGGAACACGGCGACGGCCGGACGGCCCGGGCGCCGCGAGGACTCCTCGGTGTCCTTCTGCGCGGGCGCCGAGAAACCGACGGCGGCCTTGCGGGTGGCGCGGCGGCGGCCGCGGCGCGGGCCACCTTCCTCGGCCTGCGCGGCCTCGGTCCGGGCGCTCTCGGTCTGCGCGGCCTCGGCCTCGACGGCCTCCGGCTGCGCGGGCTCCTCGGGCTTGCTCTCGCTGCTCACGGGCGCCTCCACGCGCTCGGCGGCGGTGTCGCCCTCGGGCGCCCCGGCGGGAGCGGAGGCACGGCGGGTGGCACGACGGCGGGTCGTGCGGCGCGGGGCGGCCTCCTCGGCGGGGGCCTCGGGCCCGGCCTCCTCGGCGACCGGGGCGGCCACGGGCTCGGCGGCGGCCGTGACGACCTCGGCGGTCTCGGCCTCGGCGGGCGCCCCGGCGGGGGCGGAGGCGCGACGGGTGGCACGGCGGCGGGTCCGGGCGGCGGGCGCCGGCTCCTCGGCCGCGGTCTCCTCGACGGGCAGGCTCCCGGGCTCGGCGACGGCGGCGGGCGCCGCGGTCTCCTCGGCCTCGGGGGCGTCGGTGGTTCCGGCCGGTGCGGGCGCGCCGGCGGGGGCCGAGACACGGCGGGTGGCACGGCGGCGCGTACGGCGCGGTGCGGCGTCGTCGGCCTCGGCCGGAGCCTGTGCCTCGGCGGCGGCCGTCTCCGCGGCCTCTTCGGTCTCGTCCGTCTCCTCGGCCTCGGTGTCCGCGGAGGTCAGGTCCCCGGTGGGGGCTTCCTCGGCGGCGAGGTCGGCGGACGCGACGGCCGGTATGGCCGGCGCGGTGGTCTCGGCCGCGGCCTCGGAGGCGGCGACCGGAGGACCGGCGGGGCGCGACGCGGCGCGGCGGCGGCGCCGCGGCGGCAGGGTGTCGCTGGGGGTGTTGTTGTCGGAACCCTCGGTGGGTTCGGTCGGCTCGAGCATGCGGGTGGATCTCCCGTCAGGCTCCCGGGCGTCGCGCCTGGTCCGGCGATGCCGGTGACGTCCGCGGCTCGCGCGATGCGCGGTGCCGCCGTCCGGGGCGCGGGCGCCGCACGGGAGCTCTCTGTGTCCTGTCTCGCCGGTTCCGTACGCCATGTGTGCGTACGGCCTGGCGAAAGTCTTTAAGGTCGGTGCGCTGCCCGACCCAGGTGGCTCCCGGATACGAGGGCGGCGCTACGACAACGGTCCTTACGCGGGACCTTCCTTACGCCGACGCCTTCGCGGCGGCAGTTTCGGCGGCCCCTGTGCGATCGGCTGGGGCGGCTGCGACTGCCTCGCGGTCGGGCGCGAGCGGGTCGGTCACCGTGCCGGTCTCTTCATCGAACAGCCCCTGCGCCAGCCTGGTCACCGCAGCGGCGACCGGCGGCGCCAGGTCGGCCACGGCGCGAAGACCGGACAGGACGTCGTCGGGTCGAACGGCAGGCGTCACGTGCCGAACAACCAGCCGCAGTATCGCACAGGGCTGGTCGGTCGGCCTATCAGCCTGTGGACCGTGCGTCTCGGCGGTCGTCCCGAGGCTCGCCACGGCGCTGCGGGCGTCGAACCTCCGCATGCCGTTCTTGGTCCTGCGGCTGACCTCCACGGTCTCGGCCGCGTTGAAGGCCTCCACCGCGCGCTCGGCGTCCGCGGGGTCCACGCCGTCGAGGCGCATCTCCCACACGGAGGCGGTGAGCCGGTCGGCGAGACCCGAGACGCGGGCCTCGACCGCCTCGGTGATGTCGAGCCCCTGGGGCATCGACTCGTCGAGGAGCTCGCGCAGCTTCTCGGGGTCGCGCCGGTCGGTGAGGGCGATCTCCAGGTATTCCGCCTCGCTGCCCGTGCCGGTGGGTGCGGCATTGGCGTACGACACCTTCGGGTGCGGCGTGAACCCCGCCGAGTACGCCATGGGTACGGCGGCACGGCGCAGGGCACGCTCGAAGGCGCGCTGGAAGTCACGGTGGCTGGTGAACCGGAGGCGGCCGCGCTTGGTGTAGCGCAGTCGGATGCGCTGCACCGCGGGTGCGGGCGGCGGGCCTTCGGGCTGTCGCTTGCCCAGTGTCGCTCAGTCCTTCATGAGTGCGGTCGTACTGCTACCAAGAGTACGTGTCTCACCGGCCGCTGGTTCCCGCCGGGCGACCGGCAGTGGTTCCGCGGGGGTTCCGAAGAGCATCCGCCGGAAGTCGGCGCGGGCCTGCCGGGCGCTGTCGCGGGCGGCCTCCAGCGTCTGCCGCGCGGTCCGCCGGACCGCGCGCGCCGCCTCGGCGGCGGGTTTGAGCACATGATCGCGCACGGCGTGCCCGACCGGGGTCAGCACGGTCCGGTGGACCCAGCGCGCGGGTTCCACGAAAGTCCACCGGAACAGACGCGCGATGAACCGTCCGACGGCGAGCGAGACGTACCCGGCGATCCGCCAGGCGTGTCCGAGCGCCTCGCCGGTCTCCCTGGCCACGACGGCGAGGACCCGCCCGGCGGGGACGAGGACCCACCGCCACAGGGCGAGCGCGGGAAGCACCAGCAGGACCCGGGCGGTCCAGTACGCGCCGGCGGCCAGGCCCGTCAGGAGCGCCCGGACGATCCGCCAGAGCCCGGCGGCGAGGAGGGCGGCTGTCCTGCCGACGGGAGCGAGGACCCACCTGTACAGCCACACGGCGGGGACCACCAGCAGGTACCTGACCAGCCAGGCGCCGGCGGTGTACGTCCCGTACGCGACGGCCGCGAGGACCGTTCCGAGGGCCTTGAGCACCAGGGCGGCCACGCGCCCGGCCGGCGTGAGCAGCCGCGCGTACACCCAGCCGCACGCGGCCGCGAGGGCGCCGAGGACCCGGGTCAGCACGGTCACGGCGGCGCCGAGGAGCCACCCGAGCACGGTCGCGGTGCCCGTGAACAGCCGGGCGAGCACGGACCCGGTGGCCCGGGCGGCGCGGGCGAGACCGTGTCCCAGCGGGGTGAGGACCGTGCGGTACAGCCACACCGCGGGCACCACGAGCAGCACCCGCCCGAGCCGGGCCAGCAGCGTGCCGGCCGGCACGGCGACGTACCGCCACAGCGCCACCCAGGGCCGGACGAAGAGCGCCCGCGCCAGCCATCCGAGGGCCGTCCCGAGCGCTCGCCCCAGCGGCCGGAGCAGGGTGTCCCGAAGGATCCTCCCGCCGACGCGGAGCGCGTCCCACACCATGCGGACGGGCACCACGAGGACGAGCACCACGATCCGCACCGGAATGCGGATCGCGACGGCGAGACACCCATCGGCCTGCTCGGCGGGCCGGGCGGCGGACGGCTTTTCCAGATCCATACCTGCGTAGACGCACAGGTGGCCGCGATGGATGCGCCGCACACGGGGTCCGGAGTGCTGGGTGCGGAGTGCAGGGTTCGGGCTGCGGGGTGCGGGTCTTGGCCGGCCGCCTCGGGTTCCGTCCGGCCGGACTACCGGGCGGCGGCAGCCGGGGGCACGGTGACGGCCGGAGGGACGACGGCCGCCGGGGGAACCGTGGCCGCCGGCGGGCCGGCGGTGAGGCGCTGGACGGAGAACTCGCGGTTGAGCACGGTCTGGCGCCGGACCGCGTCGGGCAGGTCCGGCAGGGCCAGCAGCCGGTCGCAGGCCCGGACCGACGCCGGGTGGTCGCCCACCCAGTAGGCGGTGATCGAGTACTCGAAGAGCAGACCCCAGCGGTACACCCAGCTCCGGGTGAACAGCAGGTCGTCGGGTTCGGGCCGGTCGAGTACGGCGGCGAGCAGCGCGTGCGCGGTGTGGTGCCGGCCCATGACCCGCAGCCGGGAGGCCAGTTCGTAGCAGGCTTCGAGCCGCTGCGGGCGGGTCTCCCAGGCGCGCGAGAACGCGTCCATCGCCCCGGGCCAGTCCCCGGTCCGCTCGGCCTTGAGGACACCGGCCTCCAGGAGGGAGACGTAGACCTCCTCCGGCCAGCCGCCCATCGCCGCGCGCCGCTCGTAGAGCGCGACCGCCTCCTCGGCGTTCCCGAGGTCGCGTTGGGTGTTGGCGAGGTAGAAGACCGTGCGGGTGTTGGCGGGGTCGCGCTCCAGCTCACCGCGCAGCAGCCGGGCGTCGCGTTCGAACTTGTCGGCGCGGCAGCCGCCGTCGGCGTGGTCCTCGATCACCAGTGCGTCCAGGTTCTCCTGGACGTCGGGGTCGTCGGTGCACGGGTATTCGTGGGTGACGCCCTCGTAGCGCCAGTCCCTGTCCCCCCGCATCAGGTGCTTGAAGCGGTGCTGGGTGCCGGGGGTGTCGTACCGCAGCATGTACGAGGTCGCCGTCAGCGGGGGCAGCGGGGCGTCCTGGCGCAGCACGTGGTCGGCGTCGAGGGTGAGCAGGAAGTCGGCCCTGCCGCGGGCGTGCCGGATGTTCCGGGTGCGGTTGTGGCCGAAGTCGGTCCAGGGTTCCTCGTGGAGTTCGCCCGGGATGCCGGCGAGTGCCGCGCGGATCAGGTCCTGGGTGCCGTCGGTCGAGCCGGTGTCGGAGATGACCCAGGTGTCGATCAGGTGGCGGACCGAGGCGAGGCAGCGTTCGATGACCCGCGACTCGTTCTTGACGATCATGCAGAGGCAGATGGTCGGCGGCTTCACGGCGGCCAATGTGGCACAGGCCGGACGCCCGGGGGAGCCGGGTGCGGGGCCCTGCACCGAAACAGCGCCCGATTGGCCGCAGACGGACCAAGTTCGCATCGGCCAGAGGCAATTGCCCGCGCGGGAGATCACCCAATCAGCCTGATTAGATGATTTACAGGGGCGCCCTTCGGTGAAGCTTGACGATCTTGGGTGCGTCGCCGGGTGAAGCTCGCGATCGGCTTCGGGGAGTTCCCCGCCGATCGATGGAGGAGTACCCGCAGATGAATCCTGAGCCCAGGAACGCGCCCCTGCTGGGGCCGGTGGCCCGGCATCGGTTCAAGAAGGCCGGCATGGCCGCCTCGCTGGCACTGGCGGTGGCGTCCGGAGTGGTCAGCCCGGCGCTGGCGGTGGCCCGGAGCATGACCGGCCACACGACGGCGGCCCCGCACGGCGGCGACTCGTGCAGGCCTGGTTCCCACCACGACGACTACGCCCACGCGGCTCGTCACGGCGGCCCGCGCGGCGGCAAGGACGACTGCGGGGGCCGGACCGGCCCGACGGGTCCGACGGGTCCCCGGGGCCCGAAGGGCGACACCGGGGCGACGGGCCCGGGCGGCCCGATGGGCCACACGGGCGCGACGGGGTCGACCGGGTCTACGGGGCCCGCTGGTCCGACGGGGGCGACCGGAGCGACTGGGGCGCTGGGACACATGGGGGTGACCGGGGCGACGGGGGCGACGGGAGCTACCGGGGCTACCGGGGTCCAGGGAGACACAGGGGTTACGGGAGCGACTGGGGGCCAGGGGGACGTGGGGGCCACTGGGGCTACGGGAGCTACGGGGGCTCAAGGGAACACAGGGGTCACGGGGGCGACCGGGGCTCAGGGGGACGTGGGGGCCACCGGGGCTACGGGAGCTACGGGGACGCAGGGCGACCCGGGAACCACAGGAGCCACCGGCGCTACGGGAGCCACGAGAGCCGGTGGAACACAGGGGGACCCCGGAGCGACCGGGGCCACTGGCGCTACGGGGACAAAGGGCGACCCCGGAGCAACGGGGGCCACGGGGGCAACCGGGACGCAAGGCAACCCCGGAGTCACCGGAGCTACCGGAGCAACCGGGACGCAGGGAGATCCGGGAGTTACGGGGGCCACTGGCGCCACGGGTGCCACCGGGACCCAGGGCAACCCGGGAGTCACGGGGGCCACGGGGGCCACCGGCGCGCAGGGCGACCCTGGAGCCACAGGGGCCACGGGGGCGCAGGGTGACCCCGGAGCCACAGGAGCAACAGGAGCCACCGGAGCCACCGGAGCCCAAGGCGACCCGGGGGTCACCGGCGCCACGGGCGCGACCGGAGCCACCGGGACCCAGGGTGCCCCCGGGGCGACGGGTGCGACCGGCACCCAGGGCACCGCCGGAACCACCGGCGCCACCGGCGCCACCGGATTCACGGGAGCCACCGGCGCCACTGGAGCGCAGGGCGATCCCGGATTCACGGGGGCTACGGGAGCGACCGGAGCCACAGGGGCCCAAGGTGACCTTGGAGCCACAGGAGCCACAGGAGCCACGGGAACCAAGGGAGACCCGGGAGCCACCGGCGCCACGGGCGCGACCGGCACTCAGGGCGACCCTGGCGTAACGGGGGCCACGGGAGCGACCGGAGCCACGGGAACGCAGGGCGACACCGGCTCCACGGGAACCACCGGGGCCACCGGTGCGACCGGCCCGAACGGAATCCAGGGCATCACCGGAGCCACCGGGGCAACGGGCCCGCAGGGCACCCAGGGCATCACGGGCGCGACCGGCCCGCAGGGCACCCAGGGCATCACCGGCGCCACCGGAACCCAGGGGATCACCGGGGCCACGGGGGCGACTGGAATCCAAGGCATCACCGGAAACACAGGCCCGACCGGCACCCAAGGCACCACCGGAGCGACGGGCGCCACCGGCCCGGCCGGGACGCAGGGCGTCACCGGAGCCACGGGCGCCCAAGGCGTCACCGGCGCGACCGGCACCCAAGGTGTCACCGGCGCCACAGGCCCCACCGGAACCCAGGGCACCGCCGGAACCACCGGCGCCACGGGAGCCACCGGTTCCCAAGGGGCGACCGGAGCGACCGGTGCCACAGGGGCCACCGGCGCCATCGGCCTTCCGGGCGTCAACGGTCTCAACGGTGTCACCGGCGCGGTCGGCCCCTGCTCCGACATCAGCGCTTCACAGGAGACGAACGACTACGAACTCCGTGCGGTGATGACCGGCGGGAAGGCGTACGCGGGCATCCGCGACCAGCGCAGCAACGAGACCCAGAACTTCCTCTGGACCGACCTCAGCACGCACGCCGGCTACCCCACGGGCGGCGCGGCCGGCCTTCCCTGCGGCATCTCCGTCAACGGCCACGGCCAGACGGCCGCGAACCCGCTGAAGTTCGACATCGTGACCACCACCGGCCAGGTCTGGGAGACCACCTGCCAGGCCCGTACCTCCACCCATCCGGCCACACTGCTCTGCACGGACACCAACAACGTCGCCATCCCGTGGACCCCGGTGACCCTCCAGCCGTCGTCCAACGCCGTCAACAGCGGCAGCTGACCCCCGAGCCTCCGCCGCCGGTTCCCCCCCCCAGGTCCCGAACCTGACCGCGAACCGGCCGGCGGCGGCCGGCGGGCTACGGACTACGGGCGACGGACCGCGGGCGGCCCGCGCGACGGGCACCCGGCATGAGGGGCCGTCATCCGGCCCCCAATTGGGCTGATTTGATGATAAACATGGCGCGTTTCCGGGTCATGCACCGCTCCGACCGGCGTCGACGGGTCAAGCTCGCGATCGGCTTCAGGGAATTCCCACCCATCGATCCAAGGAGCGCCCCCGTATGAATCCCGAGTCCCGGACCGCATGCACGCCGGGCCCGCGGGCCCGCGGCCGGTTCAAGAGGGCGGGCGTGGTCGCCTCGCTGGCGCTGGTGATGGCGTCCGGCGTGGTCGGCCCCGCGACACCGGCGGACCTGGACACCCCCCGCGCGGCAGCGGGCCCGGACGGCGCCGACCGCTGCGGGCCGCGCCACCTCGACGACGGCGCCCGCCCGCACGAACTCGCCGACGGCCGGAGGGGGTGCAGGGGTCCGCGGGGACCGCGGGGCGAACCCGGGCCCGTCGGACCCCAGGGCCCGCCCGGGGCCGTGGGAGCGGCCGGACCGACCGGCCCCCGGGGCGAGACCGGCGCGACGGGACCCGCCGGGCCGACGGGCCCCTGTGTCGGCCTCGACTCGGCGCAGGAGTCCGAGGACTTCGAGATCCGTCTCGCCCTGATCGACGGCAGGACGTACGCGGGCATCCGCGACCAGCGGACCGGCGAGAAGCAGACCGCCCTGTGGACCGACCTCACCGCACGCCCGGACTATCCCGCGGGCGGCGCCGCCGGCGTGCCCTGCGACGTCGCCGTCAACGCGCACAACCGGTCCACCACGGTGAAGCGCATCAAGTTCGACGTCATCACCACCACGGGCCAGATCTGGGAGGCCGCCTGCGTCGCGTTCACCACGACCCATCCCGCGACCCTGAACTGCGCCGACCGTACGGGCCGTCCCAAGCCCTGGATCCTGGTCTCACGGCAGCCGGTGCGCGACGCCGTCAACGGCGGCGTGTGACCGACGGGCCGAAGCGCGCTTCCGAGGAATGCCCTCGGAACCTCCACGGCGCCGAAGACCACTCCCCCGAGGTCCCGGAAGGCATCCGTCCGGAACGACCGAGCCGCCCGCCCGGATGTCCCGGGTCGGGCGGCTCGGTCGAAGGCTCAGAGATCGGAGTCGGCGGCGGCGACGTGGCATCCTGGGCCGCTGGACGACACCGGCCGGGGCCGGCGGCGGGATTCGAACCCGCGTCGCTCTCTTTGCAGGAGAAGTAGCCGCAGCCTGCGCACCTGAACGACGCCAACGGTAGCCCCGGCAGACAGCCCGGGCACACGAATTTCGCCCGCGGGCCCTGCTCCGCACAGGCCCTAGGCCGCGGTGCCTCCGGCGTAGTCGCTGCTGAAGGTGGTCTCGATGGTCGTGGCGACGGACTGGGCCACGCCCGTTCCCGTGAGGATGAGACCCAACTCCCGGTTGTTGCCGAGCGAGTTGCTGCTGATGTTCATGGAACCCGCCTCCACCTCCTGGGTGGACAGCCCGTAGTCGGCGACCATGGCCTTGGCATGGATGTAGAAGCCGTTGGGGTCGGAGTACCCGACGACCTTGCCGCCCGCCGCCTTGATCGCGGACACCTGGCTGGCGTAGCTGGAGGGGCTCTCCAGGACCACGCGTACCGCCACACCCGCCTTCGCCCTGGCCACGATGGCGTTGACCACCGTGCTGTCGCTGAACTCCAGTTCCTGGACGTCGAGCGTCTTGGTGGCGCTGTTGATCACGGACACCAGACGGCTGCGGGAGTCGGTCGGGGACCAGAGGAGATGGTCGCCGTCGGTCGGCGTGATCGCGGTGCCCGCGTAGTCGGCGTTGAACACCTTCTCGATCGAGGCGACATCACGGGTGTCGTCGTCGAACACGCCGTAGTCGCGGCCGGTCGGGTAGTACTGCGAGGTCAGATTGCCGGTGAGGATCAGCGACTTGGTGCTGTCCACCGTGATGGTCTTCTGGTGGGTGTAGACGAAGGTGGACGACGACCAGGCCACGCCGGCACCCGCGCTCGTCAGGGAGTCGTACGCCGTCTGGTTGGCGGACTTGTGCGCGCTGTCCAGGATCACCCGGACCGCGACGCCCTTCTTCTCCAGGGCTATGAGGTCGTTGACGGCCGTGGTGTCCTCCAGCTCGTACATGGTCATGTCGAGCGAGGTGGTGGCCGAGTTGATGAAGTCGTAGATGGCGGGCTGACCGCTGCTCTGCGAGAAGGCGAACGCCGTGTAGCTCGCGGCGTTCGCGGGGACGGCGGTCGCGATCACGGCGACGCCGGCCGTCAGGGCGACACCGGCGCGACCGAGGAACTTCCACAACATGTCTGGCTCCTAACCGAGTTGACGCCCACCCGGGGGGCTGTGGGCGTGGGCATGACACCACGCGCGTAGACAGCCGAGGAAGAGGAGGTTGGTGAACGTGCAGTTACCGGTCGGCCGTTCGGTCGGACAAAGAGGACTTCGCCCAGGTGGAGGGCGGTTCAAGCGCTCCCCGGGCAATCGCAAAGTCTTCGTAGCGGGCCCCTGGGCACACCGAAGAAGCCCCCTCCCGGCAGGGAAGGGGCTGAGGTCCGGAAGCGGGCCGGCGGACTACCCTCGGCCGGGGTCCGAGACCACCGGCATTCCGGGCTCGGTGTCCGGCGCCCGGCGGTCGAACAGCAGCATGCCGACTCGGCCGGTGGCCAGGACCACGACGGCGAGGGCGAGCGCCACGACGACGACCAGCGCCGGTTCGAGCCCCACGCCGCCCGAGTTGATCAGGCCGACGAGGCGGGTCGAGGCCACGACGAGCACGGTCTGGACCAGCAGGATCGCCAGGGTGATCAGACGGGCGGTCCCCTCGTCCGGCTTCATGCAGAACAGCGGCATGAACGCCTGGCTCGCGAGCGCGTTGGCGATGGCCGCCACCGCGATCGCCGGACAGCAGAAGGCCAGCCGGCCGAAGCCCCGTCCGATCCGCGGGTTGGCCAGCCGTGAGGCCCACCGGTACGAGGAGCCGCTGAGCGCGATACGACCCGCGAGCTGGGCCACCACCAGCGCCACCAGCACCTGTCCGACCGTCGCGACGACCCACAGCCAGATGCCGACCGGCCCCGCGTGCTGGAGCACGTCGTCGTAGGTCGAGAAGATGCCGACCGCCACCGAGATGAACGCGAACGAGATCGCGAACACCTGGGCGTCAGGCGTCCTTGATGGCGGAGATCTCGAACTCCAGCTTGATCTTCTCGCTGACCAGGACGCCGCCGGTCTCCAGCGCGGCGTTCCAGATGACGCCGTAGTCCTTGCGATTGATGGTGACCTCGCCCTCCAGACCGACCCGGAGATTGCCGAACGGGTCGGTGGCGGTGCCCTCGTAGCTGAAGGGGATGGTCACCGGCTTGGTGACGCCCTTGACGGTGAGGTCGCCGGTGACCTCGAAGCTGGTGTCGTCGCTGCGCCGCACGGACGTGGAGACGAAGGTGATCTCCGGGTACTCGTCCATGTTGAGGAAGTCGTTGCTGCGCAGGTGCTGGTCGCGGTCGGCGTTGCGGGTGTCCACGCTGGTGGCCTTGATGGTGACCTTGCCGGAGGACCCGGCCGGGTCGGCGCCGTCGAAGTAGGCGCTGCCCTCGAACTCGTTGAACGCGCCGCGGACCTTGGTGACCATGGCGTGCCGGGCCACGAAACCGATCCTGCTGTGCGCGGGGTCGATGGTGTAGCGGCCGGTCAGGGGGGCCAGGTCGGTCGGGAAGGCGCTCATGGAAGCTCCGCGGGGTCGGCTCACCGTGAATGGGGCATCACGTACACAGGAAACATATCGACCATTTCCGGACCGGTCGCCTCGGGTACGTCCAACCCGGGGTCCCCTTCACCCCGGCCGGGTCGCCGAGCGGCCGGTCGAGGCAGCGCTCGCCGGGGAAGACCGGCCGGGCGTGACCGCACCCCATGGCGATCAGGTCCGCACCGAAGCCCGCACTCCCCGGCGACCGGATCCACCGATGAGTTCCGCGAGCGACCCCGGTCTACATGGACGTACGCCGTCGAACCACCGACTGGAGACCACCATGACCACTCCCGCACACCCCGGCCGCATGCTGTTCGTGAGCGTCCCCGTGGCGGACCTGGAGCGCAGCAAGGCGTTCTTCGCCAAGCTCGGTTTCGGCTTCAACCCGAACTTCACCGACGAGACCTCGGCCTGCATGCCGGTCGGCGAGCACGCCTTCGTCATGCTGCTCGGCCGCGAGAAGTTCGCGGAGTACTCGAAACTGCCGATGGCCGACCCCACCACGCACGCGCTGGCGCTCTACTCCTTCAGCGTGTCGTCCCGTGACGAGGTCGACGCGGTCAGCGCCGCCGCGCTCGCGGCGGGCGCCACCGAGGCGGACGGCGCCGAGGACTACGGCTTCATGTACTCCCGCAGCTTCTTCGACCTCGACGGCCACGGCTGGCAGGTCATGTGGATGGACCCGACGGCAGCGGCCCAGGGCCCGGAGCCGTCGACGGCTTCCGCCCACTAGGGCGAGTCGCCGAAGCAACAAAAGACGGCTCCCAGAACCCTGACGTCGGCGCCGGCGCCGCCCTGATCGGGGCTTCGCACGCCGAGGCCCAGCATGATTCAGGTGGAGAGACAACCAGTGCATGGCGGATGCCCACATCCGCCACGCACTGCTCACCACGCACCCTGTCACCGCCGGCGCCCGCGTCCCCGGTCAGCAGGGGTCGACGAAACGAAGGGCCGACAGCAGGCACGGCACGAACCTCGCATGGGCCGTCGACGGTTGCCGGCGTTGGTCGTCGCTGACTATGCCGCGTAGACGAGTGCGTAGAAGAGCACGGCCGCGACTCCCATGAGCGCAAGCGGCAGGATGATCACTGCCGTAATGATCTGGAGGGAGATCCGCAGACGGTCCGCTGCCGTGAGCAGCTCCCGCAGCAGGTTTTGATCATTCATGTGTCTCCCCTTTGACCGCGATGATCAGCGGTGGTCGGCGGAGTCTAGACGACCCCAACACTTCGACCGGTCGGCGCCCTCTCACGATCGGCCATGGCATGGCAGCCGCGACTTTCGCTGTGATCGCCTTTCTGACGTCATCGGCAGCCCGGGGCTGCCACGTAGTCCTGGAAGGCGGGGCTTCGGGTCTACTGATCGCACGGCCCCCTCGGCGTCGGCATCTTCGTGAGCGGCCGACTCCGGGCCTGGGGGCTCCAAGGCGGACCTGAAGGCCGGCCAGTACTGGACCAGCAGAGGGCCGAAGACCGCACGACAGATCGACGCGCGACTCCACCGCAGGAAGAACAAGTGAGAGTGGCCGCTCGCCGCCGGTGTCTGGCCCGCGCTCTTGACCGTCAAGGGCAGGAGCTTCCCCCCGCCTGCGCTGCGGTACCGCCGCCCCCGCCCGGCCCGGCCTGGCCCGACCGCAGTGACGAGGACGTAAGCCACAGGGCGTCGAAGCTCCCCGCAATGATCTGGCCGTCCGGCAGGCACTCGATCGGAAGCGTCAGCAGCTCCTCACGATCGTGGAGGCGGCCCTGTCTCTGCCTCGGGGCGGCGTGACGAGTCGCGTCGGCGCGCCATCAGAGTCGTACCGGTGACCACCAGGCCGATCGCCACGACCTTCGCGGCCTGGTAGATCAGTGAAGGGCTGGCGCTTGCCCGGCCCAGAAACGCCCACAGGAGCAAACCGAGTCCAGAGAGCATCAAGAGGAAGCCGCCGATCGGGCCCAGGCCGCCCCAGCTCCAGGGAGACGCCGCTAACTCGTGCTCCGTGCCAGGCTTTTCACGTTCATCAGCTGTCATGGCTCGCACATTAACGCGAGTCCGGTGTGCGCATGACGACCTCGCCCGCATCGCCGGGATCACACCTGACGGCGGACTCGGTGGACGCCTGAGCTGACGCCCAGACCACACCGTCGACCAAGCCACGGCCGCAGATATCGGCGAACGGCAAAGAGCCCCCTCCCCATCAAGGAAGGGGGCTCAAGGCGTCCTGAGTCCGCTGGGGAGCGGCGCGTCCGCCCTCAGACCCACTCCAGCCTCAAGGGCCGGCTGGAGCGTCCGGAAGGACGGCGCAGACCGGCGAGGGAGCGAGCGGGACGCCGGCCGCCGCCAACACCGCGGCCACCTCGGCCTCGCTCGCTCGCGCCGGAGCCTCGATCACCCGATCGAGTGCGTCGCCAACGTCAGTGGCTGTGACCGCTCGACGCCGGCGTCGGCTCAGCGTTCTTGACCGTCAAAGGCAGGAGCTTCTTGCCCGTCGGGCCGATTTGGATGCTCGTGTCCATCTGCGGGCACACCCCGCAGTCGAAGCACGGGGTCCAGCGGCAGTCCTCGACCTCTGTTTCGTCGAGGGAGTCCTGCCAGTCCTCCCAGAGCCAGTCCTTGTCGAGGCCCGAGTCGAGGTGGTCCCAGGGGAGGACCTCCTCGTAGGTGCGCTCGCGGGTGGTGTACCAGTCGACGTCGACGCCGAAGGGGGCCAGCGCCTTGTCGGCGCAGGCCATCCAGCGGTCGTACGAGAAGTGCTCGCGCCAGCCGTCGAAGCGGCCGCCGTCCTCGTAGACCGCGCGGATGACGGAGCCGATGCGGCGGTCGCCGCGGGAGAGCAGGCCCTCGACGATGCCGGGCTTGCCGTCGTGGTAGCGGAAGCCGATCGAGCGGCCGTACTTCTTGTCGCCGCGGATCTTGTCGCGGAGCTTCTCCAGGCGGGCGTCCGTGTCCTCGGCGGACAGCTGCGGCGCCCACTGGAAGGGGGTGTGCGGCTTGGGGACGAAGCCGCCGATGGACACCGTGCAGCGGATGTCGTTCTGGCCGGAGACCTTGCGGCCCTCGGCGATCACGTTCATCGCCATGTCGGCGATCTGCATGACGTCCTCGTCCGTCTCCGTCGGCAGGCCGCACATGAAGTACAGCTTCACCTGGCGCCAGCCGTTGCCGTACGCGGTGGAGACGGTCCGGATGAGGTCCTCTTCCGAGACCATCTTGTTGATGACCTTGCGCATCCGCTCGGAGCCGCCCTCGGGGGCGAACGTCAGGCCGGAGCGCCTGCCGTTGCGCGTCAGCTCGTTGGCCAGGTCGACGTTGAAGGCGTCCACGCGGGTCGAGGGGAGGGAGAGGCCGATCTTGTCTTCCTCGTACCGGTCCGCCAGGCCCTTGGCGATGTCACCGATCTCCGAGTGGTCCGCGGAGGACAGGGAGAGGAGGCCGACCTCCTCGAAGCCCGTCGCCTTCAGGCCCTTCTCGACCATCTCGCCGATGCCCGTGATCGAGCGCTCGCGCACGGGGCGGGTGATCATGCCCGCCTGGCAGAAGCGGCAGCCGCGCGTACAGCCGCGGAAGATCTCCACGGACATGCGCTCGTGGACGGTCTCGGCCAGCGGGACGAGGGGCTGCTTGGGGTAGGGCCACTCGTCCAGGTCCATCACCGTGTGCTTGGACACGCGCCACGGGACACCCGACTTGTTCGGGACAACGCGGCCGATACGGCCGTCGGGGAGGTACTCGACGTCGTAGAAGGCCGGGATGTAGACGCTGCCCGTCTTCGCCAGACGGAACAGGACCTCCTCGCGGCCTCCGGGGCGGCCCTCCGCCTTCCAGGCGCGGATGATCTCCGTCATGTCGAGCACGGCCTGCTCGCCGTCGCCGATGATCGCCGCGTCGATGAAGTCCGCGATCGGCTCGGGGTTGAAGGCCGCGTGGCCGCCCGCGAGGACGATCGGGTCGTCGAGCGTGCGGTTCTTCGACTCCAGGGGGATGCCGGCCAGGTCAAGGGCCGTGAGCATGTTCGTGTAGCCCAGCTCCGTGGAGAAGGACAGGCCGAACACGTCGAAGGCCTTCACCGGGCGGTGGCTGTCCACGGTGAACTGCGGCACGCGGTGCTCGCGCATCAGTTCCTCGAGGTCCGGCCACACGCTGTACGTGCGCTCGGCGAGGACGCCCTCGCGCTCGTTCAGTACCTCGTAGAGGATCATGACGCCCTGGTTGGGCAGGCCGACCTCGTAGGCGTCGGGGTACATGAGCGCCCAGCGGACGTCACAGGTGTCCCAGGGCTTGACCGTGGAATTGAGCTCTCCGCCGACGTACTGGATCGGCTTCTGCACATGCGGGAGCAGAGCTTCGAGCTGTGGGAAGACCGACACGGCGGTTTCGGCAGGCATCTCGCGAACCTTCGTGAGCTGATGGGGGTGACCATCTAGCGTAACGCGGCCGGAGGGGCCCGCCGCACCCCCGGACGCCCACGGGACCCGCACCGGGCTCCGCCGAGGGGCGGAAACCGGGCTCCGACAAGGGAAAACCGCGGGCCAACGGATCAGCGGATCAGTGCATCAGAGGATCAGCGGGCGTCACAGCGCCGACTGTGCCCGGATCGTCTCCCACGCCCCGGGCAGCGCCGCCTCCGCCTCCGCGGCGCGCCGCTCCTCGCGGCCGTAGAGGACCCCGTAGGTGAAGGAGCTCTCCCCCGCCGCGTGTGCCAGGGCCGCCAGTTCCCGCAGGGCCCCGCGGGTCATCACGCTGTCCTGGTGGTCGCCGAGCAGGCCCTGGAGCGACTTCATGGACTTGACGAGGCCGGCGGCCGGTCCGCCGAGGGCGGGGGCGGCGGCCTCGGCGGCGTAGCGGGTGCGCTTGGCCTTCTTGCGGGCCTCGTGCATGGCGTGGTCGCGGTCGGCGCCCGGGGGCCGGTCGAGGGCCTCCTCCACGAGGCCGGCGACGGTGCCGAAGTCCTTGCGGACGGCCTTGGCGATCACCTTCGCGGGGTCGCCCGCGGCCGCCTTGAGCAGCGGCGGGCCGGTCACGAGGGCGTCGAGCGCGGTCAGCAGGGCAAGGTAGCGCTTGCCGTCCAGGACGGCGATCAGACGGCGCCGGGAGCCGCCGTGGCGGGCGTGCGCCCAGGTGCGCAGCCGGGTGCGGACCGGGCCGGAGAGCAGGGTGCGGGGCAGCAGGCCGAGGGACTCGGTGAGCCGCTCGGTGAGGACTTCCTGGTCGCGGTCGACGCCGAGCTCGCCGGCCAGCCATTTCAGCTCGTCGCCGATCGGGTCGGTGACGTCACGGTCGAGGATCTTCCCGTACGAGCGGAAGGTGCTGCGCATCCGGCGGGTGGCGACGCGCATGCTGTGCACGGAGTCGGGGAGGTCGCGGCGGACGGCGGGGTCGAGCTCGACGATGGCCTCGTACTGGGCGCGGAGGTAGGCGAGGACGTGGTCGCCCGCGGTGACGGGGTCCGGGGCCGGAGCGGGCTTCTTCCTGGCGCGCTTGCCGGTCTCGCCGAGTGCCCGGGCCAGCTTGGAGGGGGAGGCGGAGCGGCTCAGGCCGGTCTTGCGGAGCTTCTTCTCGACCTTGTCGAGGAAGGCGGGGTCGCCGTCGTCGGCGAGTTCCACCTCCAGCTCGGTCCATTCCGCGGTGCCTCCGCCGCCGCCGAGCCGGTCCGCGCGGACGCGGTCGAGGCTGACCTCGGCGAGCAGGGCGCCGGAGTCGTCGACGAGGTGGCGGATGTCACGGGCGGAGCGCAGGCGTACGAGGGGGACGAGGTCGGCGTCCCGGACCCGGGACCGGACGAGGCCGGCGATCGCGCGGGGCACGGTGTCGGAGAGGGGGGCCCGGATCTCGTCGCGCACGCCGTCGGCGACGGGGAGTTTCAGGTGCCAGCCGGCGTCGGAGCCGCCGGTGCGGCGGCGCAGGGTGAGGGAGGCGGTGGCGAGGCGCTGGTCGGGCGTGTCGTAGTAGGTGGCGTCGAGTTCGGCGACGCCCTTGTCGACGACGCCCGCGACGCCCGGGACTCCGCTCAGGTCCGGCATCCGGGTGCCGCCGTCGGCCGCGGGACCCTCGTACTTGCGCTCGATCTCGCGCTTCGTGTCCGCCATGAACCGAATCTAGACGCGTTTGCGGGCCGTGGGCAGTACCCAACCGGCCCCGGCTTGGCCGGGGGCCGCCTTTTCCCGTTGGCCCGGGTGTCACCTCGTGTATGGCGAGGTGACACCCGGGTTCCATCCGGAGCGCTGTCCGGGGGCCGTCCGAGCCGGGCCCCGGGGGCTTCCGGGCGTGGTCCGGGGATCCGCCCGAGCCGGGTCCAGGCGCCCGCCGGCGGCCCGGAGCCGGTGTCCGGCCCGGGCCCGGTGTCCGGCCCTGCTCCGCTGTCCGGCCCACTGCTGGTGTCCGCCACGCGCCGGTGTCCGGCCCGGCGCCGATACCGCGGCCGCTAAGCCGACATCGGGCGTTGTACCGCGATCGACTGGAGCAGCCCGATCGCCACCCAGACCGCGAACATGGAGGATCCTCCATAGGACACGAACGGTAGTGGCAGACCGGCGACCGGCATGATCCCGAGGGTCATGCCGATGTTCTCGAAGGACTGGAACGCGAACCAGGCGATGATCCCGGCGGCGACGATAGTGCCGTACAGCTCGGTCGTCTCGCGGGCGATGCGGCAGGCGCGCCACAGGACGATCCCGAGGAGCAGCAGGATCAGGCCCGCGCCCACGAAGCCGAGTTCCTCGCCCGCGACCGTGAAGACGAAGTCGGTCTGCTGCTCGGGCACGAACTGGCCGGTGGTCTGTGAGCCGTGGCCGAGGCCGGTGCCGAACAGGCCGCCGGAACCGATGGCGATACGGGCCTGGTTGGTGTTGTAGCCGACGCCGGCCGGGTCGAGGTCGGGGTTGGCGAAGGCCGCGAAGCGGTTGATCTGGTACTCGTCGAGCACGTGCAGCTTCCAGGCGGCGACCGCGCCGATGGCGCCCGCGGCGATGAGGCCGAAGACCCAGCGGTTGGAGGCGCCGGAGGAGAGCAGCACGCCGAGCACGATGACGACCGCGACCATGATCGTGCCGAGGTCGGGCATGAGCAGCACGACCATCATGGGGACGGCCGCGAGTCCCAGTGCCTGCATCACCGTGCGGTGGTCGGGGTACGTCTTGTCGCCCGCGTCCACCCGGGTGGCCAGCAGCATGGCCATGCCCAGGATGATCGTGATCTTGATGAACTCGGCGGGCTGGAGCGAGAGCCCGCCCGCGACGAGCCAGTTGCGCTGGCCGTTGATCGTGGCGCCGAGCGGGGTCAGCACGAGCAGGATCATGAAGACCGAGAGCCCGTACAGGATCGGTACGGCCGTGCGCAGGGTGCGGTGGCCGAGCCAGATCGTGCCGATCATCAGGCCGAAGCCGATGCCGGCGTTCATCAGATGGCGGATGAGGAAGTAGTACGGGTCGCCCTGGTTGATCTCGGTGCGGTTGCGGGTCGCCGAGTAGACGAGGGCCGCGCCGATGCCCGAGAGCGCGATGGCCGACAGCAGTATCGGCCAGTCGAGCCTGCGGGCGATCGAGTCGCGGGCGAACAGGCGTGTCCAGCCGGCGCGCGCGGGTCCGTACCCGGAGACGGAGAAGTTGTTGGCTCCGGTCATGTCAGGATCCTCTTCCCCCGCCGCTTCTGCGGGCGGGCCGTGCGCCTTCGGGTGACGCGGTTGCCCGCGGTGGGCGAGGCGGTGGTGCCGGCGGGCAGGTTCGGGTCGGGGGTGGCGTCCTTGGGGGCCTGGCTGGCCTGCTGGTCCTTGGCCGGGTCCTTGGAGATGCTGCCGGACGCGATCGTGCCGTCGCTCTGGATCTTCGGCAGGCCCTTCTGCGGGGTCGGCAGCAGGGCGTTCTTCTTGTCGATGGCGCCGTCGGCGGAGACGCCGTAGAGCGCGTTGTAGATCTTGCGCACGGCCTCACCGGACGCTCCGGAACCCGTACCGGCCTGCGAGATCGTCATGATGATCGCGTAGTCCTTGGAGTACGTGGCGAGCCAGGAGGTCGTCTGCTTGCCGTAGACCTCGGCGGTGCCGGTCTTGGCGTGCAGCGGGATCTTGTCCTGCGGCCAGCCGCCGAACTTCCAGGCGGCGGTACCGCGGGTGACGACGCCCGCGAAGGCCTCGTTCATGCCCTTGAGGGTGGCCTTGCTGACCGGCAGCTTCCCGTTGACCTTGGGCTTGATCTCCTGGACGCTCTTGCCGTCGGCGCTGACGATGGCCTTGCCGATGGTGGGGGCGTACAGGGTGCCGCCGTTGGAGACCGCGGAGTAGATGGCGGCTTCCTGGATCGGGGTGACGAGGGTGTCACCCTGTCCGATGGAGTAGTTGATCGAGTCGCCCTCGCGCATCTTGTTGCCCTCGAGGCAGTTCTCGTACTCGATGCGCTGGACGTAGCTGCCGTTCTTCTTGCCGGTCTTGCACCAGGCGTCCTTGTTGGCCTTCCAGTAGTTCAGCTTCCACTGGCGGTCCGGGATGCGGCCGGTGACCTCGTTGGGGAGGTCGATGCCGGTCTCCTTGCCGAGTCCGAACTGGTGGGCGGTCTTGTAGAAGTAGTCCTTGGGGGTCTTCTTCGGGTTGATGCCGCCGTCCTTCTTCCACTCGTTGTCGGCGAGTCCGTAGAAGACGGTGTCGCAGGAGACCTCCAGCGCGCGGCCGAGCGAGATCGGGCCGAAGTTCTCGCCCTCGAAGTTCTTGAAGACCTGGCTGCCGACGGAGTACGAGCTGGTGCAGGGGTAGTGGCCGTCGAAGGCGTAACCGGCCTGGACCGCGGCGGCGGTGGAGACCACCTTGAACGTCGATCCGGGCGCCGACTGACCCTGTATGGCGCGGTTCAGCAGCGGGTAGTTGGACTTCTTGCCGGTGAGCGCGTTGTAGTCCTTGCCGGAGATGCCGCCGACCCAGGCGTTCGGGTCGTACGTCGGGTTGGACGCCATGGCGACCACGCGGCCGGTCTTGGCCTCCATGACCACGACCGCGCCGGAGTCGGCCTTGTAGTTCTCGCCGGTGATCTTGTCGAACTGGGTCCGGGCCGCTTCCATCGCGTAGTTCAGCTCGTACTCGGCGACGCGCTGGACGCGGGAGTCGATGCTGGTGACGAGGTTGGCGCCGGGTTCGGCCTTGTCGCTCTTGGCCTTGCCGATCACGCGGCCGAGGTTGTCGACCTCGTAGCGGGTGACTCCGGCCTTGCCGCGCAGGGCCTTGTCGTACTCGCGTTCCAGTCCGGAGCGGCCGACCTGGTCGGAGCGCAGGTAGGGCGAGTCGGTGTCCTTGGCCTTGGTGATCTCGTCGTCGGTGACCGGCGAGAGGTAGCCGAGGACCTGTGCGGCGTTGGACTTGCCGGGGGCGGCGTACCGGCGGACGGCCTCGGGCTCGGCGGTGATGCCGGGGAAGTCCTCGGAGCGTTCGCGGATCTGGAGGGCCTGGCGCGCGGTGGCCTTGTCGGTGATGGGGATCGGCTGGTAGGGCGAGCCGTTCCAGCACGGCTGCGGCGTCTGGGCGTCGCAGAGGCGGACCTTCTGGATGACGTCCTGGGGCTTGAGGCCGAGCACGCCGGCGAGCTTGGTGAGGACGGCCTTGCCGTCGTCCGCCATCTTCAGCAGGTCGGTGCGCGAGGCGGAGACCACGAGCCGGGTCTCGTTGTCGGCGATCGGGACGCCCCGCGCGTCGAGGATCGAGCCGCGCACGGCGGGCTGGACGACCTGCTGGACGTGGTTGCCGGAGGCTTCCTTGGCGTACTGCTGGCCGTTGCGGATCTGGAGGAACCAGAGCCGTCCGCCGAGGGTGCCGAGGAGGGAGAGGACGAGGATCTGGAGGACGATCAGACGGATCTGGACCCGGGGGGTCCGGCCGGTCTCGGGAATGTTGGTCATGGGCGCGGCCCATCCGCTGGAAGGGTGGTGGTGGGCGACGGGTGGGCGTTGGTCACTGCTGCTGCCTCCCCCTCTCAGTACGTGTACGAGTCATACGAGTACACGGCGAACCTGTGCGCGGTGACACCGCGGCCGGTCAAGTGTCGTGGCGTCCCGGGGGTTTGGCCCCGCCGCCGGACGGAGTCCGTCACAGTCGCTTGACCCCCTTGATGCGTCCGGCGCGGGCGACCCGTGCCTTGGCCGCCTTGACGCGCAGGCCGCCGCGCTGGCTGCCGATGCGCAGGCCGGTGCCGGAGGACAGCCAGCCCGATGCGACGTCGGCCGTCTTGGAGGCCGAACCGCCGTCGGCGAGCGGATCGTTCTCGGCGCGCCGGGCCAGGGCCATCAGCACCGGGACGACGAACGGCGCGAGCAGCAGGTCGTAGAGCGTGGCCGTGATGAGCAGGTTGCTGAGCCCGACGTGGCGGGCGGCGGTGTCGCCGACGAGCGCGCCGACACCCGCGTACAGCACGGTGGAGCCGATGGCGGCGGCGACGACCACGACCATGGGTCCGGTCGCCGACTTGAGCCGGCCGTTCTCGGGCTTGGCGAGTCCGGCGAGGTAGCCGACGACGCAGAGCACGAGGGCGTAGCGTCCGGCGGCGTGGTCGGCGGGCGGGGCGAGGTCGGAGAGCAGACCGGCGCCGAAGCCGATGAGCGCGCCGCCGACATGGCCGTAGACCAGGGCGAGGGCGAGCACGGTCAGCAGCACCAGGTCGGGTACGGCGCCCGGGAGATGGAGTCGGGCGAGGACGCTCACCTGGATCACCAGGGCGACGACCACCAGGGTGACGGAGAGCAGCATCCGGTTGAAACGCATGGGATTCGGCTCCTCCTGTTTACTGCTGCTGGCCGAGGGCGGTGGCGCTCGCCGAGGGGGTGACCGTCACGGTCACGGTCGGCGTGGGCGTGGGTCTGGGTTTCGGGGGCAGCACGGTGTCGCGCGGGTCGCTCTTGGGTGCCGCGACGACCACGCCGACGATGTCGAGCTTGGTGAACGAGACGAACGGCGTCACGTAGATCGTGCGGGTCAGGTCGCCGCCGGAGGGGTCGACCCGGGAGACGACGCCGACGGGGACGCCGGGCACGAACGGCTTGTCGGACTGCGATCCGAAGGTGACCAGCCGGTCACCCTTCTTGATCTTGGCCTTGGCGTTGAGGAGCTCGACGCGCAGCGGGCGGTCGCCCTGGCCGGAGGCGAAGCCGAGTTCGTCGCTCGACTCCATGCGGGTGCCGACGGTGAAGTCGGGGTCGTTGGCGAGCAGCACGGTCGCGGTGTCGGGGCCGACGGTGGTGACCCGGCCGACCAGTCCGTCGCCGTTCAGGACGGTCATGTCGCGCTGGATGCCGTCGTTGGCGCCGACGTCGATGGTGACGGTCCAGGAGAAGCCCTGGGCCGCTCCTATGGCGATCACCTCGGCGCCCTTGATGCCGTACTGGCCCTCGCCCGCCACCTTGATCATCTTGTCGAGCTGCTTGAGGCGGCTGCGGTTGCGGTCGTCGCTGCCGAGCCTGGCCTTCAACGCCGCGTTGTCGTGCTCCAGTTGCGCGATGCGGTCGTGCCGGGTGCCCGAGTCGCGGACCGCGGAGATCGCGTTGCCGACGGGGTCGACCGCGGACGACACCCCGTTCTCGATCGGGCCGAAGACCGTCGCGGCGGCCTGGCGGGCACCGTCGACCGGTGAGTCCTGCCCGCCGCGGATGTCCACCGTGATCAGTGCGAACGCGATGGCGATCAGCAGCACCAGGAGCAGCCGGCTCTCTCGTGTGTCCCTCACGTGCGGCGGCCGTGCCTTCCTCGTCGTATTGGGTCAACAGGGGCGCGCCCTGGGCGAAAAGGATGCCCACGGTGCGATGAGGCTGGGGTGGGGGTGGTGAGACGGGGTGGCTGGTATGGGGGATTTACGACTCTTATGTCGCAGGAGTTTATGCCTCCATACCAACGATCCGCCGCACGAGAAGGGGTGATCTCGTACGGCGGAATCGAAGTGTTACTTCATCTGCGGGGCTGGGCGTCCAGAACCTGCTGGAGCGCCTCGAACTCCTCGACGCACTTGCCGGAGCCGAGCGCCACGCTGTCGAGCGGGTCCTCCGCGATGTGGATCGGCATGCCGGTCTCACGACGCAGCCGCTCGTCCAGGCCGCGCAGGAGCGCTCCGCCGCCGGTCAGGACGATGCCCCGGTCCATCACGTCGCCGGAGAGCTCGGGCGGGCACTTGTCGAGCGTCGTCTTCACGGCGTCGACGATGGCGTTGACCGGCTCCTCGACGGCCTTGCGCACCTCGGCGGCGGAGATGACGACCGTCTTGGGCAGACCGGAGACCAGGTCCCGGCCACGGATTTCGGTGTGCTCGTCAGTGTCGAGGTCGTACGCGGAACCGATCGTGATCTTGATCTGCTCGGCCGTCCGCTCACCGAGAAGGAGGCTGTACTCCTTCTTGATGTACTGGATGATCGCGTTGTCCAGCTCGTCGCCCGCGACGCGGATCGACTGAGCGGTCACGATCCCGCCGAGCGAGATCACCGCGACCTCCGTGGTGCCGCCGCCGATGTCCACCACCATGTTGCCCGTGGCCTCGTGGACCGGCAGGCCGGCGCCGATGGCCGCGGCCATGGGCTCCTCGATGATGTGCACCTGGCGGGCGCCGGCCTGGGACGACGCCTCGATGACGGCACGGCGCTCGACGCCCGTGATGCCGGAGGGCACACAGACGACGACACGGGGGCGGGCGAGATAACGCCGCTTGTGGATCTTCAGGATGAAGTAGCGGAGCATGCGCTCGGTGATCTCGAAGTCGGCGATGACGCCGTCCTTCAGCGGACGCACGGCGACGATGTTGCCCGGCGTCCGCCCGATCATCTTCTTGGCTTCCGCGCCCACCGCGAGGATCCCGCCGGTGTTGGTGTTGATCGCGACGACAGACGGCTCGTTGAGTACGATCCCTCGGCCCCTGACGTACACCAGCGTGTTGGCGGTCCCGAGGTCGACAGCCATGTCACGGCCGATGAACGACATTGAGTTCCCCATCAGGATTCGTCTGGCCTTCCCAAAGCGAGCTTTGACGGCTTTTTAGGGACGGCGCGAGGTTGGTGCAGCGACGTGAACGCCTCCATCGTAGACGCGCCTGCACGAACACTGCGCGAGGGTCTTGGCCATTGTCGGCAGATGGCGCAGCACCTCGCTCGTGGAGACGAGCCATCGGGGGCACGCGTTCCCCCGATCAGCGCGCATATGCCACGGGACGGCCGGATTTTTCACGGCCGTCCCAGGTCAGACTGTCGGAGCCGCGCTGACGCAGTCTCAGAAAATTCTTTGAAATTGTGCGGTCCGGCGCGCTTGGAAGATCGTCCGGACGGCCCCGCCGAGGCCCCCCGCGGCCTCGGACGCGACCGTCCGTACGCGGCGGGGTGACCCTCCGTGCACAGGGCCGCCGGAGGGCGAGGCCGTGGTCCGTACGCTCAGGCGCGGCCGGGGAAGAAGATCTTCACCTCGCGCTCGGCGGAGTCCTCGGAGTCGGAGGCGTGGATCAGGTTCTCGCGGACGATCACACCGAAGTCGCCGCGGATGGAACCCGGGGCGGCGGCGATCGGGTCGGTCGGGCCGGCCAGGGCGCGCACGCCCTCGATGACCCGCTCGCCCTCGACGATCAGGGCAACGACCGGGCCGGAGGCCATGAACGCCACCAGCGGCTCGTAGAAGGGCTTGCCCTTGTGCTCGCCGTAGTGCTGCTCCAGCGTGTCCTGGTCCAGGGTCCGCAGCTCCAGCGCGGTGATCTGCCAGCCGGCCTTGCGCTCGATACGGCTGATGATCTCGCCGGTCAGGCCGCGACGGACGGCGTCGGGCTTGAGAAGGACGAGGGTGCGCTGGCTCACGGGAAAGCTCCTTCGGGTCACACTGGTGCGGATGAACGAGGCTACAGGGCGTGTCCCGGTGGCCGCCGCACAGTGCCGGGTGGTACGGGAACACGCCTCCGTCCGCCGGTGACGCGCGCTCCGGCGCCCCACCGGACGGGCCCCGCGGACGCGCCCCGCAGGAGAGGTCCTGCGGACGCGCCCCCACGGGAGAGGTCCTAGGCCGGGGTGCCGTCCGGTTCGGCGTTCGCCTGTGCGGCGAACCTGGCCTTGGCCTCGTCGATCTTGCGGCCGTAGTGGACCGAGGCCCACCACAGGGCGGCGAAGGCCGCGCCCAGGATGAACATCGACGGCACGACGAACCCGCCGGCGATCAGCAGGATCTGCAGCGCCCAGCCGAGCTGGACACCGCCGGGCCGCGTGATCATGCCGCACAGCAGCACGCTCAGCGCCATCAGGACCCCGCAGACCGTCCAGACCGTGGCCGTGGACAGGTCGGGTTCCTTCATGGCGACGAGACCGGCGAAGCCGATGACGAAGAACTCGCCGATCAGCGTGGAAGCACAGAGCGTACGCATGTGGGTCAGCCCCTCCCCAGGAGCAGTCGGGCCTCGCCGACCGTGATGACGGATCCGGTGACCAGCACGCCCCCGCCCGCGTACTCGCCCTCTTCCTCGGCGAGCGTGATGGCGGCCTCCAGGGCATCGTCCAGGCGCGGTTCGACCTGGACCCGGTCCTCGCCGAAGACCTCGACGGCGATCCCGGCGAGTTCGTCCGCGTCCATCGCGCGATGGCTGGAGTTCTGGGTGACGACGACCTCGGCGAAGATCGGCTCGAAGGCCTCCAGCACCCCGCGCACGTTCTTGTCCCCGCTCGCGCCGACGACCCCGATCAGCCGGCTGAAGTCGAAGACCTCGCTCACCGCCTCGGCGGTGGCACGGGCGCCCGCGGGGTTGTGCGCGGCGTCGAGCACCACGGTGGGCGAGCGGCGCACGATCTCCAGGCGGCCGGGCGAGGTGACCGAGGCGAACGCCTTGCGCACGGTGTCGATGTCGAGCCGCTCGGCGTGCGCGGAACCGACGCCGAAGAACGCCTCGACCGCGGCGAGCGCCACGGCGGCGTTGTGCGCCTGGTAGGCGCCGTGCAGCGGCAGGAAGACCTCTTCGTACTCGCCGCCGAGGCCGCGCAGGGTGAGCAGTTGCCCGCCGACCGCGACCTGCCGTGACACGACGCCGAACTCGAGCCCCTCGCGGGCCACGGTCGCGTCGACCTCGACGGCCTTCTTCAGCAGCACCTGGGCCGCGTCGACCGGCTGCTGGGCGAGGATGACGGTGGCGTCCTGCTTGACGATGCCGGACTTCTCGGTGGCGATCTCCGCGAACGTCTCGCCCAGCCGGTCGGTGTGGTCGAGGTCGATCGGGGTCACCACGGCGACGTCGCCGTCGATCACGTTCGTGGCGTCCCAGCTGCCGCCCATGCCGACCTCGACGACGGCGACGTCCACGGGCGCGTCGGCGAAGGCCGCGTACGCCATGCCGGTGAGCACCTCGAAGAACGACAGCCGGTACTCCTGCTGCCCGTCGACCATCTCGACGTAGGGCTTGATGTCGTTGTACGTCTCGACGAAGCGCTCGGCGGACATCGGCGCCCCGTCCAGGCTGATCCGCTCGGTGATCGACTGCACGTGGGGGCTGGTGTAGCGGCCGGTGCGCAGGTCGAAGGCGCCGAGCAGCGCCTCGACCATCCGGGCGGTGGAGGTCTTGCCGTTGGTGCCGGTGATGTGGATCGAGGGGTACGCGCGCTGCGGCTCCCCGAGGACGTCCATCAGCGCGGCGATCCGGGCGACGGACGGCTCCAGCTTGGTCTCGCCCCAGCGGGTGGCGAGCTCCGCCTCCACCTCGCGCAGCGCCTTGTCGGTCTCGGGGTCGGAGGGGCGCCCGGGGACGTCGGCCTGGTGACCGCCGGCGCCCTGGGTGCGCAGGGTGCGGCTGCCGGCCTCGATCACCGCGAGGTCGGGGTCACGGTCCGTCTCGTTCGCCACGATCTCGTCGAAGAGGCCGTGCGGGTCACGGTCTTCCGGCTCGTCGTAGGCGCTGCTGTCGTGCGGGGGGAGGTCACTCACGGGGCCAGTCTACGGAGACGGCGGGGTGTGGGGGCGTGTGGGGCCGCTTGGGGTTTTTCGCCCCCTCCGCCCCTACCCGTCCCGTTCCCGGTGCTCCGCCCCGGACTCCGCTCCTCAAACGCCGGAGGGGCTGAGAATCAGCCCGTCCGGCGTTTGAGGACGAGGCCGTCAGGCCGAAGCGGGGGTCCGGGGGCGGCAGCCCCCAGGTACGGGACGGGAAGGGGCGGAGGGGGCGAGAAACATCTGTCGTGTACGGCGGAAGGCCCCCGGAACCGGGTGGGTTCCGGGGGCCTTCACCTGGGCCGGGGCGGACTAAGCCGCCGGCAGCCGGTCGAGCTGCGTCTGGATACGGGCGATGTCCTCGTCCGCCTTGGCGAGCCGCCCGCGGATCTTGTCCACGACGTTGTCCGGCGCCTTGGCGAGGAACGCCTCGTTGCCGAGCTTGGCGTTGGCCTGGGCCTTCTCCTTCTCGGCGGCGGCGAGGTCCTTGGCCAGCCGCTTACGCTCGGCGGCGACGTCGATCGTGCCCGACAGGTCGAGCGCGACGGTGGCGCCCGCCACCGGCAGCGTCGCCGTTGCCGAGAAGCTCTCGCCCTCCGGCTGGAGGCGCAGCAGCTGGCGGATGGCCGCCTCGTGCGGGGCCAGCGCGGTCCCGTCGAGGGTCAGCCGGGCGGGAACCCGCTGGCCGGGCTGGAGGCCCTGGTCGGCACGGAAGCGGCGGACCTCCGTGATGACCTGCTGGAGCTGCTCGATCTCCCGCTCGGCGGCGGTGTCGCGGAAGCCCGAGTCGGTCGGCCAGTCCGCGACGACGACCGACTCGCCGCCCGTGAGGGTGGTCCAGAGCGTCTCCGTCACGAACGGGACGACCGGGTGGAGGAGGCGCAGGGTGACGTCCAGGACCTCGCCGAGGACCCGGCCGGAGACCTTCGCGGGCTCGCCGCCTGCCATGAACGTGGTCTTGGACAGCTCGACGTACCAGTCGAAGACCTCGTCCCACGCGAAGTGGAACAGGGCGTCCGACAGCTTGGCGAACTGGAAGTCCTCGTACAGGGCGTCGACTTCGGCGACCGTGGCGTTGAGCCGGGACAGGATCCAGCGGTCGGTGGCCGACAGCTCCTCGGCGGGCGGGAGTTCGCCCTCGACCGTCGCGCCGTTCATCAGCGCGAAACGGGTGGCGTTCCAGATCTTGTTGGCGAAGTTGCGCGAACCCTGGACCCAGTCCTCGCCGATCGGGACGTCGACGCCCGGGTTGGCACCGCGCGCGAGGGTGAAGCGCAGCGCGTCGGAGCCGTACTTGTCCATCCAGTCCAGCGGGTTGACCGCGTTCCCGAAGGACTTGGACATCTTCTTGCCGAACTGGTCGCGGACCATGCCGTGCAGGGCGATGGTGTGGAACGGCGGGGTGCCGTCCATCGCGTACAGGCCGAACATCATCATCCGGGCGACCCAGAAGAAGAGGATGTCGTAGCCGGTGACCAGGACGGAGTTCGGGTAGAACTTCGCGAGGCTCTCGGTCTGTTCGGGCCAGCCGAGCGTGGAGAACGGCCACAGGCCGGAGGAGAACCAGGTGTCGAGGACGTCGGTGTCCTGGTGCCAGCCCTCGCCCGTGGGGGCCTCGTCGTCGGGGCCGACGCAGACGATCTCGCCGTTCGGGCCGTACCAGACGGGGATGCGGTGGCCCCACCACAACTGCCGCGAGATGCACCAGTCGTGGAGGTTGTCGACCCAGTCGAAGTACCGCTTCTCCATCTCCTGCGGGTGGATCTTGACGCGGCCGTCGCGGACGGCGTCGCCCGCGGCCTTGGCCAGCGGGCCGACCTTGACCCACCACTGCATGGACAGGCGCGGCTCGATGGTGGTCTTGCAGCGCGAGCAGTGGCCGACGGAGTGGCTGTACGGCCGCTTCTCGGCGACGATCCGGCCTTCGGCGCGCAGCGCGGCGACGATGGCGGAACGGGCTTCGAGGCGGTCGAGGCCCTGGAAGGGGCCGGGGACCGTGATGACGGCGTGCTCGTCCATGACGGCGATGTTGGGCAGGTCGTGGCGCTGCCCGATCTCGAAGTCGTTCGGGTCGTGGGCGGGCGTCACCTTGACGGCGCCGGTGCCGAACTCGGGGTCGACGTGCTCGTCCGCGACGACCGGGATGGAACGGTCGGTCAGCGGCAGCCTGATGAGCTTGCCGACGAGGTGCTTGTACCGCTCGTCACCCGGGTGGACGGCGACGGCGGTGTCGCCGAGCATCGTCTCGGCGCGGGTGGTGGCGACGACGATGGAGTCGTCCCCCTCGCCGTACTTCATGGAGACGAGCTCGCCGTCGTCGTCCTGGTACTCGACCTCGATGTCGGAGATCGCGGTGAGGCAGCGCGGGCACCAGTTGATGATGCGCTCGGCGCGGTAGATCAGCTCGTCGTCGTAGAGCTTCTTGAAGATGGTCTGGACGGACTGGGAGAGGCCCTCGTCCATCGTGAAGCGCTCGCGCGACCAGGCGACGCCGTCGCCGAGGCGGCGCATCTGGCCGGAGATCTGCCCGCCGGACTCGGCCTTCCACTGCCAGACGCGCTCGACGAACGCCTCCCGGCCGAGGTCGTGCCGGGACTTGCCCTCCTTGCCGAGCTCGCGCTCGACGACGTTCTGGGTGGCGATGCCGGCGTGGTCCATGCCGGGCTGCCACAGCGTCTCGAAGCCCTGCATGCGCTTGCGGCGGGTGAGGGCGTCGATGAGGGTGTGCTCGAAGGCGTGGCCGAGGTGCAGGCTGCCGGTGACGTTCGGCGGCGGGATGACCACCGTGAACGGAGGCTTGTCGCTCTTGGCGTCCGCCTCGAAGTAGCCGCGCTCCACCCAGCGCTCGTACAGCGGCCCCTCTACGTCGGCCGGCGCGTACTGGGTCGGCAGTTCGGTGTTGGGCGCTGATGGCTGCTGATGAGCGTTGTCGGTCACGGGATCAGTTTAGGGGCGTCACGCCGCTGTCCCGAAACGGGATTACTTCGTAACGGTGGACCCCCTGGGAGCCTGGGGGGCTGACCTGTGCGTCAGGATGTCAGGAACACATAAGGCATCTGGAGGGGAACCCAGAAATGAGCTACAACCAGCCGGGCCCGTACGGCGGGCAGCCCCAGCAGCCCGGACCCTACGGTCAGCCCGGTGGCCAGCCTGGCCCCTACGGCCAGCAGCCGCCGGCCCCCCAGCCCGGCTACGGCTATCCCCCGCAGGCTCCCCCGGCCCAGCCCGGCTACGGCTACCCCCAGGCTCCGGGCGTGCCGCCGCAGACTCCCCCGTACGGCCAGCAGCCCGTGTACGGCCAGCAGCCGCCCTACGGCACGGTCCCGATGCCCCCCGAGCCGTCCGGCGGCAAGAAGAAGACGGCCCTGATCATCGGCGCGGTGGCCGTGGTGGCGGCGGTCGCGGTGGGCGCGTACCTGCTCCTCGCCGGCAACAGCGGCGGCGCCTCGGTGGCCGACGACGGCCCCCACAAGCTGACGACGCCGGCGACGGTCATCGGCGGCCAGTACAAGCGCATGGGCGCGGACCAGGGCCCGCAGGACCCGTCCTCCAGCGACGCCAAGGACCTGGCGGCCAGCGGTATCACCAACTCCAAGTCGGTCAGCGGTGTCTACTCCACGATCGACCTGAACAACCCCGACACGCTGAAGGACCTCACCGCCATCGCGGGGTCCAAGGCCATCAGCTTCTCCGGCCTCTACGGCAAGGTGAAGGACCCGGCGGCGGCCATCGACGCCTCGTTCGCCAACATCAAGAAGGACTCGGCCAAGGAGTCGGCCTCCAAGATCGAGTTCGTCGGCGACGCCAAGTCCGTGAGCCCGGCGGGCCTGGACGGCGCGATCATGAAGTGCCAGGAGGCGAAGGCGCTCAACCAGACGACGGGCAAGACGGACACCCAGTACATGTGCATGTGGGCCGACTACAGCACGCTCGGCTTCGGCGTGGCGGCCTCGGGCGGTCACGGCGTGAGCATGGACGAGTCGGCCAAGGTGACCGCGGCCCTGCGCAAGGACATCCGCGTCCCGGCGTGACCTTCCGCTCGGCGCAGGACGAGGATCGGCACATGGCGGAGGCGCCCGGCCGAAATGCCCGGCGCCACCCCCAAGTTCGTCGCGAAACCCTCACGCCCCGATGCAGGCGGCCTGCCCCTTCCCCCCGCCGCCGGGGCGGCACCCTCGGGGGGGCGATTGGGCTGTCGGTCCCGGGGGGGGGGGCCGCGGGTTAACGGCCGGGGCCCCTCCGCCATGTGCGTCGCGAATCCGTCAGGCCCGGATGCAGGCGGCCTGCACGTCGTCGTTCTTGACGTGGATCTGCGCCAGCTGGATGACGCAGTTCGGGTTTCGGAGCCTTGCCCAGCACGAGGTCCAACGCCTTGTTGCGGCAGGCGGCCTTCACCTTCGGCCCCACCAGGTAGTGGTGATTGCCCATGCAGTTGACGCAGGTGGACTCGTCGGCCTGTGCGGCCGTCGCGGTCACCAGCGGAACGACACCGGCCGATACCTCTCGGGTGAGCGGTGCGAATGGCGTGAACCTCTCGGTCACGGTGGGCACAAACGCGGCGGGGCGCCGGCGGATCGCCGACGCCCCCGGAAGACTGCTGGTGGCTACGCCGTCTTCTGCTCGCCCGGGCCGCCGCGGCGGGCGTCCCTGGGGATCAGGGTCGGGTTGACGTTGCGCAGGACCACGTCGGCGGTGATGACCACGCGGGCCACGTCCTTGCGGGACGGGACCTCGTACATCACGGCCTGGAGGACTTCCTCCATGATGGCGCGCAGGCCGCGGGCCCCGGTCTGGCGGAGGATGGCCTGGTCGGCGATGGCCTCCAGCGCCTCGCGCTCGAAGTCCAGCTCCACACCGTCGAGTTCGAAGAGGCGCTGGTACTGCTTCACCAGCGCGTTGCGCGGCTCGACCAGGATCTGGAGGAGCGCCTCGCGGTCCAGGTTGTGGACCGAGGTGATGACGGGCAGACGGCCGATGAACTCGGGGATCATCCCGAACTTGACCAGGTCCTCCGGCATGACGGCCTCGAACTGGTCCTTGGACTCCAGCTCCCGCTTCGAGCGGATCGTCGCGCCGAAGCCGATGCCCTTCGCGCCGGCCCTCGACTCGATGAGCTTCTCCAGGCCCGCGAAGGCACCGCCCACGATGAACAGGACGTTCGTCGTGTCGATCTGGATGAACTCCTGGTGCGGGTGCTTGCGTCCGCCCTGCGGCGGCACGGAGGCCGTCGTCCCTTCGAGGATCTTGAGCAGCGCCTGCTGCACGCCCTCACCGGAGACGTCGCGCGTGATCGACGGATTTTCGCTCTTACGGGCGACCTTGTCGATCTCGTCGATGTAGATGATCCCGGTCTCGGCCTTCTTGACGTCGTAGTCGGCGGCCTGGATCAGCTTCAGCAGGATGTTCTCGACGTCCTCGCCGACGTACCCGGCCTCCGTCAGCGCCGTCGCGTCGGCGATGGCGAACGGGACGTTCAGCATGCGCGCGAGGGTCTGGGCGAGGAGCGTCTTGCCGGAGCCCGTGGGGCCCAGCAGAAGGATGTTGGACTTCGCCAACTCGATGGCGTCCTCGCGGTTCTGGCCCGTGCTGTTCTCACCGGCCTGGACGCGCTTGTAGTGGTTGTACACCGCGACGGAGAGGGCCTTCTTGGCGGACTCCTGACCGACCACGTACCCCTCGAGGAACTCGTAGATCTCGCGGGGCTTGGGGAGTTCCTCCCAGCGCACCTCGCTCGTCTCCGCGAGTTCTTCCTCGATGATCTCGTTGCAGAGATCGATGCACTCGTCGCAGATGTACACACCGGGGCCTGCGATGAGCTTCTTGACCTGCTTCTGGCTCTTGCCGCAGAACGAGCACTTGAGCAGATCGCCGCCGTCACCGATGCGTGCCACGGTGTGCTTCCCCTTCGCCTGGGAGCCGCCTGGATCCAGCGGCTCCTGGTGCTGCCTTATGTCCGACGGTACCTTGCCGAGCCCCTCGTTCGGGCCCCCCTTGGCGCGGTTCACTTTGACGTGGACCGCGCCACGGAGCGGCAGACGATACAGCGATACGTCACACGACCGCGGAGTTGTTCATCTTCCGCGTCGAAATGATCTGGTCGATCAGGCCGTACGCCAGCGCGTCCTCGGCCGTGAGGATCTTGTCGCGCTCGATGTCCTCGCGGATCTTCTCGATCGGCGTGGTCGAGTGCTTGGCCAGCATGTCCTCCAGCTGACCGCGCATGCGCAGGATCTCGTTCGCGGCGATCTCGAGGTCCGAGACCTGACCGCGGCCGGTCTCGCTGTAGGGCTGGTGGATCAGCACGCGCGCGTTCGGGAGCGCCATGCGCTTGCCCGGGGTGCCGGCCGCCAGCAGGATCGCGGCGGCCGAGGCGGCCTGGCCCATGCAGACCGTCTGGATGTCCGGCTTCACGAACTGCATCGTGTCGTAGATGGCCGTGAGGGCCGTGAACGAGCCGCCGGGGCTGTTGATGTAGACCGAGATGTCACGGTCGGGGTCCATCGACTCCAGGCACAGCAGCTGCGCCATGACGTCGTTGGCGGAGGCGTCGTCGATCTGCACGCCGAGGAAGATCACGCGCTCCTCGAACAGCTTCGCGTACGGGTCGTACTCACGCACGCCCTGCGAGGTGCGCTCGACGAAGCGCGGGATGACGTAGCGGGACTCCGCGCGAGGACCGGTGTACTCGGCCTGCGTGCGGGCGAAGAGGCCGCTGCCGGGGAAGTCGTTCACTGTGTCTCCTGGAAAACCTGAAAGGGCTGAGCGGTCGGCTGAGGGCACGCTGGGGGCCTCGCCCCACCGGACGGGCGGGAAGGGGCCCCGCGCCGCTCTCGCGGGCGCTGGAGGGGCTTACGACGCCCCGGTGCCGCCACCGCCCGGCATTCCGGCAGCGGTGGGCACGATGTCGTCGATGAGGCCGTACTCCTTGGCCTCGATCGGGTCGAACCAACGGTCGCGGTCCGAGTCGCGCGTGACCTGCTCGACGGTCTGGCCGGTGTGGAAAGCGGTCAGCTCCGCCATCCGCTTCTTGGTGTGCAGCAGCCGCTCGGCGTGGATCTTGATGTCCGAGGCGGAGCCCGCGAGGCCCGCGGAGGGCTGGTGGATCAGGATCTCGGCGTTCGGCAGGGCGAAGCGCTTGCCGGGCGTACCGGCGCTGAGCAGGAACTGGCCCATCGAGGCCGCCATGCCCATGGCGATCGTCACCACGTCGTTCTTGATGAACTGCATGGTGTCGTAGATCGCCATGCCGGCCGTGATCGATCCGCCGGGGCTGTTGATGTAGAGGTAGATGTCCTTGTCCGGGTCGGCGGCAAGGAGCAGCAGCTGCGCCGTGATCTTGTTGGCGATGTCATCGTCGACCGCCTGGCCGAGGAAGATGATCCGCTCGCCGAGCAGTCGGTTGTAGACCTGGTCGCCGAGGCCACCACCGATAGGGTCGCCGGCAGCTGTGGGCATCAGATTCGTCACGTATCCACCTGCTCGTCTTACGACGGCGCCGGGCCGTCTCACGTCTTCTGCAGGAACCTGGGACCCCGGGTTCCGCGCCGCCTCCCGGCGGCGTCCGGGGACTCCCCTGCCCTCGTATTCATGGACCCTAACGCGCGGGTCCCTCCGGGGAATCCCGCAGAGGGAACTGTTCGCTGTGAGCGCATGCGCTGCGCCGGCTCCACCAGGGCTCCGGGCGCCCTTGTCCACCGGCTCGGGGCCGTCGCGGTCACCCTCGAAAGGCCGCACCCGCCGTGGGCCCGGGGGCCGGGACGCGGCCGCGGCGCCGTACTGGTCGCTCGCGCAGTTCCTCGCGCCCCCAAAAGCAGACGGGCCCCCGGGGACGTGAAGTCTCCAGGGGCCCGTTCAGGGTTGCTGCCGGGGCTATCAGGCCTCGGTGGTCTCCTCGGCGGCGTCGGTGGCCTCGACGGTCTCGGCCGTCTCGTCCTCCTCGTCGTCCAGGTCGACGATCTCGCCGTTGGTGTCCTTGACCGTGGCGGCCTCGACGACGACCGCGAGGGCCTTGCCGCGGGCGACCTCGCCGACGAGCATCGGGACCTGGCCGCCCTCGACGACGGCCTGGGCGAACTGGTCGGGGGACATGCCGGAGGAGGCCGCGCGCCGCATGAGGTGCTCGGTGAGCTCCTCCTGGTTGACGTTCAGCTTCTCCTTGTTGACGAGCTCGTCGAGGACGAACTGCGTCTTGATGCCCTTGACCGCGGCGTCCTTGGTCTCGGCGTCGAACTCTTCCTCGGTCTTGCCCTGGATCTCCAGGTACTTCGCGAGGTCGAGGCCCATCTGGCCGAGCTGGTGGTGCTCGAGGTTGTGCTTACGGGTGTTGATCTCGTCCTCGAGCAGCTTCTCGGGGACGGGCACCTCGACGAGCTCCAGCAGCTTCTCCAGGACGCGCTCCTGGGCCTGCGTGGCCTGGTCGTACTGCTTCATGTTCTCGAGGCGCTTGCGGCTGTCCGCCTTCAGCTCGTCGAGGGTGTCGAACTCGGAGGCGAGCTGCGCGAACTCGTCGTCCAGCTCGGGCAGTTCGCGGGCGGCGACCTGGGTGACCTTGACGGTGACCTCGGCCTCCTTGCCGGCGGCGGAGCCGCCCTTGAGCTCGGAGGTGAAGGTGGCCTCGCCACCGGCCTCCAGGCCCTTCACGGCCTCGTCGATGCCGTCGAGCAGCTCGCCGGAGCCGATGGTGTACGAGACGCCGCTGGCGACACCGTCCTCCAGGACCTCTCCGTCGACCTTGGCCTCGAGGTCCAGGGTGACGACGTCCTCGTCCTGGGCGGCGCGCTCGACCGGGGAGGTCGACGCGAAGCGCTCGCGCAGGTCGGAGACGGCCTTCTCGACGTCCTCGTCGCTGACCTCGATGGCGTCGACCTCGACCTCGATGCCGGAGTAGTCCGGGATCTCGATGGCCGGGCGGACGTCGACCTCGGCGGTGAAGTTCAGCGTCTCGCCGTCCTTCAGCTCGGTGATGTCGACCTCGGGCTGGCCGAGGACGTTCAGCTCAGCCTCGTTGACCGCTTCGGTGTAGAACTTCGGGAGCGCGTCGTTGACGGCCTCTTCGAGCACGGCGCCGCGACCGAACCGCTGGTCGATGACGCGCGCCGGGATCTTGCCCTTCCGGAAGCCCTTCACCGTGACCTGCTGGTTGATCTTCTTGTACGCCGCGTCGAGGCTGTCCTTGAGCTCCTCGAAGGGCACCTCGACAGTGAGCCGAACCCGAGTCGGGTTCAGGGTCTCCACGGCGCTCTTCACGGTTCGGTCTCCTTGTGGCTGACTTCTTGGGGGATTCTGCTGCGTGCCGCTGCCGACCAGGCAGAGCCCTGGGCGGATTCCGCGGCCCTTGAGAGACGTAACAGTGCAGACATACGGGCACGCAGCTTGCATAGTAACCGCAGGCGGTACACGCCCCAAAAGGCGATCTTGTCCGGGCGGATCCCGCGCGGCCCTGCCGGTGGTCGGGGTGGCGGGATTTGAACCCACGGCCTTCCGCTCCCAAAGCGGACGCGCTACCAAGCTGCGCCACACCCCGTCGGTGCGACACGTAGGGTACATGCCCGCAGGCAGTGCGGCTGCCGCATTTCGCGAGCGCCGACGCGGACGGGAAACGGGGTGTGCATTGGGGGCCCTCGACCCGCTACGATGCCTTCTGTGCCCAGGTCGCTGACCTGCGGCGCGTGCTGTGCGGGCGTAGCTCAATGGTAGAGCACTAGTCTTCCAAACTAGCTACGCGGGTTCGATTCCCGTCGCCCGCTCCAGATAACAAAAGGCCAGGCCGGAGGGCATTTCCTCCGCCTGGCCTTTGTCGTGTCCGGGGGCTCCGATCAGCCCTCCGTGCCCGCGGCGTGCCCGTCGGAGCCGCGGGGAGCCGCGGGGAGCCGCGGGGAGCCGCGGGCGGGGCCGGTCGGATCAGGTCGGCCGTGGTCGAGCCGTGCCGGTTCGTCCGGCGAGCAGGCCCGCCAGCAGGAGGACGATCAGGCTGCATCCCACGCCGCACAGCGTCCACAGCAGCCGGTAGCCCTCGGCGGCGTAGTCGGAGGGCTGCGGAAGGTCCACCAGGATGAGCGCGCCCGCGGCGATGGCCGCGCTGTAGAAGGTGTAGTTCCAGAAGCGGATACCCGCCCCGTGCATCAGCAGGACGAGCGCCACCACTTCAAGGCCGCGCTCGACCGCGAAAAGTCTGAGTCCGTGCTCGCTCGTGGGCACCAGCAGCAGCCCGGCCACGACCGCGCCGATCAGCGTTCCGACGAGACGTTGCGCGCTGACGAGCGCGGCCTGTTCCAGACTCGGCTTCATCGCGACCATGGCCGCGATCGGGATCCAGGAGTCGTGCGACAGATCCAGTCCGAACGCCAGCGCCACGGTGCCGGCGATGACCACGGCTCGGATCACCGCGAAAAGGATCAGCGGCGGGGTCAGCTTCCTCCGCGAGTTGTCACCCGGGAGCTCCGAGAAGGGCTGGCTCCGATCCGTACGTCCCCGGATCAGCCACCACAGGAACGTCACCGCGATCCACAGCGCCGCGCCTCCGCTCCAGGCGAGCACCTGGGCCCAGATGTGGCTGGTGACGTGGACCGCCTTGTGGATGCCGAACTCGTATCCGAGGGCGACGACGAACCAGACGTTGAGCAGCATGGCGTCGATGAACCGATGGACCCCGAAGGCGACGGCCAGCCCGGCCGCCAGGGTGACCACGAAGGCCGCGAGCACCATCCAGCCCCAGGCCTCCGCCCCGATCCAGAACGCCAGCGCGGTCACCCCGGCACCCACCAGCGCGAAAGCGGCGACGGAGAGTGCCCGGTGCCCGTAGCCGCCTCCCGGGTCGCTCAGTGCCGCGAACAGCAGCCCGAACAACGCGCCGATCAGGTAGACCTGATGTCCGATCGCCCAGAAGACGAACAGCGGCACCAGCCCGGCGTCCAGGACCGCCACCGCTCGCGGCCAGTTCAGCCCTGCGGCATCGAACGCGAACACCTTCGACAGCCGGCCCACGGCCTTTCCCCTGCCGACGGGCTGTGCGGCTCGGCTCCTTGCGCTCGCCACGGGTGCTCTCTTCCGATCGTCACACATGCCGCTCAAGTGTCAGATGAGCCCACATGTGATCGCGGTGGGTTCGGCGGCCTGTCCGCCCCCACTCCCCAGGAACTCACGGAAGCGCGTGGCCCCGCCTCCCGAGTCCCACCGATCGGGTGAGCACGACGGCGCGCGTGACCGGCGGTGTGCGCCCGGCGCGCGCCCGGGCGTTCACATCCGGGGACCGGCCGTGGCCGTCGCGGCCCGTTCGGAGAAGTCCCGTTCAGAAACTGATCGAGTTGATGGTCTGCGCTATCGAGTCGAGGAACCGGTTGATGGACGGAGCCATACCGGTCGACGCGAGGAAGAAGCCGAAGAGCACCGCGACGATGGCAGGTCCCGCCTTGATGGATCCCCCTCGGATCAGCACCACGAGGATGATCGCCAACAGCAGCACCACTGACAGCGAAATGGCCACAACTGATCACACCCTACGGTCGGTCGCTCTCCCGGCCCGGAGGTGCAGCCCCGCACACCCCCGCCAGAACCATCGTGCCACCAACCGGCCACTCGTATGCGGCTGGTGACGCATCGTTGGCCGAGGGAGGCCACCGGAGCGGGCCGTGACCCCACCCGAGCTGCGCCGCACCGCTTTCCCCCGGCGACACCGCAGCCCACCACGCACACGCCGTCGCGGCGCAATTCGACGGCGCGCCGGACAGTGAATTCCCGGCAACCGTTGCCATGTCCACACATCCCGTTCGCAGGCAATTCGAATTGTTGCCACAGGCACACCACATGCGCGGCTTCCGGCCGCCCGAACCATCACCGAACGGGACATTTCTCCAGAGTCGCCCGCAGGTGATATACCTCGATTCGTCCATGAGAATCAGGACATAACACCCTTCGCCGGTAGGCGAATCGATATACGGAACCCTTGCGGATCGGCAGGCACACATCTCCGAATCCTGGGTACGCGCAGGCGATAAGCAGGAATGAGATCGGGCGTTTTACGAGAACGCACAGACGACGCTAGGGTGCCTCAGATGTTCCACGCCGCCACTCCCCCCGTTCGCGCAGCGAGGTCCAGATTCGTCCCCCGGAATTCTTGGCGGGAGGGCCTGTGACCAACTCGCTCCGACCCCACGGCCACCACAGGTCACCCCTCCCCTCGGCCCAGCAGCCGACGGACGGGGTACCGGGCCCGCGATCACCCCGCCCGTCCGCGACGGCCGTCGATGTGCCGGGCACCCCCTCGGCCGCCAAGCCCGCCAAACAGCGCGACGCCTTCTTCGACAACGCCAAGTACCTGGCGATCGTGCTCGTGGGTATGGGTCACATGTGGGATCCGCTGAAGGGCCAGAGCCGAATCCTGGAAGCGCTGTACATGTTCGTGTACGCCTTCCACATGCCGGCCTTCATCGTCATCTCCGGCTACTTCTCCCGCAGTTTCGACATGCGCCCCGACCGCCTGAAGCGTCTGGTCACCGGCGTCGTCGTGCCGTACATCGTGTTCGAGACGGCCTACTCCCTCTTCAGCCGGTGGGTCGGCGGCTCCGGCATGGAGATCAGCCTGCTCGACCCCTGGTATCTCACCTGGTTCCTGGCCGCGCTGTTCGTCTGGCGGCTGACGACCCCCCTGTGGAAGCTGGTCCGTTGGCCGCTTCCGCTGACCGTGTGTCTCGGTCTGGTCGCGTCCGTCTCACCGGAGATCGGTAACGACCTGGACCTCCAGCGGGTGCTCCAGTACCTGCCGTTCTTCGTCCTCGGCCTGTCCCTGAAGCCCGAGCACTTCCAGCTCGTGCGCCGTCGTGAGGTGCGCCTGCTGTCGGTCCCCGTCCTGGCCGCGGCACTGGTCGTGAGCTACTGGGCGGCGCCCCGGATGAACATCGCCTGGTTCTTCCACCGCGACAGCGCGCAGGAGCTCGGGGTCTCCTGGTGGACGGGTGTGCTCATGACGCTCGCGCTCTACTCCTGCTCGCTGCTGCTCACCGCGTGCTTCTTCGCCTGGGTGCCCCGGCGCACGTTCTGGTTCACGGCGCTCGGCGCGGGCACGCTGTACGGCTATCTGCTGCACGGCCTGGTCCTCAAGGGGTGCGACTACGCGGGCTTGTTCGACCAGGGCTGGCTGCACGAACCGCTCGGGGAGGCCCTCGCGACGATCGCCGCGGCCGTCCTCGTCACCGTCCTGTGCACCCGGCCGGTCCAGCGGATCTTCCGGTTCGCGATGGAGCCGAAGATGGAGTGGGCGTTCAGGCGGGACGCGACGGAGGCCGCCCGGGAGCGGGCCAGGGCCACCGCCTAGCGGGGGCACCCGGCACCCGGCGCCCCCGGCGGACGAGACGCTCTCACTACGAACTACGAGCTACGAACTACGAACTACGAGAAGGGCGGGCCCGGAGTCTCCGGGTCCGCCCTTCTCGGCGTCGGCGCCCACGGCCTTCCCGGCGTTCAGCCGGGCGGCAGCCCCAGCAGGGCCCGCATGGTCGCGTACTTCCTGGTCAGGCGCATGCGGGTGAGTTCGTCGAGGACCGCGAGCCGGTCCGGGTCGGAGTTGTGCGCCAGGTCGGAGGCCTTGACCAGCAGCGCGCCCCGGGTGGTGCGGACGCGTCCGGCGTACGACTCGGGGGACTCGCCGTCCGCCTTGGTGAGCGCCCGCACGATGTCCTTGGTACGGGGGCTCAGCGCGGCCTCGTCCAGCCACTCCTCGGAGAGGGCGTCGTCCTCGACGGCGTCGTGCAGCCAGGCCGCCGCCAGCTGGTCCTCGTCCCCGCCGCGCTCGCGGACGCCGTCCGCCACGGCCTGGAGGTGCTCGGAGTAGGGCCGGCCGGCCTTGTCGGTCTGGTCCGCGTGCGCCGCGCGGGCGAGCGCTTCGACTTCGGTCAGGGTCAGGAGAGGTCGGGTCACGCGATCAGTGTCTCCTCGGTACGGGCCGCCGCCTCCGTCGCCGGGATCGGGCGGGCGCGGGGCGCGGTCAGCGTACCGGGGCCAGTCCGTCGCGGCAGATGAGCAGCAGGGCCCGGTCGTCGTTGACGTCCCTCGCCACCGCCTCGATGAGGTGCCAGGCGGCGCCGTGGAAACCGCCGGCGACATAGCGGTCGGCCTCTCCGGTGAGCCGGTCGATGCCCTCGACGATGTCCCGGTCGGCGGTCTCGACCAGTCCGTCCGTGAACAGCATGAGCACGTCCCCGGGCCGCAGCGAGCCCTTCACCGGGTCGAACTGGGCGCCGTCGTACACCCCCAGCAGGGGCCCTTCCGCGGCCTTCTCCTCCCAGCGGCCGCTGCCCGCGCTGAGCTGGAGGCCCGGCGGGTGCCCGGCGGAGAAGAGTTCGTAGTCGCCCGAGTCGAGGTCGAGCACCAGGTGGATCGAGGTCGCGAAGCCCTCGTCCCAGTCCTGGCGGAGCAGATAGCCGTTCGCGGCGGGCAGGAAGGCGTGCGGCGGGAGCGAGCCGAGGAGGCCGCCGAAGGCCCCGGACAGCAGCAGGGCGCGGGATCCGGCGTCCATCCCCTTGCCGGAGACGTCGGTGAGGACGACTTCGAGGGTCCGGCCGCCGTTCGTCCGTGCGGCCACGACGAAGTCGCCGGAGAAGGACTGTCCGCCCGCCGGGCGCAGCGCCATCTCGCGGTGCCAGCCCACCGGCAGCTTCGGGAGCTTGCTCTGCACGCGGATGCGTTCGCGCAGGTCGAAGAGCATGGTGCCGCCGCGCCGCCAGGGCACGCCCACCCGGCTGCGGAACTGTGCGATCAGCAGTCCGAAGAAGCCGCAGGCCGCCACGACCAGGACCACGCCGGGTGTCACCCGGGAGGGACCCTCGGTGTACGGGCCGAGCTTCACGGACTCCACTATCAGCGCGGTGGCGGCGGCCGCGTACAGCCCGAGCAGGCTGGCGGGCCGCAGCAGCAGGCCGCCGGCCACGATCGGCAGGACCAGGGCGGCGGGTGAGCACCACACCGAGTTGACCAGGGTGGTGGAGGCGATCACCGGGATCATGATCAGCAGGCCGGCCAGCGCGATCCAGTCGGAACCGTCGCCGCGGAAGTAGTCCACGGCGGATCTGCGCAGCCCTGTGCGGGCCCGGTGCCATTGCATCCTCAACCGGGCCGTGAACGTATCGGCCGCCGCGCGCCGCTCTCGTCCTGCTGCCATTAGTTCGGGACCCTATCCATCGGACCAGGCGCTTGGCACGGGAGGTCCTACTTGTCCCCCCTCCGAGCGCTCAACTTCACAGAGAACCGCGGTGGCACGTTCCGGTCGGGGGCCGTCGCGGCCGGGCGAAATCTGCTCGCTCGCACCGCATTGCCCTGGTAGGCATGGGCTATGACGACTGACGTTCGGGTGCTGCGGCAGGCCGACTGGGACGAATGGTACGAGAACCTGATCCGGGCGTTCGGAGGTGTGGCGGAGTCGTCCGAGGAGCGCGAGCTGTGGAGCGCGCTCACAGAGTACGACCGTTCGCTCGGCGTGTGGGACGGGACGGAGTGTGTGGGTACGGCGGGTGCCTTCTCCTTCCGGGTCACGGTCCCCGGCGGTGCCTCGGTGCCGGCGGCCGGGGTCACGATGGTGAGCGTGGCGGCCACGCACCGGCGGCGCGGGGTGCTCACCGCGATGATGCGCCGCCAGCTGGACGACGTCCGGGCCCGGGGCGAGGCGGTCGCCGTCCTGGTCGCCTCGGAGCCGGTGATCTACGGGCGGTTCGGGTACGGGATCGCGACCTCGTCGGTCAGCGCGGAGATCGACACCGCCCGGGTGCGGCTGTCCGTGCCGCCCGGGACGGAGGGCGTACGGCTGCGTTACGCGGCGCCCGGGGAGGTGCTGGACGCCTGCGAGGCGGTGTACGCGCGGCTGGTGCCGCAGCGGCCCGGGATGCTGGCCCGCCGGCCCGGCTGGGAGCGGCTGATGCTCCTGGATCCGGAGAGCGAGCGGAACGGAGCCTCGCCTTTGCAGTGCGTGGTCGCCGAGCGGGACGGCGAGACCGTCGGGTACACCCGCTTCCGGGTCAAGCCGGAGTGGGGCCCGGCCGGGCACAACGGGGTCGTGACGATGGTGGATCTGGAGGGACTGGACCCGGCGGCGCGGGCGGCGCTGTGGCGGTTCCTCTTCGACATCGACCTGACGTCCACGCTGCGGACCCGGGGCCGTCCCGTGGACGACGGCTGGCAGTACCTGGTCTCCGACATCCGCCGCTGCCAGCTTCGGGTGAAGGACTCGCTGCATGTGCGGCTGGTGGAGGTCGGGGCGGCGCTGGAGGCGCGGACCTACCAGGCGCCGGTGGACGTGGTGTTCGAGGTCGAGGACGCCTTCTGCCCCTGGAACGAGGGGCGTTGGCGGCTGACCGGCGACGCCAAGGGCGCGGTGTGCGTACGGACCGAGGACGCCCCTGATCTCGCCCTGACCGCGCGGGAGTTGGGGGCGGCCTACCTGGGCGGGGTGTCCCTGGCCTCGCTCGCGGCCGCCGGACGGGTGCGGGAACTGCGGCGGGGGGCGCTGGCGGAGGCCTCGGTGGCGTTGGCCTCGGTGGTGGCCCCCTGGCTGCCGCACGGGTTCTAGGACCCCGTCGCCGGGCGCCCGACGAAGAGCCCGGTTCAGGACCGGTCCCGGCTCAGGCCCGGTTCAGACCCGGTTCCGGTTCATGTCCGGTCCCGGCTCAGGCCCGCTGGCAGCCCGGGCACCAGAAGAGGTTGCGGGCGGCGAGATCGGCGGTGCTGATCTCGCCGCCACAGACGTGGCAGGGCAGGCTGGCCCTGCGGTACACGTAGACCTCGCCGCCGTGGTCGTCCACGCGCGGCGGGCGTCCCATGGCCTCGGGCATGTGTTCCGGCCGGACGGTGTCGATGCGGTTGTTGCGGACGCCCTCGCGCATGAGGTCCACGAGGTCGGCCCAGATCGCGTCCCACTGCGTGGCGCCGAGGTCCCTGCCCGCGCGGTAGGGGTCGATGCCGTGCCGGAAGAGGACCTCGGCGCGGTAGACGTTGCCGACACCGGCGATGACCTTCTGGTCCATCAGCAGCGCGGCGATCGTCGTACGGCTGCGGGAGACCCGCCGGTAGGCCGCCGAGGGATCGGCGTCCGGGCGCAGCGGGTCCGGGCCGAGGCGGTCGTGTATCGCGTTCTTCTCGTCGTCCGTGATCAGCGCGCAGGTGGTGGGGCCGCGCAGGTCGACGTACGCCGTGTCGTTCACGAGGCGCAGGCGGACGGTGTCCGTGGGCGGCGGGGCGGGTGTGCCGCCGAATCCGACCTTGCCGAAGAGGCCGAGGTGGATGTGGACCCACCGCTGCGGTCCGAAGCCGAGGAACAGGTGCTTGCCGTGGGCCTGCGTGGTGGTCAGGACCGATCCGTCGAGGAGGGCCGCGGCGTCGCCGAACTTGCCCTGGGGGCTGGTGACCCGGACGCCGCGGCCACCGAACGCGGCGAGGTAGTCCTCCGCGAGCCGGTGAATGGTGTGCCCCTCGGGCACCGTTCCTCCTGCTGTCTGTCTCGCTCGTCCGACGGCCGGCCGTCGGCGGGCCGTCGGACGTGCACCCGGCGGCCGGTCGGCCGCGTCGTCGGTCGCGCGGCCGGTCCGCCGGTCCGGGCTTACGGCTGCTGCGGGTGGTGGGCCGGGATCGGCGGGAGTTCCCGGGTCTTCTCGTAGTCGGCGAGCATCTCGATGCGGCGGACGTGGCGCTCCTCGCCGGTGAACGGCGTGTTGAGGAAGGTCTCGACGAACTTCGTCGCCTCCTCCTCGGTGTGCATCCGGGCGCCGACGGAGATGACGTTCGCGTTGTTGTGCTCGCGGCCCAGCGCGGCGGTCTGCTCGCTCCAGGCGAGCACGGCGCGTACGCCGGCGACCTTGTTCGCGGCGATCTGCTCGCCGTTGCCGGAGCCGCCGATCACGACGCCGAGGGAGTCCGGGTCGGCCACGGTGCGCTCCGCGGCGCGGAGGCAGAACGGCGGGTAGTCGTCCTGGGCGTCATAGATGTGGGGCCCGCAGTCGACGGGCTCGTGGCCGGCGGCCTTGAGCCACTCGACGAGGTGGTTCTTCAGTTCGAGACCGGCATGGTCGGATCCGAGATACACGCGCATGGTCCGAGTGTGACACGGCCTCCCCGGCCCGGCCGAGCCGGGTCCCACGCCGAAAAAGTGTGAGCCATCCTACAGAACCTCAAGAAAACCTCAAGTAACGATCTGGATTCAAAGGTTCACGAATTCCTTTGCCTCCGTTTCACTGGACCAACTTGTACGCCGACCCCTACAACGGATCGGTGGGCGCCCCGTACACCGCTCGTACGGGTTGGGCGCTCTGTACGGGAATCTGCTCATCCGGCGCAAAGGAATCCCCCTCATGACCTCGCAGCCGACCCCCACGAAGGCCGCACAGGCCCCCGGAGGCCCCGGAGAACCCGGTGGCGGCCTCCAGGCCGGGCTCAAGAACCGTCATCTGTCGATGATCGCCATCGGCGGCGTCATCGGCGCCGGGCTCTTCGTCGGCTCCAGCACCGGCATCGCCACGGCGGGCCCCGGCATCCTCCTCTCGTACGCCCTCGTCGGCACCCTCGTGGTGCTGGTGATGCGGATGCTCGGTGAGATGTCCGCCGCCAATCCGACCTCGGGTTCGTTCTCCGCGCACGCCGACCGGGCGCTCGGGCGCTGGGCCGGGTTCTCCATCGGCTGGCTCTACTGGTTCTTCTGGGTGGTGGTGCTGGCCGTGGAGGCCACCGCCGGCGCCAAGATCCTCGAAGGGTGGATGCCCGGCGTACCGCAGTGGGGCTGGGCGCTCATCGTGATGGTGGTCCTGACGGCCACCAACCTCGTATCGGTCGGTTCCTACGGCGAGTTCGAGTTCTGGTTCGCCGGGATCAAGGTCGTGGCGATCGGCGCGTTCATCCTGGTCGGCGCGCTCGCGATCTTCGGCGTGCTGCCGGGTGTGGACGCCCCCAAGGCCGGTCTGGGCAATCTGACCGATCACGGCGGCTTCCTGCCGCACGGACCGGGAGCGATCCTCACCGGTGTGCTGCTGGTCGTCTTCTCCTTCATGGGCAGCGAGATCGCGACGCTCGCCGCCGGTGAGTCCGAGGACCCGCAGCGGGCCGTGACCAAGTCGACGAACAGCATCATCTGGCGCATCGCCGTGTTCTACCTGGGCTCGATCCTCGTCGTCGTCGCGCTGCTGCCCTGGAACGATCCGTCGATCAAGGACAAGGGCTCGTACGTCGCCGCCCTGGACTCCCTCGGGATCGCGCACGCCGGTCAGATCATGAACGTCATCGTGCTGACGTCGGTGCTGTCCTGCCTCAACTCCGGCCTGTACACCGCCTCCCGGATGGCCTTCTCGCTCGGCCGGCGCGGGGACGCGCCGAAGGCGTTCGCCCGCACCACGCGGCGCGGTGTGCCGATGACCGCCATCCTCGTCTCGGTCGCGTTCGGCTTCCTGGCCGTCTTCTTCAACTACAAGTTCCCGGACTCGGTCTTCCTCTTCCTGGTCAACTCCTCCGGCGCGGTGGCCCTGTTCGTGTGGCTCGCCATCTGCTTCTCGCAGCTGCGGATGCGGAAGATCATCGAGCGCGAGGCGCCGGAGAAGCTCGTCGTGCGGATGTGGCTCTACCCGTATCTGACCTGGGCCACGGCCGCGATGATCGTGTTCGTGCTCGGCTACATGCTGACCGACACCGAACACGACGGCCGGGAGACCGTGCTGCTGTCGCTGCTGGTCGCGGCGATCGTGCTGGTCATCGCCTTCGTCCGGCAGAAGGCCGGCGCGGGTGCCCGCACTTCCGCGGAGCCGCCGGTGAGCGGTTCCCGCGAGGAGACCCAGGCCGAGGTCGGCGCCTGACCCGCCACCGACGCCTGAGTGAGGAGGGGCCCGCGGCGATCGCCGCGGGCCCCTCCTTCGCTTCCCGTGCGCGCGCCCGGGACACGCGAAGGCCCGCCGGGTGAGGTCGTCGACCTGCCCGGCGGGCCTTCGCGTACGGAGCTACGGCGTCACTTCTTGTCGACGAGCTTCCAGGCGGTGGGCAGGATGCCCATGGCCAGGGCGGCCTTGAGGGCGTCGCCGATCAGGAACGGGGTGAGGCCGGCCGCGAGGGCCGCGCTCGCCGACATGCCGGTGGCCAGGGCCAGGTAGGGCACGCCGATCGCGTAGATGATCGCCTCGCCGAGCAGCATCGTGCCCGCCATGCGCAGCACGGAGCGGTCGGCGCCGCGGCGGGCCAGGGCGCCCACGACGGTCGAGGCGAGCAGCATGCCGAGGATGTAGCCGAAGGACGGGGCCGAGGCGCCGGAGCCGCCGCCCGCGAACCACGGGACACCGGCCATGCCGACGACGGCGTACACCGCGAGCGACAGGAGGCCGCGGCGGGCGCCGAGCGCCGTGCCGACGAGCAGCGCGGCGAAGGTCTGGCCGGTCACCGGCACCGGGGAACCCGGGACGGGCAGCGAGATCTGGGCGGCGAGACCGGTGAGGGCGGCACCGCCGAGCACGAGGGCGGCGTCACGGACGCGGGAGGCCGGAAGAAGGTCGGCGAGGACCTCGCCGGGGCGGGAGGGCGTGGCGACAGCGGTGCTCATGAGGACTCCGGCGAACGGGGACACCCCCATGGCTCGGGGGGAGCTCGGGGGAGGACAGGGCGGAACACGGCGACGCTATCCCAGCGGCATCCGGGTGATCACCGTCAGCGATCGACAAAGCGCGGTTCCGGGGCTTGGTGGGCTCCTTACAAAGAGTGGCCGGTACACCCGCCCGAAGGTGATGCTGGTCACTGAGGTGGAGTCGTTTCCGCTACGGGACGCCCCGGGGCGGGGACTGTGGGGACTCACCAAAGACTCCGCCGGTCCTTCCGGACCGCGGGTGGGGATCCCGGCCCGGCTGTCCGGTCCTTGGGCGCCTCTGGCAGGTGCCCCGGCCGACCCCCTACCCTTCCCCCATGGTTCCCCAGGCCCTGAACTTCGCGTCGCGTCGCTACGTCGACCTGCGACGCCAGGGCACCGCCACCTGTCGCCGCCCGTCCTGAGGCGGGACGGAGCGGATCCGGCCCGCCGGGACGAGACCACGGCGGAAGACCCCAGCGGACCACACCCCGCGCGCGGCGCACCCGTTGCGGCGCGGCGCGGGTGACGGCGCCCGGCCGGACCAGCTCCCGAGGACGAACCCCATGGCCAGTACGGTGGCACCCCCCTTCGCTTCCCCTCCCTCCCCCGTCCACGACCGGCGCCGGGCGAGCGCCAGCGTGATCCTGCGGTCCGTGCTGGAACACGGGCCGGTGGCGCGCAGCACCATCTCCCGTCTGACCGGGCTCTCCCCGGCGTCGGTGACCGACTACTGCGCCCGGTTCACCGAGCGGGGCCTGATCCGGGAGGCCGCCGCGCCCCTCAGGTCGGGCGGGGTCGGGCGGCCGCACCTCCCGGTCGACCTGGACCGTTCCCGTTTCGTCGTGGGCGGGGTGCACGTGGCGGTGCCCTATACGACGGTGGCGCTGCTTGACCTGCGCGGGCGGGTCCTCGCCGAGAGGCGGCTGCGGCACGACAGCACCGAGCCGGACCTCGTGCTCGCGAACGCCGCCGACGCGATCGTCGCGCTCCTCGCCGGTGTGCCCGGCCGGACCGCCCTCGGCGTCGGGGTGGCGGCCGGCGGCTGGGTGGACCCCGGCTCCGGCACGATCGTGGAACACCCGCTGCTGGGCTGGCGCGACGTAGCCGTACGGGAACGGGTCGGGGCCCGCACGGGGCTGCCGGTCCATGTGGACGGGCACGCGAGGGCGCTGGTGAACGGGGAGCGGCTGTTCGGGCGGGCCAGGGGCGGCCGGAGCGTGCTGCACCTGTTCGCGGGCAACGTGGTCGACGCCGCCTTCGCCACCCACGACCAGGTGCACTACGGGCCCCGCTCGCAGGCCGGCGCGATAGCCCATCTGCCGCTGCCGGGCGGCTCGGAGCGGTGCGACTGCGGCCGCACGGGCTGCCTCCAGGCGGAGTTGAGCGAACTGACGCTGTGCCGGCGGGCCCGGGAGCACGGCGTCACGGACGGCTCGAATCCGATGCACGTGGTCTCCGCGGCGGCGGCAGGCGACCCGCTGGCGGTGGAACTGCTGACGCGGCGGTCCCGGATGGTCGGACGGGCGGCGGGGCTGCTGCTCGACGTGCTCAACCCGGAGACGGTCGTCGTCACCGAGATCGGCGCCATCCACCGGGAGGACTGCCTCACCGCGCTGCGCGAGGCGGTGGGACCGGAGCGGGCGTCCGCGGTGGTGCCGACGAGTTTCCCCGACTCGGTGCTGGCCGTGGCGGGCGGGTCGGTCGTGCTCGACGTGCTGTACCGCGATCCGCTGGGCGCCGCGGGCTCCCCACCAGCGGTCAATTAATTCAGGAAGTCCGAATGTTGACAGGCCTCGTTGCCGGACAGGAGCATCGTCGGCATGAGCAGCGCGCGGGTGCAGGTTCCGCTCACCAAGTGCCGTGTGGTCGACCTGATGCGGGTCGCACGCACACGTTGTTGCTGACCTCTCGCCACTGACCCGCCCCTGACGCGAACGTCACGGGCTTCGGGTCATCGGCCCTTCCGGCCCCCTTCTCACGACGTCGATCCGCTGAGACGCCGATCCGTCGTACCCGCGTCCGGTCGTCCGGTACCGCCCCGCCCGTCGTCCGGCCGCCTCCGCCCCGGCCGTCCCCTCGGGCAGGCCACCGGCGTGTGTCCCCGGCGCGCCCGCCGTCCCTCCGGCTTCGCCCTGCCCGGAACCGCGCGCGCCCTCCCGCCACTTGGAAAACCCGGAGTCCTCCCATGCCACCAGTGTCCGCACGCCCGCCCCGCCCCTCCTCTCCGCTGTCCGCGCCCGGCGCGGACCGGCGGGTGTTCCTGTCCTCCCTCCTCGGGCTCGCGGCCGCGGCCGGGCTGAGCGGCTGCGCCGGTGCCGGCGCGGCCGGCACCCGGTCCCGGGAGGACCTGTCGGCACCGCTGTCCGACACGGTGCCGAAGGGAACCGAGCTCAAGGTCGCCTCGTACCAGGGCGTGCAGCAGCTCCAGTTCAAGCTGGCCGGGCTGACCGGGCTGCCGTTCACCGTGTCCGACTGGGTGAACATCGGCGCCGGTCCCGATGTCATCAACGCCTTCCGCGCCAAGTCCCTGGACGTCGGGAACAACGCGGGCATCCCGCCGATCCAGGCACACTTCCAGGGCCTCGACGCGAAGATCGTCGCGATCGGCATCACCCGCAAACCCAACTACCTGTTCGCCACGAAGCCCGGCAGCGACATCAGGAGCGTGCAGGACTTCAAGGGCAGGAAGCTGGCCTTCTCGCAGGGCCAGGCGCAGGGTGTCGTCCTGCTCCGCGCCCTGAAGCGGGCCGGCATCGCCTACGGCGACGTGAAGCTCGTACCGCTCACCAGCAACCAGTTCCTCACCGCCCTCCAGGCGGGCCAGGTGGACATCGCCCCGCTCGCCAACAGCCAGGCGCCCGCCTATCTCAAGCAGTACGGGCCGAAGGGCGCGCACACCATCACCACCGACGTGGTGGACCTGCTCAACCTGCTCTGGGCGCCGTCCTCGGTGCTGGCCGACCGGGCCAAGGCGGCCGCGGTCGCCGCGTACATCCCGCGCTGGGCCAAGGGCCAGGTGTGGGCGTACGAGCACCCCGACGCCTGGAACGAGGAGTTCTACGTCAAGACGCAGAACCTGACCCTCGGCCAGGCACGGTCGATCACCGCTCTGGCCAACAAGCCCTTGTTCCCGCCGAGTTGGGACGAGGCGATCAAGTGGGAGCAGGAGACCGCCGATCTGCTGGCGGAGGGCGGCTTCGTGAAGGGGTTCAAGGTCGGTTCGCTCTTCGACCGGCGCTTCGAGGCCCTCGCGGCCAGGGCCGTCCCCGCGGAATACCGGAGGTGACGGCGATGACCACCGAGACCACACCCCCGGCCACGACCCCCGTCGGGTCGGCGCGGCCCTCCCCCGCGGCGCCTGCCCCAGACACCGCGACCGCCCCCGGTGCGGAGAGGAGCACTCGCCCGTCCCGTCGGGGCCGGGCCCCCCGGCGCCGCACGCTCGCGCCCGGCAGGCGGCTGCCCGCCTCGAGGCTCGTCGGTCCGGCGCTGTTCCTCGCCCTGTGGGCCCTCGCGTCCGCCGCCGGACAGCTCGATCCCGGCGCGATCCCCGCGCCCTGGACGGTGCTGAGGACCACCGGTCACCTGTGGACCGACGGCACCCTGCCCACCGACGTGCTGACGTCCCTGGAGCGCGCGGGATACGGGTTCGCGCTCGGCCTGGCCGCCGGTGTCGTCCTCGCCCTCGCGTCCGGGCTCAGCCGGATCGGGGAGGCGCTGATCGACGGGACCGTGCAGCTGAACCGGGCGATCCCGACCCTCGGTCTGATCCCCCTGTTCATCCTCTGGCTCGGCATCGGCGAGACCTTCAAGATCGCGATCATCGCGATCGTCGTCTACATCCCGATCTATCTGAACCTGCACTCCGCGCTGTCCGGCATCGACCACCGGTTCGTGGAACTCGCCGAGGTCCAGGGGCTGTCGAGGCTCCGCTTCATCCGCGAGGTCGTGATCCCCGGCGCGCTGCCCGGTTTCTTCGTCGGACTGCGGCTCGGCGTCACCGCCTCCTGGCTCTCCCTGGTCGTCCTGGAGCAGATCAACGCCACCAGCGGCCTCGGCTACATGATGTTCCAGGCCCAGAACTACGGCCGGACCGACATCATCCTCGTCGGCCTGCTGATCTACGGCATCTTCGGGCTCGTCTCCGACAGCGCGGTTCGTCTCGTCGAACGAAAGGTGCTGTCGTGGCGACGCACACTCAACGGCTGACCCCCTCCGGCACCGGCTCCGACACGGTCCGGCTGCGCGGGCTCACCCGGTCCTTCGAGGGCCGTACGGTGCTCGACGGCGTCGACCTCGACCTCCCCGCGGGCCAGTTCACCGCCCTGCTCGGCCACAGCGGCTCCGGCAAGAGCACCCTGCTGCGCGCCATCGCCGGCCTCGACCACGGCGTCGCCGGGAGCGGCGACCTCACCGCGCCGGAACGGGTGTCCGTCGTCTTCCAGGACTCCCGGCTGCTGCCCTGGCGCCGCGTCCTCGACAACGTCCTGCTGGGCACGGACGGACGCGAGGCCGCGGAGAAGGGCCGCTCCGCCCTCGCCGAGGTGGGCCTCGCGGGGCGTGAGCGGGCCTGGCCCAACGAGCTGTCCGGCGGCGAGGCCCAGCGCGCCGCGCTGGCCCGCTCGCTCGTACGCGAACCCGAACTGCTCCTGGCCGACGAGCCGTTCGGGGCGCTGGACGCGCTCACCCGGATCCGTATGCACGTCCTGCTGCGCGAACTGTGGGAACGCCACCGGCCGTCGGTGCTGCTCGTCACCCACGACGTGGACGAGGCGATCGTGCTGGCCGACCGGGTGCTCGTCCTCGACCACGGCCGTATCGGCCTCGACCTGTCCATCGACCGCCCGCACCCCCGCTCGTACCGCGACCCGCTGCTCGGCGAGTACCGCGAACGCCTGCTCTCCGCCCTCGGGGTGACCGAGGACGTGACCGGACCTCCCACAGGACCGGACCCCGAAGCCACCACCGCACCGACCACCACCGCCCGCCCGATCCGCCGTCCCGAAAGGACCCGCACCCCATGACAGACATCGAGATCCAGAAGGTCACCGCGCACATCGGCGCCCGTGTGCTGGGCGTCGACATCTCCAAGCCGCTGGACGACATCACCGCCGCCGCCCTGCGCTCCGCGCTCAACGAGCACAAGGCGCTGGTCTTCGACGACGTCGACCTGGACGACGAGGGACAGCAGGCCTTCGCCCGCCACTTCGGCGACCTCACCACCGCGCACCCCACCGTGGCCGCCGTGGACGGCGCCCCGAACGTGCTGCCCGTCGACAGCGAGCGCGGCCGCGCCAACCACTGGCACACCGACGTGACCTTCGTGCTCAACCCGCCGCAGGCCAGCACCCTGCGCAGCATCACCGTCCCGCCGTACGGCGGTGAGACGCTCATCGCCAACTCCGCGGCCGCCTACCGCGATCTGCCCGAACCGCTCCGCGCGTTCGCCGACACGCTGTGGGCGGAGCACACCAACGACTACGACTACGCGGTGCCGGACGAGAGCATCGACGAGGAACAGGCCGCCCAGCGCGCCCAGTTCACCTCCATCACGTTCCGCACCGCGCACCCGGTCGTGCGGGTCCACCCGCTGACGGGTGAACGCGGCCTGTTCATCGGCGGGTTCGCGCAGCGGATCCTCGGGCTGTCGGTGGGCGAGTCCCGCAAGATCCTCGACCTGCTCCAGGCCTATGTCACCCGGCCCGAGAACGTCCTGCGCTGGCGCTGGTCCCCGAACCAGCTGGTCCTCTTCGACAACCGGATCACCCAGCACTACGCGATCGACAACTACGACGGGCAGCCGCGCCGGCTGCACCGCGTGACCGTCGCCGGCGACGTGCCGGTCGGCGTCGAGGGCGAGGAGAGCCGCTCGATCGAGGGCGACGCCTCGCACTACACCCCGGTGGCCGGCTGACACCACCGCGGCCCCGGTGAGGGACACGGACCGCAGGACGGCCCCCGCGAGGACCACGCTCGCGGGGGCCGTCCCGTCACGGCTCGCACGGCACGTTCAGCGAGATCAGGGCGGCGGCCCCGTCCTCCATCCGCATTTCGGTGACCGCCCCGTTGCGCAGGCCCGGCAGGACACGCCGGTACTCGCCCAGCGGAACGGACAGGGCCTTGCAGAGCACCAGGCGCAGCAGGGTGTTGTGGGCGACGACCAGCACGCGCCGGCCGGGGTGGGCGTCGGCGGCGCGGCGCAGGGCACGCGTTCCCCGGGCCGCCGCCGTGCGCGGATCCTCCGCCTCGGGGAACGGGTAGGACACCGGATCGGCGCGGTACGCCTTGGCCCGGACCGGGTTCTCCCGCTCGAACTCGGCGAGCGTGCGGCCCTCCAGCACCCCGAAGTCGCATTCCCGCAGGCCCGGTTCGCGGTGGGGGACGAGTCCGAGGGCGCGACAGGCGGGCTCCGCGGTGGCGACGGCCCGGGACATGGTCGAGGTCCAGATCGCGTCGACGGGGTGGGCGGCGGCCCAGCGGCCGAGGGCCTCCGCCTGGGCACGGCCCTCCTCGGTGAGGCCGACGTCGCTCACTCCGGCGTAGCGGTTCTCCGCGTGCCAGACGGTCTGACCGTGCCGGACCAGGAGGAGGGTCGTCGTGCGGCTCGTTGTACTCATGAGGCGGAGTATCCAGGTCGGGCCGGGCCCGCGGGCGCTGCGCGGGAAGTCCCCGGACACGGTCGGCCGGTTCACCCGTCGCGGGCCCCGCGAACGTCTACGCTCGCGGGGCCGGCGGTCGGCACCCGGGTGTTCCCTCCCCGCCTCCCGTCCGCAGCGGCGAAGACGGTTCTCGTACGGAGGTGTCGTCGTGGTCGTGCGCTGCCCGAACTGCGGAGGTCCGCTGCAGCCGTTCCGCAGGCTGACCCGGGAGGAGCAGGAGGAGGTGCGCCGGATCAAACAGGTGGACGATCCGGCCGCCTACCATCGCTGCACCCGCCCGGGCTGCCGCCGCTTCCAGCGCTGGAGCAACTGGCGCGACGGCGACGACTTCCCGGAGCCCGGGGCCTCGTGACCCGGGGCTCCGGGTTCCCCGGCCCGCGGCCTACAGGTTGCTGAAGTCCGGCCCGGCGGTCCGCGTGCGCTTGATCTCGTAGAAGCCCGGCACCGATGCGACCATCAGCGTGCCGTCCCAGAGCTTGGCGGCGTCCTCGCCCTTGGGGGTCGGGGTGACGACCGGGCCGAAGAAGGCGAGCTGGCCGCCGTCGGAGCCGGGGACCGCGATGACCGGGGTGCCGACGTCCTGGCCGACCTTGTCGATGCCCTCCTTGTGGGAGGCGCGCAGCTCGGCGTCGAACTCGAAGTCCTCCTGGTCGGCGTAGTCGATCAGGTCGGCGGGCAGGCCCACCTCCTCCAGGGCGCCGGCTATCGCCTCCTTGGTCGGGCCCGCGCCCTCGTTGTGGAAGCGGGTGCCGAGCGCGGTGTACAGCGGGCCGAGGACGTCCTCGCCGTGCTTCTGCCAGGCGGCGGTGACCACCCGGACGGACTGCCAGGCCGTGGTCGCGAGCATCTCGCGGTAGTGGTCGGGAAGTTCGTCGAGCTTGGGCTCGTTCAGGACGGCCAGGCTCATGATGTGCCAGCGGACCTCGATGTCCCGGACCTTCTCCACCTCGAGCACCCAGCGCGAGGTCATCCAGGCCCAGGGGCACAGCGGGTCGAACCAGAAGTCGACGGGGGTCCTGCCGGTACCGGTCTGGACGGTCTGGACGGTCTGCTCGGGCATGGCTCTCCTCGGAACGCGGTGTTTCCCTGGCAAACACCGGCACTCGGCCGCGCCATTCCCGCGCGCCCGTGCGATTCCCCGGTGTCATCGCCGTCGCGGTGCCCGCCGTGAGGAGCACATGGCAGGATCGCCCTGTTCGCACATGTCTATGACGCCATGAGGGAGTGCAGCCGTGCCCGGTGAGAACCTGTCCCGCGACGAGGCCCAGGAGCGGGCGGCACTGCTGTCCGTCGACAGCTACGACGTCTTCCTCGACCTGCGCTCGGCCGTCGGGGAGACGGAGTCCGGCGGGCCGGAGGGCGGGCCCCGCACCTTCCGCTCGGTCACCACGCTCCGTTTCCGCTGCGCCGAGCCGGGCGCGGCGAGCTTCGCCGATCTGATCGCCCCGAGTGTGACGGCCGTCTCCCTCAACGGCAGGGACCTCGACCCGGGCGAGGTCTTCGACGGCTCCCGGATCCGGCTGGAGGACCTGGCCGCCGAGAACGAGCTGGTCGTGGACGCGCAGTGCGCGTACTCCCGCACGGGCGAGGGCATGCACCGCTTCGTCGACCCCGAGGACGGCGAGGTGTACCTGTACACGCAGTACGAGCCCGCCGACTCGCGGCGCGTCTTCGCGAACTTCGAGCAGCCGGACCTCAAGGCGCCGTTCCGCTTCGAGGCGCGGGCCCCCGAGGGCTGGACGGTGTGGAGCAACGGCGCCGGCGAACTCACCGACGGCGTGTGGAAGTTCGCCGAGACGAAGCCGATCTCGACGTACATCACCGCCGTGGTGGCGGGCCCGTACCACTATGTGACGGACTCCTACTCCCGCACCTTCGACGACGGTACGAAGCTGGAGATCCCCCTCGGCGCGATGTGCCGCAAGGGCCTGGCCCCCCACTTCGACGCCGCCGACGTGTTCCTGGTGACCAAGCAGGGCCTGGACTTCTTCCACGACCACTTCGACTACCCGTACCCGTTCGGGAAGTACGACCAGGCGTTCGTGCCCGAGTACAACCTCGGCGCGATGGAGAACCCGGGGCTCGTCACCTTCCGCGAGGAGTACATCTTCCGCGGCAAGGTGACGCAGACCTCGTACGAGTCGCGGGCGAACGTCATCCTGCACGAGATGGCGCACATGTGGTTCGGCGACCTGGTCACCATGGTCTGGTGGGACGACCTGTGGCTGAAGGAGTCCTTCGCCGACTTCATGGGCACGTTCGCGAACGTCGGCGCGACCCGCTTCACCGACGCCTGGATCACGTTCGCCAACCGCCGCAAGGCCTGGGCCTACCGGGCGGACCAGCTGCCGTCCACCCACCCGATCACGGCCGACATCCGTGACCTCCAGGACGCCAAGCTGAACTTCGACGGCATCACCTACGCCAAGGGCGCCTCCGTCCTCAAGCAGCTGGTGGCGTACGCCGGGCAGGACGCCTTCCTGGAGGGCGCCCGCCGCTACTTCAAGCGGAACGCGTACGGGAACACCCGGCTCGGCGACCTGCTGTCGGCGCTGGAGGAGACGAGCGGACGGGACATGGCCGCCTGGTCGCGGTCCTGGCTCCAGACCGCGGGCGTCAACTCCCTCACCCCGCAGGTGATCCTGGACGCCCAGGGGCGCGTCACCGAGCTCGCGGTGCTCCAGGAGGCCCCCGAGTCCCACCCCGAACTGCGCCCGCACCGGGTGGCCGTGGGCCTGTACCACCGCGAGGACGGCGACGGTCCCCTCGTGCGGTACGCGCGCGCCGAGGTGGACGTCGACGGGCCCCGCACGGTCGTCACCGAGCTGGCCGGCGCCGAGGCTCCGGCGCTCGTCCTCGTCAACGACGACGACCTCACGTACTGCAAGATCCGTTTCGACGAGGGCTCGCTGGCCACGCTGCGCGAGGCGCTCGGCGAGATCACCGACCCGCTCGCCAGGGCGCTGTGCTGGTCCGCGCTGTGGAACCTCACCCGCGACGGGATCGTGCCCGCCCGGGACTTCATCGCCCTGGTGCTGCGCTTCGCGGGCCGCGAGTCCGACATCGGCGTCCTGCAGATGCTGCACGCCTGGGCGAACTCGGCGCTCGTCAACTACGCGGCGCCGGGCTGGCGCGAGGAGGGCGGGGTGCTGCTCTCGGAGGGCGCGCTGAAGGAACTGCGGCTCGCCGAGCCGGGGGGCGAGCACCAGCTCGCCTGGGCCCGCTTCTTCGCCGTGGCCGCCTCATCCGAGGCCGATCTCCAGCTGCTGCAGGGCCTGTTGGACGGGACGGCGAAGATCGACGGACTCGCGGTCGACCAGGAGCTGCGCTGGGCCTTCCTGGAGCCGCTGGCCGCCCGGGGTGCCGCCGACGAGTCCGCGCTCGCCGCCGAACTCGCCCGCGACGACACGGCGTCCGGCAAGCGGCACCAGGTCCGCTGTCTGGCCGCGCGTCCCTCGGCGGCGGTCAAGGCGCAGGCGTGGGCGGCCGTCGTGGAGTCCGACGCGCTGTCGAATGCCCTGGTCGAAGCGACCATCTCCGGCTTCGGCCAGCCCTCCCGGCGGGACCTGCTCGCGCCGTACACCGCCAAGTACTTCGCGGCGATCGACCGCGTCTGGGCGGAGCGGTCCATCCAGATCGGCATGGACGTGGTCCGGGGGCTGTTCCCCTCGCTCCAGGACTCGCCCGAGACGCTGGCGGCGACGGACGCCTGGCTGACGGAGCACGAGGACGCGCCGCCTGCGCTGCGCCGGCTGGTGCTGGAGTCGCGGGACGATCTGGCGCGGGCGCTGCGGGCGCAGGCCCGTGACATCGCCGCCGCGGGCTGATCACACGGTACGGACGGGGCCCGGACGGGACCCGCGGAGAGGGCACCGGCGCCACGGGCGTCCGGTGCCCTTCGCCGTCCACCGCCCCCGAGCCCTCCTCCCTCCCGCTTCCTCTTTCCTGCCTCCTCAATTCCTGCCTCCTCAATTCCTGCCTCCTCAATTCCTGCCTCCTGCGGCGATGAGTTGATCAACTGATCGGATGCGCGGATTGGTTACGAGATGGAGGTATTCAGAGCCGTAACCCCTATGAACACGCGGCCGGACCAGCGGCTTCCGCAGGTCGAACATGCGTGCTTTCGGGAGCGGTTGTCCCGATTCGCCGACGGGCGGGTAACAGCGGTTAGAACGCGGTGGCCCGGCGGGAACCCCCTGGACCATGAACCACAGCGCCCCGCTCTCCCCCCGCGCCCTCCGCCCCTCGTCCCCCGTGCGGCACCGGGTCCTGACCGCCGCCCAGTTGCGCGTCCGCGGCGTGACCACCGCGGACGCCAACGAGCGGTGCCGGACCGGCGGGCCCTGGCAGCGGATCCTCCCCGGCGTGTACCTGCTGCGTCCCGGCCCGCCGACCCCCGAGGAGCGACTGCACGCGGCGCTGCTCTACACCGCCCGTCCCCCCTCGGCCCGCACCGCGCCCCATGTCCCCGCCCAGCCCGGCTCCGAGGAGTCGTGGACCCGCCCGCCCCACCCGGAAGCGCTGATCACCGGTCTCGCGGCGCTGGCCCTGCACGGTTTCTCCTGCGCCCCACCACTGTCCTCGCTCGGCACGATCGACGTGCTGGTCCCCCGGCTGCGCCGGCTGCGCTCGGCCGACGGTGTCCGCATCGTGCGCACGACCGTGCTGCCCGCGCCGTCGTACGTGGCCGGGGTCCCGGTGGCCGCCGTGCCCCGCGCGCTGGCCGACGCGGTCGCGGAGTCGGCCGACCCGGAGGCGGTGCGCGGGCTGCTGACGGAGGCGGTGCGGCGGGGCTACTGCGAGCCGCGCTCGGTCGTGGAGGAGCTGACGGCGGCCCGACTGCTCGACCGGCCGCACGTGGTGGACGCCGTGGACTCGCTGGTGGCGGAGGGCAGGGCGATCGCGGAGAACCGGCTGTACCGGATGGTCTTCGAGCACGGGCTGCCCGACCCGGTCTGGAACGTCGACCTGCGGCTGCCCGGCGGCCCCCGCCTCGGCGGAGCGGACGCGTACTGGCCCGAGCAGGCGGTGGCCGTCGAGCTGGACACCCGTACACCGCTCCGGGGCGCCGACGCGCAGGAGTCCGAGCGGGCCCGCAGGCGCGAGCACCTGGAGCGGCTCGGCATCACCGTCGTCCACGTCACGCCCCGCGGACTCAGAAACGCGATGGAGCAGCAGGCCGCCGTCGTACGGACCGCGCTGATGGCCGCGAACGACCGCGATCCGGCCGCCTATGTCGTGGTGCTGCCCCGGTCGTGACGGACAGGGCGGTGCCCGGAGGGGAGGGAGGGGGTCCACGCCTGTTCGCGTGGGCCCCCTCCCGCGTTCCGGCGGCGTTGTCGGTGCCTCGATCTACTGTGGTGCGAGCGGGGGTTCCCCGGCCCGGTCCGGCCGGACGCTCCCGCCGGGACGAGCCGCAGACAACGACAGGAGAGCGCGATGACGACCCTGCCCGACCGCCCGAACACGGCACTGCTGGTGATCGACATGCAGCGCGGGGTGGTGGACACCGCGCATGACCTGGAGGCGGTGACCGCGAACATCGGGACGCTCGTCGCCCGGGCCCGCGCCGGGGCGGTGCCGGTGATCTGGGTGCAGCACTCCGACGACGGTCTGAAGTACGGCAGCGAGTCCTGGCAGTACGTGCCGGAGCTGGTCCGCGAGGAGGCGGAGCCCGTCGTCCACAAGAACTACGGCGACTCCTTCGAGGCCACCAGTCTGGAGGCCCTGCTCGCCGAGCGGGGCGTCGGCCATGTCGTGGTCACCGGCGCCCAGACGGACATGTGCATCCGCTCCACCCTGCACGGCGCCTTCACCCGTGGGTACGACGTGACGCTGGTCGGCGACGCCCACACCACGGAGGACCTGACCGCGTACGGCGCCCCCGCCCCGGCCCTGGTCGTCGCCCACACCAACCTGTACTGGAAGGAGCAGCGCGCGCCGGGCCGGCGCGGGAGCACCGTCGGGACGGCGGAGGTGGACTTCGCCGTCGGAGCCGACGTCTAGCGGCGCGCCCCGAACACGCCGGGAGCGGCTCGCCGGGCCGTCGGCGGTGTCCCGCAGAACTCGGCCTCGACCACGGCCTCGGGGTTGCCGGTCCAGTCGCCGTCGAAGTTGAGGGCGAGGGAGTGGCGGCCGTCGGCGGTGGTGACGGCCACGGAGGTCGAGCCGTGGATCCCGCCGTCGTGGCCCCAGATCCGGACGCCGCAGCTCAGCGTCTCCTCCAGGAGGCCGAGGCCGTAGCCGCCGTTCGGGGCTCCGTCGACGGCGACCGTCGACTTCATCTCCTTGAGCTGCCGGGGCGGCAGGAGCCTGCCGCGCAGGAGGGCGCTGTAGAAGCGGTCGAGGTCGGCGCTGTCGGAGATCATCTCGCCCGCCGAGGAGGCCATGGAGGGGTTGAGCGAGGTGACGTCGTAGGTCGGTCCGGTCGTCGTGTCGGCCAGCTTGGAGTACGCCCTGCTGTGCGGGCCGGGGACCGTCGCCCGGGTGCCCGGCAGTGACGTGGCGTGCAGCCGGAGGGGTTTGATGATCCGGTCGCGGATCTCCGAGGCGTAGGAACGGCCGGTGACCTTCTCGATCACCATGCCCGCCAGGACGTAGTTCGTGTTCGAGTAGTTCCAGGACGTGCCCGGGGCGAAGTCCGGCTCGTGGGCCATCGCGACGGCGACGAGCTGCTGCGGCGTCAGCGTGTCGTAACGGTGGCGGAAGAAGCCGTCCTTGGCGAAGTGCGCGGCGACGAAGTCCTCGTCGGTGGTGTAGTTGAAGATCCCGCTGGTGTGGTTGAGGAGCTGGCGGACCGTGATCCTGGTGCCGTCGTTGCCGTTGCCGTGGACCACGCCGGGCAGCCAGGTGTCCACGGTGTCGTCCAGTGACAGCCGCTTCTCCGCCTCCAGCTGGAGCAGGACGGTGGAGACGAACGTCTTGGTGATGCTGCCGACGCGGTAGCGGTCGGCCGCGGAGCGCGGTGCGCCGGTCCGCAGGTCTCCCACGCCCGTGGTGGCGGACCAGGTGCCGTGCCGGTCCACGGCCGTCGCCGTCACCCCCGGGACACCGTCGCGCACGGCCGCCTCCATGGCCGTCCGCGTCGGTGTGTGGCCGCCCCGCGCGGGCGCCGCCGCCGCGACGCCCGCCTGGGTCACGGCGACCCCCGCGACGATCGCCCCCACCAGTGCCGTACGTACCTTCATGTCGTCCCCGTCTCGCTGTCGGACTCGGTCGGGGGAACGGACCGGAGGGGGCGCCGGCGGGTTGCCCGGACGGCGCGGGTTGATCCTTTTTCGGCCTTCCGGAGGATCGGCCCTTCGCCGGGGTCAGCCGGTCGCCGGGGTCAGCCCTTCTTGAGGATCAGCTCGGTGTTGCGGTCGCGGGAGGTGCCCGCGAGGTCGGTGCGGGCGCCGGGGGCGTTGAAGGAGAGCTCGCGGTACAGGGCCGCGAGGCCGGTCTGGGTGAGGTCGGAGAAGTCCGTGGCGTGCGGGGCCGAGGACTCGATGAGCGTGGTGAACAGGGAGAGCGTGCCGTCCTTGTTGTCGACCAGTTCGATGACGCGGGCGAGCTGGGGGAAGTCCACGTGGGAGGCGGTGCTGATCTCCCAGAAGGACCGGTTGCCGGCGGCGGCGTGCGGGACGATCTCGTTCTTGTGGGTGTGGCCGTTCACCCAGGCCAGGGTGTTGGGGTACTTCGCGAGGAGGGCGACGACCTCCTGGCCGCCGTGCCGCTTCTCGGCCGGGTGCGCGGGGTCGGGCTGGGTGTTGCGCATCGTCTTGCTGGTGTGGTGGCTGAAGACGACGACGTAGGAGTCCGCGTTCTCGCGCAGCGTCTTCTCCAGCCAGCGCAGCTGCGCCGTGCCGATGGAACCCTCGTAGTGGCCGCCGGGGTCCGTGGTGTCGAGGCTGACGCCGATGACGTCGTCGGCGATGCGGAACGTGTAGTACTGGGTGCCCGCCGAGAGATTGGCGGAGGAGTAGCCGTGACCGATCGGGCCCGGTCCGGTGTTCGCCGGGTCGAGATGGGCCTTGATGTACTCGGCGGGGGTGAACGGGGCACGTTTCGCGTCGGGCGTGACCGAGCGCATCTGGCGGGTGTGCGCCCTGAGCAGGTCGTGGAACACGGCGCCCTTCGGGCTGGTGCCGTTCTTGATGCTCTTGGCGAGCGCGCTGCCCGTCGCGGGGTCCAACGACATCAGCTTCTTGCCGCCGACGGCGAACCCGGTGAGGTAGGAGTCGCCGCGGGCTCCGTAGACGCCCATCAGGAGCGCGTCGTGGTTGCCGACCGTGGAGTACCAGGGCACGTTCAGGCCGGGACTGCGCAGCTCTCGGATGGCGGCCGCCAAGAAGCCCTGGATGCGCGGGAAGCCGAGCTGCTTGTCGACGTCGCGCAGGGCCGCGTCGGGCTGCCAGTAGCCCTTCAGGCCGCTGGACTGGACGCCCTCGTAGTGCCGCGGGTCACCGCTGTTGGGGGTGATGCGGCCCCCGCTCATGACCTTCAGGAACCACTCGAGCTCCGTCTTGGAGTTGTTGTCGGTGTTGTCCCCGGTGGTCATGACGAAGTGCAGCGGGGAACCGGTGACGGGAGCTCCGTGCAGCGAGTTGACGCGCTCGACCAGCGAGACCGCGCCCGCGACGGTCAGCGCCTCCTGCGGGCGCCAGGCACCCTTGTTCTGGGCGCGCAGGAACTCAGGGCGCAGCGGGTGCTGGGCGTCGACCAGGTGCAGGTCGGTGAGCTGCACGAACGCGGCGAGCGCGGTGCGCCGGTCGGCCCGGCCCGTCTTGGCCGCGGCGAGTTCGTCGCGTACGACCCGCTTCCAGCCGGGGCCGTCGCCGAGGCGGCGGTAGCCGGTGGAGCCGGAGCGCGGGGTGGCCACGCTGCTGAGGGTCGTGCCGCGGGTGTACGGGGCGAACGTGGCCGGGACGGTGCGGCCGGCCGCGGCCTGCCCCTGGGAGCGGGCCAGCGAGTCGGCGACGGGCGCCTGGCCGGCGGTCGTGGCGTGCGCCGGGGCCTGCGGGCGCAGGGCCAGGCCGAGCCCCGTGGTGAGGGACACCGCTCCGGTTGCGGCCAGCAGCGTGCGGCGGTTGAGGGCGGGTACGGTGGCGACAGAGCGTGTGCGCGGCATGGCGCGGTCTCCCCGAGTGCGAACGCGGCGGCAGTGGCCGCGGGGTGTTCGACTGGCGAACTCCCCGCTTCTACTGGATCGTTGGCACTGGGGATGACCTGCGCGTTAACTGGACGGCAACGGGCGACGCCGATCACCGTACGTCGATCTCGGCGCACCCTGGGCGTCCATGGAGTGCCCTCCGAACGGCCGGTGGGGGGTCACTCCGTGTTCATCTTTCGGGGTAGGGGAGGTGGAACCGGCGGGTGGATCCGGGGGGATCCGGGTGTACGGCCCGCCCGTTCAGGGGGTCGCCGGGTTGGCCGGGGAGTAGGCGGGCGGGGACCAGCGCAGCGGGCTGGCGGCGGGGGTCTCGACGGCCCCGGCGAGGGTGAAGCGGACGGTGCGTCCGCCGTCGGGGGTGAACTCGGTGCGGGCCGTGCCGGTGAGCTGGAGCACCCTTCCCGAGGTCCAGTCGAGGAAGAGCAGGCCGGCGCGCGGGTCGGCCGTGAGGTTGCCGAGGCTCAGGAACATGGAGTTCCCGGGGTAGTCGCGCCAGCTGAGCCGGCCGGGCGAGTCGACGTGGACGAAGCCGGGGTTGCCGCCGCGGTGGCTGGCGTCGGCGCCGTGCGGGTGGACGGTGGCGAGGAAGAAGGTGTCGGCGGCCTCGACGAACTCCCGCTGGGAGGGCGTGAGTTCCGTTCCGCGCCGGGGAACTCCCGCCGCGCGTCCGGCGACCGTCTCGTAGGTCTCCCTCTTCTGGAGGTACTTGGGGCAGTTGGCGAAGACCTGTTCGGCCTCGACCGCGAAGCCGCGCGGACCCGGCCGGACCCGGCCGTTGAGGCGCATCCGGCGGCGGGTGCGCGGGTCGAGGGCGATGGTGCCGACGGCGGTGCCCTCGGCGGCGAGGGCCGCGGTGAGCGGATCGCCTGCCGGGAGGCCGCCCGCGACCGAGATCCGGTGGGCCCCGGTGGCCCGGACGAATCCCGGAGCCCCGGTGAGCAGCGAGGCCCAGACCCCGCCGCCCGCCGGATCGGGGTCCCGCTCCGCCCCGGTGGCGCTCCCGGGGGCGGCGGCGCCGACGACCAGCATGGGCTGGAGTTCGAGGAAGGCCGCGGCGACCGGGCGGATGCCCTGGCCCACGGCCCGGCCGACGTGGTCGGCGAGGTCCCGTACGCCCACGCGGTCCTGGATCGCCCGCGAGCCGGAGTGATACGTCATGACCGCTCCCCGAGCTAGAAGAAACCGCAGGTCGGCGCGGACGCGTGCGGTGCCGGGGCGTCTTCGGCGCCGCTCGCCGCGAAGATCTCCAGCCGGGTGCCGTCCGGGTCGTGGAAGAAGATGCCGCCCGAGGCCGAGCCCTCGCCGTGGGCGACCAGGCCGTCATGGGCGAAGGTCACTCCGTACGCGCGCAGGGCGGTCTCGTACTCCCTGACCCGCTCGACGGACTCGGCTTCGAGGGCGAGGTGGTGCAGGCCCGCGAGACCGCCCTCGTAGGCGCCGCCCGCCTGCTGCCAGAGGGTGAGCACGGGGAGGCCGTCGCCGGACAGGGGGCCGAGGAACGCGTACCGCCGCTCCCCGTCGCCGCCCTCGCCCCCGCTCTTGCCCTCGCCGAGCACCCCGAATCCGAGGACGTCGCGGTAGAAGGCGAGCGAGCGGTCGAGGTCGGTGACGTTCAGGCCGACGTGGCCGGTGCGCAGCGTCATGACGGTGCCTTTCTGCCGGTGGCCGCCCCATCGAAGGGCTAACCCTTGTCATCGACTTTAGGAGTTAGAATCGACAGCGTCAACCGGTGACCTACCCTTGAGCGGTTAGCAGCGAAGGGAGACCCCCATGTCCACCGGCCCCGACCCCCGCCCGCTCACCGGCGAGCCGGTCTCGCTCGACCTGCTCAACACCCGCTGGGTCCAGGAGGGCGCGGTGCGCGACCTGCTGGCCGACACCGGGGGTCTCGCGATCTGGCTGGCGGGCAACGGGCTCGGCTTCCCCGCCGACGACACCGTCCTGCGGCACACACTCGAAGCCCGCGACGCCCTGCGCGCCGCCGTCGACACCCCCCGCACCCCGGCCGGCGGACAGGACCCCCGGTTCCCGGCCGAGGCCGCCGCCCGCGTCGACGCCGTCCTCGCGCACGGACGCGTCCGGCTGACGCTGACCGAGCGGGGACCTGGCGGGACACCGGAGTTCGACGACCCCTCCTGGGGACCCGGCTGGCTCGCCGCGCGCGACTACCTCGACCTGCTGGAGACCGCCCCCGACCGCATCCGCCGCTGCGCCCACGAGGCCTGCGTCCTGCACTTCTTCGACACCTCGCGCAACGGCACCCGCCGCTGGTGCTCGATGGCGGCCTGCGGTAACCGCGCGAAGGCGTCCCGCCACTACGCGCGCACGAAAGAGAGCTGAATCGACAAAGCGAGACGCCGGGGCGTCCGCGATATCCCCTCATAGCGTGTCATCGACGGCATGACGTGTGGCGGAAGTACGCCATGCGTTCATCCCTGCTTGGTCAACTCTCCCCAAACAACTGCCCCTTGGGTAAAGCTGAGCGGTCATCCGGGCTCACATTCCGGACTGATGCGACCGGTCCCACAAGAAGCGCCGGAACCGGCCGTTCCACGCTCGTTCCTTTACCTACAAGGGATGCAGATGATCTCCGACCCCCAGCGCGCACCCATATCGGGCGCGAGACGCGTGGCCCGCCTGGCCCTGGCAGCGGGCCTGGTGGCCGCGCTCTCCGCGGCCGGGCCGATACCCATGGCCTTCTCCGCGGACACGGGTGCGCCCGCCGCCGATCCCGGCACCAAGTCCGCCGCCGCCAAACTCGGTTCGAACGACGCCGACCTCCTCGCCGAGGCCAAGGCCAACGGCGACAAGAACGTCACGATGATGATCGCGACGGCACCCGGCCAGACCGAACAGGTCGCCGAGGAGCTGAACGCCGTCAAGGGCGGCTCGGTGGGCCGCAGTTACGACAAGCTCGGCTACGTCCGCGCCACCGTACCGACGAGCCGCGCGGACTCGGCCATCGCCGCCGCCGCCAAGCTTCCCTCGGTGCACGGGATCGACCTGCGCCAGGAGATCGCGCTGGACGACCCGGCCCCGAGCGCGGACACCGCCAAACACGGCAGCAACGCCTCCACCGCCGCCACCTACCCCGGTCCCGGCAAGAACACCCCCGCCGAGAACCCGTACAACCCCTCCTTCGAGACGGGCGCGGTCGACTTCGTCAAGGACCACCCGAAGGCGGACGGCCGGGGCGTCACCATCGGCATCCTGGACTCCGGTGTCGACCTGGGCCACCCCGCGCTCCAGAAGACCACCACCGGCGAGCGCAAGATCGTCGACTGGGTCACCTCGACGGACCCGATCCTCGACGGCGACGCGACCTGGCGCCCGATGGTCACCCCCGTGGCCGGGCCCACCTTCACGTACAGCGGCAAGACGTGGACGGCGCCGGCGGGCTCGTACGAGATCAGCACCTTCCGCGAGTCGGCGACGGCGGGCGGCGACGCCGCGGGCGACGCGAACCGCGACGGTGACACCACCGACGCCTGGGGCGTGCTCTACGACCCGGCGGCGGGCACGGTCACCGTCGACCTGAACAACAACAACGACTTCACCGACGACACGCCGATGAAGCCGTACAAGGACGGCTTCCAGATCGGCTACTTCGGCACCGACAACCCGGCGACGGACGTCGTCGAGCGGCAGCCGTTCGTCGTCGAGATCCGCAAGGACGTGCCGATGGACCCGTACGGCGGGTCCTGGATCGGCAAGAAGGCCGACTTCGTCAACATCGGTGTCATCGAGGCCGAGCACGGCACCCACGTCGCCGGCATCACCGCCGCCAACGGCCTGTTCGGCGGGAAGATGAACGGCGCGGCCCCCGGCGCGAAGATCGTCTCCTCGCGCGCCTGCACCTGGACCGGCGGCTGCACCAACGTGGCGCTCACCGAGGGCATGATCGACCTCGTCGCCAACCGCGGTGTGGACATCGTCAACATGTCCATCGGCGGTCTGCCCGCGCTCAACGACGGCAACAACGCGCGCGCCGAGCTCTACACCCGGCTCATCGACACCTACGGCGTCCAGCTGGTGATCTCCGCGGGCAACTCCGGACCCGGCGCGAACACCATCGGCGACCCGGGCCTGGCCGACAAGGTCATCTCGGTCGGCGCGACCATCTCCAAGGAGACCTGGGCCTCCAACTACGGCTCGCAGGTGGAGAAGAAGTACGCGATGCTGCCCTTCTCCTCGCGCGGCCCGCGCGAGGACGGCGGCTTCACCCCGACGCTGAGCGCGCCCGGCGCGTCCATCAACTCCACCCAGACCTGGATGCCGGGCTCCCCGGTCGCCGAGGCGGGCTACACCCTTCCGGCCGGCTACTCGATGCTCCAGGGCACCTCGATGGCCTCCCCGCAGGCCGCGGGCGCCTCGGCGCTGCTGCTGAGCGCCGCGAAGCAGAAGGGCATCAGCCTCACCCCGGCCACCCTGCGCACCGCGCTGACCTCGACCGCCCACCACATCAAGGGCGTTCAGGCCTACGAGGAGGGCGCGGGCCTCATCGACATCGGTGACGCCTGGGACGCCATCAAGGACGGCGCCACCGCCCACGACTACACGGTGAAGGCGCCGGTCGACACCGCGATCGACTACGCGCTGAAGACCCCGGGCTTCGGCACCGGCCTGTACGACCGCGAGGGCGGCCTCAAGGCCGGGCAGCGCAAGACGTACGACATCACCGTCACCCGCACCTCGGGCCCGGACCGGCCGGTGCGGCACGAGCTGTCCTTCGCCAACAACGCCGGCGACACCTTCCGGATCCTCGGCAAGGACGAGGTGAACCTGCCGCTGAACCAGCCGGTCACCGTCAAGGTCCAGGCCGCGCCGCGGTCGGCCGGGCTCAAGAGCGCGATCCTGGAGGTCGACGACCCGCGCACCGAGGGCGTCGACAAGCAGATCCTGTCGACCGTCGTGGTCTCGACCCCGCTGAAGTACACCTACAGCGCGTCGGGTTCGGTGCAGCGCAACAGCACCACCTCGTACTTCGTGACGGTCCCCGCGGGCGCCAAGTCCCTGGAGGTCGCGATCGGCGGGCTGAAGGACAAGAGCCAGACCCGGTTCATCGCGATCCACCCGTACGGCGTCCCGGTCGACAACACCAGCACCCCGTACTGCTACAACAACTACCTCGACGGCAACGGCTGCAAGCCCGACGTGCGTTCGTACGCGGACCCGCAGCCCGGCGTCTGGGAGGTCGAGGTCGAGGCGCGCCGCACCTCGCCGCTGCTCGACAACCCGTACAAGCTGGACGTCGCCGTGCTCGGCGCGGCCTTCGACCCGGCCGTGGTGACGGTCCCCGAGGCCAAGGTCGGCACCCCGGCCACCGCCTCCTGGACCGTGAAGAACAACTTCGCCGCGCTCGACGGCAGGCTGAAGGGCGGCCCGCTCGGCTCGTCCAAGAACGCTCGGCCGACCATCACCGAGGGCGCGACCCAGGTCACCACGGTGGACGTGCCCGCGGGTGCCTCTTCGCTGGACGTGGCGATCGGCAACGTGTCGGACAACGCCGCCGACCTCGACCTGACGGTGAAGAACGCCGCCGGGACCGTCGTCGGGCAGTCGGCGGACGGCGACTCGGAGGAGGCCGTCTCCATCGCCAACCCCGCCGCCGGGACGTACACCATCGAGGTCGCGGGCTACTCCGTCCCCTCGGGCTCGACCGCCTACGACTACCGGGACGTGTTCTTCTCGACCGCGCTCGGCACGGTCTCGGTGGACGACTCGACCCCGGTGAAGCTCGCCACCGGCGCCTCGGCCACGGTGTCCGGCTCGGTCACCGCCGCCGCGGCGGCGCCCGAGGGACGCGAGTTCTTCGGCCAGGTCCAGCTGGTGAACGCGCGCGGCACGGTCGCGGGCCTCGGCAGCGTGAAGATCGACAAGGTCACGCCGTAGCGGTGTGACCCCCGGCCGCGGGAGCGGCCCGGGGATCCGGGGCGGGCGTCCGGCGACGGACGCCCGCCCTTTCCCGTGCCCCCGCGCCCGGGGTCACTCCGCGCACCTCGCGTCCAGGGACTCGGGCAGCGCCTTGACGATCCAGGACCGCTCGCGGGCGATCGCCTGCTCCCCCGTGGTCCAGATGTCGGGCGTCGAGGCGTGCCGCTGGATGCCGATCAGGGCCTCCTCGCCCCGGTGCAGCCGGGGGACGACGTTCCGGTCCATCAGGAAGGTGACCTTCCGTTCGCCCGTGGCCGGCTTGTAGTAGTGGTAGACGTCCAGGGTGACGCGGTCCCGCGTGGTGCCGGGGACCGGGGTCACCCCGGTGACCGTGCCCTCCACGAGGAGCCGGGAGCAGGCGATGTAGCCGGGGGCGCTGAGCGAGGCGCGGCTGCCGCTGTCCGCCTTGGCTCCGGCGGCGGCGCTCTTCTCGTCCGCCCTGTCCCCCGACCCCTGCGTCACCAGCCGGCCCAGCCCGACGACCATCGAGGCCACCGCTGCCGCGGCCAGGGTCCCGGCCCCGACGGCGAGGGCGACCCGGAGCCGTGAGCGCCTGCCCGGGCTGCTCCCGGGGCGCCCGTCGCCGTACCTCCGCGACGCCGGGGATCTCCCGCCCCCGCCGGGCCTCACGGAGCCGCGGACGCTCCGGGACCCGCCGGCCCGCCCCTCCGTCCGCCCGGAGTCCGCCAGCGCGTCCCCGATGACGACCAGCTGCTCCCTGAGCGCGTCCAGGTCCGCGGCGGCCGCCCGGTGCTCGGCCATGAACAGGACGTCGTGGCGGGCGCCCTCGGGCAGCTCCTCGTCCGTGATCGCGGCCAGCAGCGGGTCCAGACCTTCGTACTCGGCCACGTCACACCACCTCGTCCTCGTGCAGGCGGGCGCGCAGGGCGCGGACCGCCGTGTGCAGCCTGCTCTTGACCGTGCCCTCGGGCACACCGAGCTCCTCGGCGATGTCCCGCACCGGCAGATCGGCGTAGAACCGCAGGACGAGGACCTGGCGCTGTGCGTCGGGCAGTTCGTCCAAGCCCTGGGCGACGGCCAGAGACAGCACGCTGGTCTCCTCGTCGGAGGGCCGGTCCAGCTGGCGCAGCGAGGCCAGCCGCTCGCCCAGCCGCTCCTGCCGGCGCTTGGCCCGGTGCCAGTCCATGGCGAGGTTCGAGGCGACGACCGCGGCCCAGGCGGACACGTCCCGGGGCGCCTCGTCGCCCTTGGCGGCCCGCTCCAGCAGCCGCAGCCGGACCTGCTGTACCCCGTCCGGCAGGTCCGCCTGCGGCACGCCCCCGAGCGCGAGCACCGCCCGCACCCGGCGTTCCTGTGTCGCGTCCAGGGGATCGTCCGCCCCCGCTTCCCGACGTGGCCTTCTCCGCAGCACAGCCACCCCTCCCCTCCCCGCGTCCCCTCTACGACGCCGGCGCCGGGCGAAACGTTCGGTCCTGTGCGAGTCGTACGTCACACCGGGTGTACGGTCGCGCCGGCGTCCGCACCGTACGGCTTGCGGTGCCTCTCCGTCACCGGGCCATTTCTTCGTACCCGGACGCCCCGGCGCCGCAGGATCGGGCTCCGCGGCGCGCCCGGCCGCGTCCCAGCCTGTGAGCCGCGCGACGAAAGGATTGGACACGCGGGCCCCGGTCAGACGCATGATGGAAGCGCTGGACCACGTAGAACGCACGTCAAGGGAGTCGCCGTGAGGGTCGGAATCGTCGGAGCCACCGGGATGGTCGGCACAGCCATGCGCAAGATCCTCGTGGAGCGGGACTTCCCGGTCGAGGAACTGCGTCTGTTCGCCTCGGCCCGCTCGGCCGGGACGGTCGTCGACGGGGTCACGGTGGAGGACGCTTCCACGGCGGACTACTCGGGCCTGGACATCGTGCTGTTCTCGGCGGGCGGCGCCACCTCCAAGGCGCTGGCCGAGAAGGTCGCCTCGCAGGGCGCCGTCGTGATCGACAACTCCTCCGCCTGGCGCAAGGACCCCGAGGTCCCGCTGGTCGTCTCCGAGGTGAACCCGCACGCGATCGCCGACCGCCCCAAGGGCATCATCGCCAACCCGAACTGCACGACGATGGCCGCGATGCCGGTCCTCAAGCCGCTGCACGAGGAGGCGGGCCTCGAAGCCCTGATCGTCGCCACCTACCAGGCGGTGTCCGGCTCGGGCGTCGCCGGTGTGGCGGAGCTGCACGGCCAGGCGCTGAAGGTCGTCGGCGAGGCCGACGCGCTCACCCACGACGGCGAGGCGGTCGACTTCCCCGAGCCGCAGGTCTACAAGCGCCCCATCGCCTTCAACGTGCTCCCCTTCGCCGGTTCGCTCGTCGACGACGGTCTGAACGAGACGGACGAGGAGCAGAAGCTGCGCAACGAGTCCCGCAAGATCCTGGAGATCCCCGGCCTCAAGGTCTCCGGCACCTGTGTCCGGGTCCCGGTCTTCTCCGGCCACTCCCTCCAGGTGAACGTCCGGTTCGCCCGCCCGATCTCCGCCGAACGCGCCACCGAGCTCCTCGCGGGCGCCCCGGGTGTCGTCCTGTCCGACATCCCGACGCCCCTCCAGGCCGCCGGCAAGGACGCCTCGTACGTCGGGCGCATCCGGCAGGACGAGACCGCCGAGAACGGCCTCGCGCTGTTCGTCTCCAACGACAACCTCCGCAAGGGTGCCGCGCTGAACGCGGTCCAGATCGCGGAGCTGGTGGCGGCCGAGCTCAACGAGGGCTGACACCCGCGTCCACCACACGCCCGAGGGGGCGGGGGCCCGCCGGGGCCCCCCCCCC